>NZ_JBWLKM010000030.1:33269-102367 GCF_059026085.1 Streptomyces sp. a15 | reverse complement strand
TTCCGGCGGCGATAGTGCTCACCTGCTGACGGCTACGGAACCGAGCATTCCCCGGCCCCGTAGCTCCCATTAGGCGGCTTCCTCCAAGGAGCCCTCGGAGTCCTCGCAGCCCTCGGTGTTTTTGGCGTCGCGGTGTTCGGGCGCGCGCCCGCGCACCGTCACCAGCGCGACGCCCACCGCAAGCCCCAGCGCGGGCAGCACGGGAAACCGCCCCTCGTACGCGAACCCCTGCGCGGCGAACCGGGTCAGCGCGGCCACACTCAGGGCGAGCCCGAGCCAGAGAGCCCAGGGACGCCCTGTCCCGCCCCGCTCGTACAGAACACCCAGCCCACGCTCCAGCGGCCGAAGAGCCACCACAACCCCGACCAGCACACCCCCGAGGACGACCAGCCAGGGCACCCGCAGCGCCCACCACCCCGCGGACCCGTAGCCGGGCTGGGGCGCGAGCCCGGTGAGATAGAAGGCGGCGGCGACAACGAGCACGGGCAGCATGTGCCAGAGATAGAGCGTCATGCTGACCCCGCCGAGGGGCCGTACGGCCCGCCACACCCGCTCCCGCCCCAGAAGCCGCCGCAGGCCCGGAGCGAGGAGAAGAGCGAGCCCCACCTGTGCCACGGTCCAGGCCAGCATGGCGGCGGACGGCGGATTGGTGTTGCTGGGCTCCTGCCCGGTGACGAGGATCAGGCTGACCGGAAAGGGCCCGAGCCCGACGAGCACGGCGAAGGCGCCCCCGCCACCCACGACCATGGCGGCGGCCACCCACTGCTTCCCGTTCCCGTTCCCGGTCCTGGTCTTGGTCCCGTTCTCGCGTCCGCCGGTCAGCCCGCCGTCCCGCCAGCAGAAGCCGAGCTGGTAGGCGACGCCCCAGACGAGGACGTAGTTGAGGAGCCCGACGTACGGCAGGTGCGCGGTGAGCACCAGGGCGTCGGCGGCGAGGGCGACGAGCCCCATGGCGACGGGGACGAGGAGCCCCCAGCGCAGATGCGCCGCGTACAGCAGGGGCGTCAGAGCACTCAGCAGCAGATAGACGGGCAGAAACCAGAACTGCATGGCCATGGCCCAGCCCACCAGGGCGAGGGTTCCCGGATCCACCCCGACGGCAGAGCAGACGGCTACGGCGACCAGCACCAGCCCGCTGTAGACACCGGCCGGCAGCAGCAGCCGCACGGCCCGCCGCCTCACCCATTCGGCCGTACCGCCCCCGGCGCGTGACCAGGAGCCGCCGGCCGCGTACCCGCCGGCCAGGAAGAATAGCGGCATGACCTGGAAGAAAAGGGTCAGCCACTGGGTCCAGGGAAGGGCCGCCAGAAGCTCAGGTGCGGAGATCTCCCCGCCGGGCCCGCGAACCAGCCCGGTGATCAGCCAGTGCCCGAACACGACGAGGACGATGGCCCAGGCCCGCAGGAAGTCGACGTACCGATCCCGGCTGCTGCGACTCGCACGACTCATACGACGTCATGCTGCCGTGGGCACGGCACGGTCACGGCGAAAAGCCCACGCCGCAACCATTCCGTGCCCGGTACGACACCACCCTGACCGGGTCAGTCCAGAACCTTGGCGCCCTCGATGATGATGGGCTGGGTCGGAACGTCCCCGTGCCCACGGCTGCTGCCGGTCCTGACCTTCTTCATCGAGTCGACGACGTCCTGCCCCTCGGCCACCCGGCCGAAGACGGTGTAACCCCAGCCGTTCGGGGTCTTCGCCGTGTAGTTGAGGAAGTCGTTGTCCGAGACGTTCACGAAGAACTGGGCGGTCGCGGAGTGCGGGTCACTGGTCCGCGCCATCGCGACGGTGTAGGCGACGTTCTTCAGCCCGTTGTCGGCCTCGTTCGGCACCGGGGCCATGGTCGGCTTCTGCACCATGTCCGCGGTGAAGCCACCGCCCTGGACCATGAAGCCGTCGATCACACGGTGGAAGATCGTGCCGTCGTAGTGCCCGTTGCGGACGTACGTCAGGAAGTTCTCGACGGTCTTCGGAGCCTCGGCGTCGTTGAGCTCGAGGACGATACGCCCGAAGTTGGTGGCCAGCTCGACCCTTGACATGGGAATGGTCCTTTTCTGACGGGGCTTGACCGAGGAATGGTGTCACACGGCTGATACATCCCCGAGGCCGACGCCCCATGGTCCCTGCCGATGCTCCCTGCTGCGCGCGGACCCGGTTCCGGCGCATGCTGGACACATGGACGTACGCCCCCCTGTGGTTGTGCTTCCGCCGGAGTCGGACGGCGGACGGCGAGTCACGATCGACGACGAACGCATGGGCACCGCCTACAGCCTGTTCGACGTGCTCGACTTCATGCACCGCGCGGGCCTCCCCGCGGAGGACCGGGCCGTCGACGACCCCGAACTGATCGAGTGGCGCGGTGGCGGCCCGTACGTATGGAGCAACACACCGTAGTAACTCTCTGTGCCCGTCACCCGGCGCCCGTCACCCGGTGCCCGTCACCCGGTGCCCATCACCCGGTCTTGCCGCCCCACCGCGTATCGACCCGCGCCCACTCCGCGTCCCACTGCTCCCGGCGCCACCGATCGAGCCCCGCCCGCACGGCGTAAG
Source organism: Streptomyces sp. a15 (assembly GCF_059026085.1). Lineage (NCBI taxonomy): Bacteria > Bacillati > Actinomycetota > Actinomycetes > Kitasatosporales > Streptomycetaceae > Streptomyces > Streptomyces sp. A15. Next base: position 99,814 of record NZ_JBWLKM010000030.1, on the reverse strand, counting down.
CGCCGCCGGTCACGGCCCCACCGGTAACCAAGGCACACAGCACACCCGAGAGAACCCCCTGAAGCCGGGCCTCCTCGGGCGACACGGGCTTCGACACCACCGCGCCTCGCTGGTCCGTCCACACGGCGACCCGGGTCCCGGCCGGGGCGTCCTCCGGCCGCACCTTGACCAGACCGGTCTGCCGCGAGCCGTCCGGAGCGGCCCAGCGCGCCTTGGCCCACACCCGTTCGTCCCCGGCGGCCGCCGCGGGCGCCACCTTGTCCCGAGCGTCCTCGACGAGCACGGCGGTAACGGCGCGGCGCTCGACCCGCTGCCGATCAAGATCCCGCTCCACGGCACCCTGCGCGACCAGCCCCACCAGAACCCCTCCCACCAGCGCCAGAACCCACGCGGCGAGCACAACCCAAGCCTCGACGACATCACTGCCACGCCGCAGCGGATTACGCCGCCACCGCCACAACCACACCTTCGAACGCCGCGTCCTCACAACCACGGGCCGACACCCCCTTGCCTGCGCCGACGCCCTCTGTTCCAGCTATTCCAGTGTCTGCCTGGAATCGATTCGGGGCGCGTCGGTGTTCGCACGGCACTGTTTCCTCTCCCAGGGGTATCGCGGCTGTCCCCTATCGGGGTCCAATGGTGAGAGTCAAGCCCTTCGCACCCGCGCCGGTCAGAAGAGGCACGCAATGGATCCATGGCTGATCTGGTTGATCATCGCAGCCGTATTGGCTGTGGCGGAGATCTTCACGCTTACTGCTGCACTCGGATTGCTGAGTGCGGCCGCATTGGTCACGGCGGGGTCCGCCGCGCTAGGGCTGCCGCTGCCCTTCCAGTTCTTGGTGTTCACCGTCGTCGCCACAGTCACCGTGGTGTTCGTGCGCCCCGTTGCGCTACGCCATGTGCGCGGGCCTCAGACGGAGCGATTCGGCATAGACGCACTGATCGGCAGGGCTGCCTATGTGGTGTCGGAGGTGACGGGCCGGGGCGGCAGGGTCCGTATCGACGGCGAGGAATGGACGGCCCGCGCGTACGACGAGACGCTGGTGATTCCTCCAGGAACGACTGTCGACGTCATGGAGATCAGCGGCGCCACCGCGATCGTCTACCCACGGGACTGAAACCATGGAAACCTCGGCGTTCTTGATTGCCGGCCTGATCGTCGCGCTGATCGCGGTATTCACCGTGGTGCGGGCGGTCCGTATCGTGCCCCAGGCACGCGCACGTAATGTCGAGCGACTCGGCCGTTACCACCGGACCCTGAATCCCGGCCTCAGCCTCGTCATCCCCTACATCGACCGCGTTCACCCGGTGATCGACCTGCGGGAACAGGTCGTCTCCTTCAAACCGCAGCCGGTCATCACCGAGGACAATCTGGTCGTCGAGATCGACACCGTCCTGTACTTCCAAGTCACGGACCCGCGAGCGGCTTTCTACGAGATCGCCAATTTCCTCCAGGGGGTCGAACAGCTCACCGTCACCACCCTGCGCAACGTCGTGGGATCCATGGACCTGGAAAAGACCCTCACCTCACGGGACACCATCAACAGCCAACTCCGGGGCGTGCTGGACGAGGCCACCGGCAAGTGGGGACTGAGGGTCAACCGCGTGGAGATCAAGGCCATCGATCCCCCGCAGTCCATCAAGGACGCGATGCAGAAGCAGATGCGAGCCGAGCGGGACAAGCGGGCCGCGATTCTCGGGGCCGAAGGCCAACGCCAGTCGCAGATCCTCACCGCCGAAGGCGACAAGCAGGCCGCCGTCCTGCGCGCGGAAGGCAACCGGACCGCTGCGATCCTCCAGGCCGAGGGCCAGTCCCGGGCCATCGACGAGGTCTTCCAGGCCGTGCACCGCAACGATCCCGACCCCAAGCTCCTCGCCTACCAGTACCTCCAGACGCTGCCCCAACTCGCGCAAGGCCCCGGCAACAACTTCTGGGTCATCCCCAGCGAGATCACCTCCGCCCTCCAGGGCATGTCCCGCGCCTTCACCGAGGTCCTGCCCCAGTCGCCGGCCACCCGCGAAAGGCCCCCGGACGACATGGCCGCCCAGGCAGCCAACGACAAGGCCCAGGCCGAAGAAGCCGCCGCCGCAGCCCTCGCCGACGCAGCCAAGGCCGAGGGCACCAGCCCCGACACCGTCCCGCCCCGCACTCTCGCTGACGGCGGGGGCAGTGACCGGACATCAGCCATATACGAGAACGACAAAAAACCCTGATCTGCATTCCTGCAGGTCAGGGTTTCGATCCGGAGTGCCCCCGGCAGGATTCGAACCTGCGCACACGGCTCCGGAGGCCGTTGCTCTATCCCCTGAGCTACGGGGGCGTGTCGGTCGCGGTGTTCGCGGCGACGGGTAGAACCCTACCAGTTCTCTCGGGGTGTTCATGAACGGTTTCTCGGGGTCAGGGGCGGTCGGGAGTGGCCCGCAACAGGGGTCGGGGCGTCGTCGCGATGGGGAAAGGTACCCCGCACGGGGCGGAAGTGGGGAAAACCCGGACGCGGTGGCCGGTCCGGACCTACTCTCGAGTTGTGCCAGGCGCGTCGGGCCGGGTGCTTGTTGTGGACGACAACAAGGTCATCCGGCAGCTGATCAGGGTCAATCTCGAGCTGGAGGGCCTCGAGGTCGTGACCGCGGCCGATGGTGCCGAGTGTCTGGATGTCGTTCATCAGGTGCAGCCCGATGTGGTCACCCTTGATGTCGTCATGCCTAGGTTGGACGGGCTGCGGACTGCCGCTCGGCTGCGTGCCGACGACCGGACCCGTGATCTTCCGCTCGCCATCGTCAGCGCCTGTACCCAGCACGAGGTCGAGGCCGGCCTCGATGTCGGCGTCGATGCCTTCCTCGCCAAGCCCTTTGAGCCCGCCGAACTTGTCCGCCTTGTACGGCAGTTGATCGAGCGGGAGCGGAGCGGAGTGCCTGGGGGAGTGGACGGGGTGGCCTTCCGGAGTGTCCTCGGGGGCGGGGAAGCCGAGCGGGCCGGCCGCACCGGCGGCTGAGCACCCACGTCGCGCGGTCAGCAGCGCCCATCGTCCACATCCCGGACCCTCGCCCAAACCGACTCGCCTACCCACCCCCCTCCTCCCCTACGCTTGTCCCGTGACCCCCGTCGAGCTCTCCCGCACCGTGCTGCGCGCGGTGCGTCGTGCTGTCGATGAGGGGGAGCTGAGTGTCACCGTGCCGGGGCGGGCTGTCGTCACGCCTCCCGGGCCTGGTGGCTGTGGTGATTACGCCACCAACATCGCCCTCCAGCTCGCCCGGCCGGCCGGCCGGCCGTCCCTCCAGGTCGCCGAGGTGCTGCTGCCGTACCTCCTCGCCGCGGACGCCGTCACCGACGTTGTCGTCACGGGGCCCGGATTCCTCAACATCAGCTTGCGGAGCGGTTCGCCCGCGGCACTGGTCGAGGAGATCCTGCGGCGGGGAAAGCGGTACGGACATGCCCATGGGCCCGACGCGCAGCCGCTCGTACCGCTCCACGCCCCCCACGAGGTCCGCGCAGTCGTCGTCATGGACGCCACCGCCCGCATCCTCCGCTCCCAGGGGGCCTTCGTCCGCACCAACTGTGAGGCCCCTCTCCAGCCCGAGTGGACCGACATCCTGGGCGTACGCGTCGACAGCCACGGCCCCCCCGCAACACCGGGCCTCTTCCTGCGACCCGTGCCGGCCCCCGTCGACCCCCTCCCGCTCGGCCGCGACGCCGCTCGCTGGGCCCTCCTCCATCCCGCCCCCCACGACCGCCCCCGCCTCACCGACGACCACCTCGTCCAGCGCGAGAGCAACCCCCTCTTCCGCGTGCGGTACGCCCACGCCCGCACCCGGGCCCTCTGCCGCAACGCCGCCGACCTGGGCTTCACCGCCGAGCCCGGCGCCCTCCCCGAGGAAACCCCTCTCCCGGCCGTCCTCGCCGACCACCCCCGCGTCCTGGCCCAAGCCGCATCCCACCGCACCCCCGACCGTCTCGCCCGGCACCTCGTCACCGTCGCCGATGCCGTCGTCCCCTTCCTCCCCACCGTCCTCCCGCGCGGCGACGAGAAACCCTCGGCCGCCCACCGTGCCCGGCTCGCGCTCGCCGAAGCCGCCGGGGCGGTGCTGGCCGGTGGCCTGTCCCTGCTCGGCATCGACGCACCCCAACACCTCTGAGAGAGCCACCCGAGAAATGAGCCGTTCCGCACACCCCGCCGGGCCCCGTCACGCCGATGTCCTCCCCGAGGGGCGCTCCGTAGCAAGCGCAGCCCCGCCGACCGACCTCAACACCCTCGACCCGAAGGTCTGGGCCCAGACGGTCACCCGCGACTCCCAGGGCGTCGTCACCGTCGGCGGCATCGACGTGAAGGCCCTCGCCGAAGAACACGGCACCCCCGCCTACATCGTCGACGAGACCGACTTCCGCGCCCGTGCCCGCGCCTGGCGCACCGCCTTCGGGCACGACGCCGACGTCTTCTACGCAGGCAAGGCCTTCCTCTCCCGAGCCATCGTCCGCTGGCTGCACGAGGAAGGGCTCAACCTGGATGTGTGCTCCGGTGGGGAACTCGCCACCGCCCTCTCCGCCGGCATGCCCGCCGACCGCATCGCCTTCCACGGCAACAACAAGTCCACCGAAGAGATCCACCGCGCGATCACGGCAGGCGTCGGCCGCATCGTCCTCGACTCCTTCCAGGAGATCGTCCGCGTCGCCCACATCGCCGAGTCCCTCGGCAAGCGGCAGCGCGTCCAGATCCGTATCACCGTCGGCGTCGAGGCCCACACCCACGAGTTCATCGCCACCGCCCACGAGGACCAGAAGTTCGGCATCCCGCTCGCCGGGGGCCAGGCCGCCGAGGCCGTACGCCGTGTCCTCCGGCTCGACGGGCTCGAGCTCATCGGGATTCACAGCCACATCGGGTCCCAGATCTTCGACATGTCCGGCTTCGAGGTCGCCGCCCACCGTGTCGTCGGGCTGCTGAAGGACATCCGTGACGAGCACGGTGTCGAGCTCCCCGAGATCGACCTCGGTGGCGGCCTCGGTATCGCCTACACCAGCGACGACGACCCCCGCGAGCCTCACGAGATCGCCAAGGCGCTGACGGAGATCGTCAGCCGTGAGTGCGACTCCGCCAAGCTGCGCACCCCCCGCATCTCCGTCGAGCCGGGGCGCGCCATCGTCGGACCGACCGCCTTCACCCTCTACGAGGTCGGCACCATCAAGCCCCTCGACGGGCTGCGGACGTACGTCTCCGTCGACGGCGGCATGTCCGACAACATCCGTACCGCGCTCTACGACGCCGAGTACAGCGTCGCTCTCGTGTCCCGCACCTCCGATGCCGCGCCCATGCTCGCCCGCGTCGTCGGCAAGCACTGTGAGAGCGGCGACATCGTGGTGAAGGACGCGTTCCTGCCGGCGGACCTGGCACCGGGTGACCTGATCGCCGTACCGGCGACGGGGGCGTACTGCCGGTCCATGGCCAGCAACTACAACCATGTGCTGCGCCCGCCGGTCGTCGCGGTCAACGACGGCGCATCCCGTGTCATCGTCCGCCGCGAGACGGAGGAGGACCTCCTGCGCCTCGACGTCGGGTGAGGCCCTGAAGAAGGCCCCTCAAAAGGCCTCTCAAAAGGCCCCTCAAAAAGACAGGGAAAACGGGGAGCGGAAGATCTCCTGTCTTCCGGCCCTGTACAAATGAAATCGATGTCTCACGATCCGGACATGGGATAGAAACTCCCGTTCGGTGAGTGAGACTGGTCCAACCGTGACGGTATGAGGAAACGAGGTCGGATGATGCGTACGCGTCCGCTGAAGGTGGCGCTGCTGGGCTGTGGAGTGGTCGGCTCAGAGGTGGCGCGCATCATGACGACGCACGCCGACGACCTCGCCGCGCGCATCGGCGCCCCCGTGGAGCTCGCCGGCGTGGCCGTACGCCGGCCCTCCAAGGTCCGCGAGGGCATCGACCCCGCCCTCGTCACCACCGACGCCACCGCCCTCGTCAAGCGCGGGGACATCGACGTGGTCGTCGAGGTCATCGGCGGCATCGAGCCCGCTCGTACGCTCATCACCACCGCCTTCGAGCACGGCGCGTCCGTGGTCTCCGCGAACAAGGCCCTCCTCGCCCAGGACGGCGCCGACCTGCACGCGGCGGCGGAGGCGCACAACAGGGACCTCTACTACGAGGCCGCCGTCGCCGGTGCCATCCCGCTGATCCGTCCGCTGCGCGAGTCCCTCGCCGGCGACAAGGTGAACCGGGTGCTCGGGATCGTCAACGGGACCACCAACTTCATCCTCGACAAGATGGACTCCACGGGGGCCGGCTATCAGGAAGCCCTCGACGAGGCCACGGCGCTCGGATACGCGGAAGCCGACCCGACCGCCGATGTCGAAGCGTTCGACGCCGCCGCCAAGGCGGCCATCCTCGCCGGGATCGCCTTCCACACGCGCGTGCGTCTCGATGACGTCTACCGCGAGGGCATGACCGAGGTGACCGCCGCCGACTTCGCCTCCGCGCGGGAGATGGGCTGCACCATCAAGCTGCTCGCCATCTGCGAGCGGGCGGAGGACGGCGGGTCCGTCACCGCGCGCGTGCATCCCGCGATGATTCCGCTGACCCACCCGCTCGCCTCCGTGCGCGGCGCGTACAACGCCGTGTTCGTCGAGTCCGACGCCTCCGGGCAGCTGATGTTCTACGGCCCCGGCGCCGGCGGCGCCCCCACCGCCTCCGCCGTGCTCGGCGACCTCGTCGCCGTCTGCCGCAACCGGCTCAACGGCGCCACCGGCCCGGGGGAGTCGTCGTACGCCGCGCTGCCCGTGTCGGGCATGGGCGCGGTCGTCACGCGCTACCACATCAGCCTCGACGTGGCGGACAAACCGGGTGTTCTCGCCCAGGTCGCCACCGTGTTCGCCGAGCACGGTGTCTCGATCGATACGGTTCGCCAGCAGGGGAAGGACGGCGAGGCCTCTCTCGTCGTCGTCACGCACCGCGCGTCCGACGCCGCCCTGGGCGGCACCGTCGAGGCGTTGCGCAAGCTCGACACCGTGCGTGGTGTCGCCAGCATCATGCGGGTTGAAGGAGAGTAACCAGCAATGACCCACCAGTGGCGCGGAATCATCGAGGAGTACCGGGACCGGCTTCCGGTGTCCGACACCACGCCGGTCGTGTCGCTCCGCGAGGGCGGCACGCCCCTCGTGCCCGCGCAGGTGCTCTCCGAGCGCACGGGCTGCGAGGTCCACCTCAAGGTGGAGGGCGCCAACCCCACAGGGTCCTTCAAGGACCGCGGTATGACCATGGCCATCACGCGGGCGAAGGAGGAGGGCGCGAAGGCGGTCATCTGCGCCTCCACCGGCAACACGTCCGCGAGCGCCGCCGCGTACGCCGTGCGTGCCGGGATGGTCTGTGCCGTCCTCGTCCCGCAGGGCAAGATCGCGCTCGGCAAGATGGGACAGGCGCTCGTGCACGGCGCCAAGATCCTCCAGGTCGACGGCAATTTCGACGACTGCCTCACCCTCGCCCGCGCCCTGAGCGACAACTATCCCGTGGCGCTGGTCAATTCGGTCAATCCGGTGCGGATCGAGGGCCAGAAGACGGCCGCGTTCGAGATCGTGGACATGCTCGGCGACGCACCCGACATCCACGTCCTGCCGGTCGGCAACGCGGGCAACATCACCGCGTACTGGAGGGGCTACAAGGAGTACGCCGCCGACGGCATCGCCGCCAAGACCCCGCGCATGTGGGGTTTCCAGGCCTCCGGCAGCGCCCCGATCGTGCGCGGCGAGATCGTCAAGGAACCGTCGACCATCGCCACCGCGATCCGCATCGGCAACCCCGCGTCCTGGCAGTTCGCCCTGGCGGCGCGGGACGAGTCCGGCGGCTTCATCGACGAGGTGACGGACCGTGAAATCCTGCGCGCCTACCGGCTGTTGGCCGCTCAGGAGGGTGTCTTCGTCGAGCCGGCGTCCGCCGCGTCCGTGGCCGGTCTGCTGAAGGCCGCCGAGCAGGGCAAGGTCGACCCGGGGCAGAAGATCGTGTGCACCGTCACCGGCAACGGCCTCAAGGACCCCGGCTGGGCCGTCGAGGGCGCCCCGCGGCCGGTCATCGTCCCGGTCGACGCGGCGACGGCGGCCGAACGCCTCGGTCTCGCCTGACCTCCGCGAAGGTTCGTCCGGCTGACCTCCGCCAAGGGTCAACCCGCAGGGGGTGGCACAGGGGGCTTACGACACGCATCGTGCGCCTCCTGTGCGCCCTATGTCGCCACAGAACCTTCCTTCGATAGGCTGTACCGAACCCGCCCGCCGCATATGCCTCCGCATATGGCCGGGTGCCGCGTCGTCTCCGCGGCCCGGAAGCGGTTCCCAGGGTTTTCACGCACCAGGGAACCTCCGTACGTACGAATGTCTTCGACAGTCCCGCAGCTCAAGGAGAGTCATCGAGAGATGGCCGGTCCAGCATTCCGCGCCGCCGCCGTCCGAGTGCGCGTCCCCGCCACCAGCGCCAACCTCGGCCCGGGCTTCGACGCCCTCGGCCTGTCGCTGGGGCTGTACGACGACGTCGTCGTCCGGGTGGCCGACTCGGGGCTGCACGTCGACATCGCGGGTGAGGGCAGCGAGACACTCCCGCGTGACGAGAACCACCTTCTTGTACGGTCCCTGCGCACCGCCTTCGACCTGCTCGGCGGACAGCCGCGGGGCCTGGAGATCGTCTGCGCGAACCGCATTCCGCACGGCCGGGGCCTCGGCTCCTCCTCGGCCGCCATCTGCGCCGGCATCGTCGCCGCGCGCGCCGTGACCATAGGCGGCGAGGCCAAGCTGGACGACGTCGCCCTGCTCGAGCTCGCGACCGAGATCGAGGGCCACCCCGACAACGTGGCGGCCTGTCTGCTCGGCGGATTCACCCTGTCCTGGATGGAGGCCGGCGCCGCCCGGGCCATCAGGATGGATCCAGCCGATTCCATCGTTCCGGTGGTTTTCGTGCCCGGCAAACCGCTCCTGACGGAGACCGCGCGCGGACTGCTCCCGCGCACCGTGCCGCACGTCGACGCCGCCACCAACGCGGGCCGTGCAGCCCTGCTCGTCGAGGCCCTGACCCGGCGCCCCGAGCTGCTGCTGCCCGCCACTGAGGACCGTCTCCACCAGGAGTATCGCGCGCCGGCCATGCCGGAGAGCGCGGCGCTGGTGGAGCGGCTGCGGGCCGACGGGGTCCCGGCAGTCATCTCCGGCGCGGGCCCCACGGTGCTCGCGCTGGTGGACGGCGAAAGCGCCGACAAGGTCGCCCATCTGGCGGGCGAGGGATGGGCCGCGAACCGGCTGGAACTCGACGCTCAGGGGGCGAGCGTGCTGCCGCTCGCGCCCTCCGGTGACATCTGACAGCGACATTTGAAATCCGGCGGTTGCCGGATTTCGAGAGGGGGAATGTTTGTTGGATCCGGTAGTGTTAACCTCAAGTCTGCACCCGACCCCACCATGGCGAGGTGCTTCACGTCCCCGTCCGGGACAGACATTCTTCCGGGAGCCTCCCAAGCCGCACTGTGTTCCGTACGACGTACGCGGGCAGTACGCCGTACGCGGGCACTGAGCGACTTGCCGGGCACGCTCCGGAACCGGTGCGACCAAGCCACGTGACACGGACACTCAGTGCCACTGCTTTGGGAAGCGCCGTCACCACATTCCTCCGCCGTCCAGGCGGACCACCGCCCCGGCACGGTCCACACAGCAAGGACCGATGCCGGACAGCACAACCGGTCGCCGAGCCAGACAGGCCGACGTCCGCTCCAGGGAAGGACCCTTCGTGAGCGACACCACCGATCTGATGGGCGCACGTGTCGAGGAGACAGCTGCCGCGCCCGCCACGGACGCCTCCGCGCCTGCCAGCGGTGCCGGCTCCCGGCGGCGCCGCGGTACCGGCCTCGATGGCATGGTGCTGGCCGAGCTGCAGCAGGTCGCCTCGGGCCTCGGTATCAGGGGCACCGCGCGGATGCGCAAGAGCCAGCTGATCGAGGTCATCAAGGAGGCGCAGGCGGGGGGAGGTGCGGCTCCCAAGGCCGCGGTTCCCGCCGGGGACGCCGCCGAGACCAAGCCCAAGCGCCGGGCCACCTCCAAGGCCCGTACGGGCGACGAGGCCGCTCCCGCCGCCGCGAAGAAGGCGGCCGTGAAGGCCGAGGCCCCCGCCGAGGAGGCCGTGGCCCAGCAGCAGATCGAGATTCCCGGCCAGCCGGCCAGCGACGATGCTCCCGTGGAGCGCCGTCGCCGTCGTGCCACCGCCGAGGCCGGCAGCCCGGAGACGGTCACCGCCGAGGCGAAGAGCGAGCCGAAGGCCGAGACGCCCGCCCCGCAGGCGCAGGGCGAGGCCAAGAGCGACGCCGACGGTGGCGAGAACCGTCGCCGCGACCGCCGTGAGCGCGGCCGCGACCGTGGTGAGCGCGGTGACCGTGGCGACCGCGGTGACCGCCGCAAGGGCGAGGAGCAGCAGGGCGGCCAGGGCGGCGGCCAGCAGCAGCGCCAGGACCGTCCCGACCGCCAGGACCGTCCCGATCGTCAGGACCGTCAGGACCGTCAGCAGCAGGGTGGCGCTGGTCGTCAGGACCGTCAGGACCGCCAGCGTGACAACGGTCCGCAGGACGACGACGACTTCGAGGGCGGCCGCCGTGGCCGTCGCGGACGCTACCGCGACCGCCGTGGCCGTCGCGGACGTGACGAGATGGGCGGCCCCGAGCCGCAGCTCGCCGACGACGACGTCCTGATCCCGGTCGCGGGCATCCTCGACATCCTCGACAACTACGCCTTCATCCGTACGTCGGGCTACCTGCCGGGTCCCAACGACGTGTACGTCTCCCTCGCCCAGGTCCGCAAGAACGGCCTGCGCAAGGGTGACCACGTCACCGGTGCGGTGCGCCAGCCCAAGGAAGGCGAGCGCCGCGAGAAGTTCAACGCGCTGGTCCGCCTGGACTCCCAGAACGGCATGGCGCCCGAATCCGGGCGCGGGCGGCCGGAGTTCAACAAGCTGACGCCGCTGTACCCGCAGGAACGCCTCCGTCTGGAGACGGACCCGGGCATCCTCACCACCCGCATCATCGACCTCGTCGCGCCGATCGGTAAGGGCCAGCGCGGTCTGATCGTGGCCCCGCCGAAGACCGGCAAGACCATGATCATGCAGGCGATCGCCAACGCGATCACGCACAACAACCCCGAGTGCCACCTGATGGTCGTCCTGGTCGACGAGCGTCCGGAAGAGGTCACCGACATGCAGCGGTCGGTCAAGGGCGAGGTCATCTCCTCGACCTTCGACCGCCCGGCCGAGGACCACACCACGGTCGCCGAGCTCGCCATCGAGCGCGCCAAGCGTCTGGTGGAGCTGGGGCACGACGTGGTCGTGCTGCTCGACTCGATCACGCGTCTGGGCCGTGCGTACAACCTGGCGGCCCCGGCCTCCGGCCGCATCCTGTCCGGTGGTGTCGACTCGACCGCCCTGTACCCGCCGAAGCGCTTCTTCGGTGCGGCCCGCAACATCGAGGACGGCGGCTCGCTGACCATCCTCGCCACCGCCCTGGTGGACACCGGGTCCCGCATGGACGAGGTCATCTTCGAGGAGTTCAAGGGCACCGGCAACGCCGAGCTCAAGCTCGACCGGAAGCTCGCCGACAAGCGGGTCTTCCCGGCGGTGGACGTCGACGCGTCCGGCACCCGTAAGGAAGAGCTCCTGCTCGGCAGCGACGAGCTCGCCATCACCTGGAAGCTGCGCCGGGTGCTGCACGCGCTCGACCAGCAGCAGGCGATCGAGCTGCTTCTCGACAAGATGAGGCAGACGAAGTCGAACGCGGAGTTCCTGCTCCAGATCCAGAAGACGACGCCGACGCCCGGCAACGGCGACTGACGTCACCTTCCACAAAGGGCCACCCCTGAGAAAGGGGTGGCCCTTTGTGCTGTATGTGGCCGGGGTAAGATCGCGCTCTTCGGTCAACTTTTCGACCGCGAACTCATGATCCCGAGGGGGGACTTACGTGGGTACACCCATGTCCGCGGGCGGCGGCCGACACAGACGTCGGATACGGATCGCCCTGCCCGTGGGCGCGGCCGGTGTGGTCGCCGCCGTGGCCGCCGCGCTGCTGACCTCGTCCGCCGGTGCCGCCACCGCCGTCACGCCGAAACCGCCGGTCAGGACCGCGGTCGCGCAGCCCTCGCTCGCCGAGCTGCAGCAGCGGATCGCCGACGCCATGGCGGGTGACGACACCCCGGGCGGTACGACGGCCAAGACCTCGCTGAGCGCGAGCACCGGCACGTCCACCGTCGACCCGAAGGTCATCGGCGGTACGACGACCACCATCACCACGGCCCCGTGGATGGCGCAGCTCTGGTACACCGACGACCAGGGCACCGCCGACGAGAGCGACGACACCGGCTTCTTCTGCGGCGGCGCCGTCATCGCGCCCACGAAGATCCTCACCGCTGCGCACTGCGTGAAGGGCTACGACTGGCACGCCGGTGGCGCCGTCGTCACCGGCACCTCCCAGCTGCCCTCGGAGGGCGACCTGCACGGCGGCACCGTCAGCGGTGTCCTGCGGCAGTGGAACCACCCCTCGTACAGCGCGCGGACCATCGACAACGACATCGCGGTGCTCACCCTGGCAAGTCCCGTCAGGGCGACGCCGATCCGCATGACGACGTCCAACGACACCGCCTCGTACGCCACCGGCACCAGTGCCAAGCTCTACGGCTGGGGCCGTACCAGCTCCACCACCCAGGACATCTCCGAGACGCTGAAGACGGCGACGCTGCCGATCAGGTCCGACGCCACCTGCGCCGGCTACTACGGCACCGACTTCGTCAAGGGCCACATGGTCTGCGCGGGCAACCCCGCCAGCGGCAGCGACACCGGTACGACGTCCGCCTGCAACGGCGACTCCGGCGGCCCGCTGGTCGTGAACAACCGGATCGTGGGCGTCGTCTCCTGGGGCGTGGCCAACTGTGTGGCGAAGGGCGCCTACAGCGTCTTCGCCAAGGTCAGCACGTACGTCGGCGCCGCCTATCCGCGCGTCGACGACACCAACCTGAGCTTCGACCACAAGGCCGACCTGTGGGTGCGCAACGCCTCCACCAAGACCGGCTACGAGAAGGACTCCACGGGCAGCGCCTTCGGCGCCCGGCAGTCCTGGGGCAACTGGAGCGGCGTCAACGTCGTCCTGCAGACCGACCTCAACCGGGACGGCTACCAGGACTTCGTGTACCGCCAGAGCACGACCGGCGACGTCTACTGGTGGCGCTACGTCCCGGCCACCGAGAGCTGGGCCGACCCCAAGCAGATCTTCGACAACTGGAAGACCCGCACCCGCGTCCTGAGCCCCGGCGACGTCACCGGCGACTACCTGCCCGACATGCTCTCGGTCGACTCCGCCGGCGTCCTGTGGATCTACCCGGGCAAGGGCAACGGCACCTTCGCGGCCCGTGTGAAGTTCGGCTCCGGCTGGAACCAGTACAACGCCCTGCTCGGCCACGGGGACTTCACCGGGGACGGCAAGACCGACCTGATCGCCCGCGGCAAGAGCAACGGCTACGTCTACCTCTACAAGGGCACCGGCAAGTCCGGCAGCGGAGCCTTCTCCGCCCGGGTCAAGGTGCGCACCTGGAGCACCACGACGTACAACGCCTTCGACGCGGTCGGTGACGTCACCGGCGACGGCAAGGCCGACTTCCTGGCCCGTACGCCCGGCGGCACGCTCTACCTGTACAAGGGCACCGGCAAGGCGACGAGCGAGATCTTTGCCACAAGGGTCTCCGTGGGGACCGATTTCAAGCAGTACGACATCTTCGGCTGAAACCGCTGGTGAGTGGCGTTCGCCCCGGATAGTCCGTTACGCGCTGTGGCCACCGCTTCACAGGGTGGCCACAGTGCGTTGTGCAACCCTTTCCCGAGTTTCGCCGTCTGACCAGGCGGAGCGACAGCGGTGCGGTCGGGTCTTTCCACGACCACGCCTGACCCTGAAAACAGGGGGTAACCGACCGGACGGGATTCGAGGAGCAGATGTCAGCCGAGAGCACGCCGGAGTCCGGCATACCGGACGAGTCCGGTACCAGGGGCCGCCACCGAGCCAAGGGCAGCCGCCGCAAGCCCCGAGGCCAGCGCCGCAAGGGCGTTCTCGTCATGGCCTGGGTCGCGGCGGGCATCGTCGTCCTCGGCGGCACCGGCGCGGGCTACGTGTACTTCCAGCTCAACGGCAACATCAAGAGCGTCGACATCGACTCGGCCCTCGGCACCGACCGGCCGACCAAGGTCGACAACGGCTCCGAGAACATCCTCGTCCTCGGCTCGGACACCCGCTCCGGCTCCAACAAGAAGCTCGGCGGCGGCACCGACGACGGCAGCGCCCGCTCCGACACCGCGATGGTCGTGCACGTCTACGAGGGCCACAAGAAGGCCAGCGTCGTCTCCATACCGCGCGACACCATCATCGACCGCCCCGAGTGCACCGACACCAAGGGCGAGACGCACGACGCCGCGTCCGAGGTGATGTTCAACTCCGCGTACTCGACCGGGGGCGCCGCCTGTGCGGTGAAGACCGTCGAGTCCCTCACCGGCATCCGCATGGACCACTACCTCGAGGTCGACTTCAGCGGCTTCGAGAAGATCATCGACGAGCTCGGTGGCGTCAAGGTCACCACGACCAAGGACATCAAGGACGACGACAGCCACCTGGACCTGAAGGCCGGCACGCACACCCTCACCGGCGAGCAGGCCCTCGGCCTGGTCCGCACCCGGCACGGCGTCGGCGACGGCTCCGACCTCGGCCGCATCCAGCTCCAGCAGGCCTTCATCAAGGCGCTGATCAACCAGGTCAAGGCCATCGACCTGTTCGGCGGCGGCACCAAGCTGTACGACCTCGCCAACACCGCCACCAAGGCCGTCACGACCGACTCCGACCTGGGCTCGATCAACAAGCTCATGTCCTTCGCCACCGGCCTCAAGGGCATCAGCGCCGCCAACATGCACATGGTCACGATGCCGGTCCAGTACGACCCGGCGGACCCGAACCGGGTCATCGTCGAGGAGGCCAAGGCCAAGCAGGTGTGGACGGCCCTGGAGAACGACAGGGTGATCCCGAAGTCGGCCACCACGGGCACGGCCACGGGAGACGCCGACGGCGTCGTGACCTCGTCCTGAGCCTGCCTGACGAGCCCCGCGGGAATAGATCACCGTAACCCCCGGTTTTGGGGGATGGCCCCAGTCCTGGCAGACTGGTACGTCGGCTCCGGTTCACGCCTCCGCATCCCGCGGCTGCGACCCGGCGCCCTCCCGAAACTAGGAGACACCCTTGAAGCGCGACATCCACCCCGAGTACGTCGAGACGCAGGTCAGCTGCACCTGTGGCGCGTCGTTCACCACTCGCAGCACCATCGACTCCGGCACCATCCGTGCCGAGGTCTGCTCCGAGTGCCACCCGTTCTACACGGGCAAGCAGAAGATCCTCGACACCGGTGGCCGTGTGGCCCGCTTCGAGGCCCGCTTCGGCAAGGCTGCCGGCTCCAAGAAGTAGCGAGCCCCATATCGCCGGTCCACGGTCGCGCCCCTTCACCGGCGCACCGGGACCGGCGTTTTTGGTCGCCCGCCTACCCCCTTTCCCAGCAGCACAGGAGCCGAAAGATGTTCGAGGCCGTCGAGGAACTCCTCGGTGAGCACGCCGACCTGGAGAAGAAGCTGGCCGACCCCTCGGTCCACGCCGACCAGGCCAACGCGCGCAAGCTGAACAAGCGGTACGCCGAGCTCACCCCGATCGTCGCCACGTACCGCTCCTGGAAGCAGACCGGCGACGACATCGAGACCGGGCGCGAGTACGCCGCCGTCGATCCCGACTTCGCCGCCGAGGTCAAGGAGCTGGAGAAGCAGCGCGAGGAACTGACGGAGAAGCTGCGCCTTCTCCTCGTCCCGCGCGACCCCAGCGACGACAAGGACGTCATCCTCGAGATCAAGGCGGGCGCGGGCGGCGACGAGTCCGCCCTGTTCGCCGGCGACCTGCTGCGCATGTACCTGCGGTACGCCGAGCGGGTCGGCTGGAAGACCGAGATCATCGACGCCACCGAGTCCGAACTGGGCGGCTACAAGGACGTCCAGGTCGCCGTGAAGACCAAGGGCGGCCAGGGCGCGACCGAGCCCGGGCAGGGCGTGTGGGCGCGGATGAAGTACGAGGGCGGCGTGCACCGCGTGCAGCGGGTGCCGGCGACCGAGTCGCAGGGCCGTATCCACACCTCCGCGGCCGGTGTCCTCGTGACCCCCGAGGCGGAGGAGGTGGAGGTGGAGATCAACCCCAACGACCTCCGTATCGACGTCTACCGGTCCTCCGGCCCCGGCGGCCAGTCCGTCAACACCACCGACTCCGCCGTGCGCATCACGCACATTCCCACCGGAGTCGTCGCCTCCTGCCAGAACGAGAAGAGCCAGCTGCAGAACAAGGAGCAGGCGATGCGTATCCTGCGCTCCAGGCTGCTTGCCGCGGCGCAGGAGGAGGCGGAGCGGGAGGCCGCCGACGCCCGCCGCAGTCAGGTCCGCACCGTCGACCGCTCCGAGAAGATCCGTACGTACAACTTCCCGGAGAACCGCATCTCGGACCACCGCGTCGGCTTCAAGGCCTACAACCTGGACCAGGTCCTGGACGGCGAACTCGACGCGGTGATCCAGGCCTGCGTCGACGCGGACTCGGCAGCGAAGCTGGCGGCCGCGTAAGACACCACACGTACGACCGAGTACGACACGGAGGACCTGCGTGCAGCAATCATTTGGGGGGCGACCCCCAAACCCCCGAGGCGTGCTGCTCGCCGAGGTGGCCCAGGCCACCCAGCGGCTGGCCGACGCCGGCGTGCCCTCGCCGCGCAACGACGCGGAGGAGCTCGCCGCGTTCGTGCACGGCGTGAAGCGGGGCGAGCTGCACTCCGTGAAGGACTCCGACTTCGACGCCCGCTACTGGGAGGTCATCGCCCGGCGTGAACAGCGCGAGCCGCTGCAGCACATCACCGGGCGGGCCTTCTTCCGGTACCTGGAACTCCAGGTCGGGCCAGGGGTGTTCGTGCCCCGTCCCGAGACGGAGTCCGTGGTCGGCTGGGCCATAGACGCCGTACGCGCGATGGACGTCGTCGAGCCGCTGATCGTCGACCTGTGCACCGGGTCCGGCGCGATCGCGCTCGCCCTCGCCCAGGAGGTCCCGCGCTCCCGTGTGCACGCCGTGGAGCTGTCCGAGGACGCCCTCAAGTGGACCCGCAAGAACATGGCGGGGTCCAGGGTCGACCTGCGTCAGGGCAACGCCCTGGACGCCTTCCCCGACCTCGACGGCCAGGTCGACCTGGTCATCTCCAACCCGCCGTACATCCCGCTCACCGAATGGGAGTACGTCGCTCCCGAGGCACGGGACTACGACCCCGAACTCGCCCTGTTCTCGGGCGAGGACGGCCTCGACCTGATCCGCGGCATCGAACGCACCGCACACCGGCTTCTGCGCCCCGGCGGTGTCGTCGTCATCGAGCACGCCGACACCCAGGGCGGCCAGGTGCCGTGGATCTTCACCGAGGAGCGGGGCTGGGCCGACGCGGCCGACCACCCCGACCTCAACAACCGCCCGCGCTTCGCGACCGCCCGCAAGGCGACGCCGTGAGCACCCCGCAGACCCTTTTCCAGAAGTACGTGTACGAGGAGGCCCGCTAGATATGGCACGGCGATACGACACCAACGACGCGACCGACCGCACGACCGGTCTGCGCGAGGCCGCGTCCGCCGTCCGCCGTGGCGAGCTCGTGGTGCTGCCGACGGACACGGTGTACGGCATCGGCGCCGACGCGTTCTCCTCGGAAGCGGTGTCCGATCTCCTCGAGGCCAAGGGCCGCGGCCGCAACATGCCCACGCCTGTCCTCATCGGCTCCCCGAACACCCTGCACGGCCTGGTCACGGACTTCTCCGAGCTGGCCTGGGAGCTGGTCGACGCCTTCTGGCCGGGCGCGCTCACGCTCGTCGCCAAGCACCAGCCGTCCCTCCAGTGGGACCTGGGGGACACCCGTGGCACCGTCGCCGTGCGCATGCCGCTGCACCCGGTCGCCATCGAGCTGCTCACCGAGGTCGGCCCGATGGCCGTCTCCTCCGCGAACCTGACGGGCCACCCGGCGCCGGAGGACTGTGACGCGGCGCAGGAGATGCTCGGCGACTCGGTCTCCGTGTACCTGGACGGCGGCCCGACCCCCGGCAACGTGCCGTCCTCGATCGTCGACGTCACCCGCGAGGTACCGCTGCTGCTGCGCGCGGGGGCCATCTCCGCGGACGAGCTGCGCAAGGTCGTACCCGACCTCGAGGTGGCGAATTGACGGCCCCTGACGCGGGGCGTGGCATAGGCAACGGGGAAGGGACGGGGAGCCTGTTCGAACAGGGCCTCCCGCTCGACAGCTTCCGCATCCTCCACGTCAGCACCGGCAACGTGTGCCGCTCGCCGATCACCGAGCGGCTGACCCGTCATGCCCTGGCGGAGCGGCTCGGCGACCCCCTGTGGGGCGGGGTGATCGTGGAGAGCGCCGGCACCTGGGGCCATGAGGGCGCACCCATGGAGGCCAACGCGGAGACCGTGCTGGCCGACTTCGGCGCGGACGCCTCCGGCTTCACCGGCCGCGAACTGCTCGACGAACACGTCATCAGAGCCGACCTGGTCCTCACCGCGACCCGCGACCACCGCGCCCAGGTCATCTCCATGGGCCACTCGGCGGGCCTGCGCACCTTCACTCTGAAGGAGTTCACCCGCCTGGTGAAGGCGATCGACCCCGCGACCCTGCCGCCCCTGGAGGACGGCATGGTGGCCCGCGCCCGCGCCCTGGTCCGCGCGGCAGCGGCTCTACGCGGGTGGCTCCTGGCCCCGACGGCCGAGGCGGACGAGGTCTACGACCCGTACGGCGCGCCGCTGACGTTCTTCCGCTCGATCGGGGACGAGATAAACGAGGCGCTGGATCCGGTGGTGACGGCGTTGACCGGGGTGCCCGCGCGCACGTGACGCGGTGTTTCGCCCCCGCCGCCACTTCCCGTCCCGTCCCTGGGGCTGCGCCCCCCAGACCCCCCTTCGGCCCTGAACGGGCCTCGTCCTCAAACACCGGACGGGCTGAGACGGCGTCCCGGGCCTACATTGGACCTACGTCACCGTCGACTCCCGGAGTCCGCCATGTCGGTCACCCATGCCCCCGAGTCCGCCGTCGATGTCCTGCGGCGGCAGGACCCCGAGCTGGCCGAGATCCTGCTCGGGGAAGCCGACCGGCAGTCGACCACGCTCCAGCTGATCGCGGCCGAGAACTTCTCCTCGCCGGCCGTGCTGGCCGCCCTCGGCTCGCGCCTCGCGAACAAGTACGCGGAGGGCTATCCGGGGGCCCGGTACCACGGCGGCTGCGAGATCGTCGACCTCGCCGAGCGGATCGCCGTGGAGCGGGCGAAGGCGCTGTTCGGCGCCGAGCACGCCAACGTGCAGGCCCATTCGGGCTCGTCGGCCGTGCTCGCCGCGTATGCCGCCCTGCTGCGCCCCGGCGACACCGTGCTCGCCCTCGGCCTGCCCTACGGCGGTCACCTCACGCACGGCTCGCCCGCCAACTTCTCCGGCCGCTGGTTCGACTTCGTCGGGTACGGGGTGGATGCGGAGACCGGGCTGATCGACCACGACCAGGTGCGCACGCTGGCCCGTACCCACCGGCCCAAGGCGATCGTGTGCGGCTCCATCGCCTACCCCCGGCACATCGACTACGCCTACTTCCGGGAGGTCGCCGACGAGGTCGGCGCGTATCTCATCGCCGACGCCGCCCACCCCATCGGGCTGGTCGCCGGGGGAGCGGCGCCGAACCCGGTGCCGTACGCCGACGTCGTGTGCGCCACCACCCACAAGGTGCTGCGCGGCCCGCGCGGCGGCATGATCCTGTGCGGCGCCGAGCTCGCGGAGCGGGTCGACCGGGCGGTGTTCCCCTTCACCCAGGGCGGTGCCCAGATGCACACCATCGCCGCCAAGGCCGTCGCGTTCGGCGAGGCGGCAACACCGGCCTTCACGGCGTACGCCCATCAGGTGGTCGCCAACGCCCGGGTGCTGGCGGCCACGCTCGCCGCCGAGGGACTCGTCGTCACCACCGGCGGGACCGACACCCACCTGGTGACGGCCGATCCGGCGCCGCTCGGCGTCGACGGACGCACCGCGCGCGGCCGGCTCGCGGCGGCCGGAATGGTGCTCGACTGCTGTGCGCTGCCGCACGCGGACGCCCGTGGCCTGCGGTTCGGCACCGCGGCTGTGACCACGCAGGGCATGGGGGAGGCGGAGATGGTGCGGATCGCCGTAGTGTTCGCAGGAGTGCTCAGGGGTGAGGTGGAGAGCCAGAAGGCGCGTGAAGAAGTGCGGGAGCTGGCCGGGGGATTTCCGCCGTATCCCGGCTGAACCGGGGTAGGCGCTGATCCGTACACAGCCACACGTGCAACCATCGTCGCTACCCGGAAGTCCCCAACCGTATGCGTGCGTCGCTAGTGTGTGGGGCTGAGATGGCCAGCGAGACCTGTGGGGAAGCCTGTGCGTGAATACCTGCTGACGCTCTGCGTGACGGCCGCGGTGACGTATCTGCTGACAGGGCCGGTACGGAAGTTCGCGATCGTCGCCGGAGCGATGCCGGAGATCAGGGCCCGTGACGTGCACCGGGAACCGACTCCGCGGCTCGGCGGGATCGCCATGTTCTTCGGCCTGTGCGCGGGGCTGCTGGTCGCCGACCACCTCGAAAACCTCAACGAGGTCTTCTCCAAGTCCAACGAGCCTCGGGCGCTGCTGTCCGGAGCCGCCCTGATCTGGCTGATCGGCGTCCTGGACGACAAGTTCGAGATCGATGCCCTGATCAAGCTGGGCGGCCAGATGATCGCCGCGGGCGTGATGGTCATGCAGGGTCTGACGATCCTGTGGCTGCCCATCCCCAGCGTCGGCTCGGTCGCGCTGACCCAGTGGCAGGGCACCCTGCTGACGGTGGCGCTCGTCGTCATCACCATCAACGCGGTCAACTTCGTCGACGGCCTCGACGGTCTCGCGGCCGGCATGGTGTGCATCGCCGCGGCCGCGTTCTTCCTCTACGCCTACCGGGTCTGGGTCTCGTACGGCATCGAGGCCGCCGCCCCCGCCACGCTGTTCGCGGCGATCCTGATGGGCATGTGCCTGGGCTTCCTGCCGCACAACATGCATCCCGCGCGGATCTTCATGGGCGACTCCGGGTCGATGCTCATCGGCCTGGTGCTGGCGGCCGGCGCCATCTCCATCACCGGGCAGGTCGACCCGGACGCGCTGAAACTGTTCGCCGGCTCCGAGAAGGCGGCCGTGCACCAGACGGTGCCCGTCTACATCCCGCTGCTGCTGCCGCTGACGATCATCGCGATCCCGGCCGCCGACCTGATCCTCGCGATCGTGCGCCGCACCTGGCGCGGCCAGTCGCCGTTCGCGGCGGACCGGGGGCACCTGCACCACCGCCTGCTGGAGGTCGGCCACTCGCACAGCCGGGCGGTGTTGATCATGTACTTCTGGTCGGCGCTGATCGCCTTCGGCGCGCTCGCCTACTCGGTGAACTCGGCGTCCATGTGGATCGTGCTCGGCGTCGTCTTCCTCAGCGCCATCGGCCTCGCGCTGCTCCTGCTGCCCCGCTTCACCCCGCGCGCCCCGCGCTGGGCCGAGCACTTCGTGCCGCCGCGTTACCGGCGGCGCCGGGCGGTCGTCGAGGAGCCCGTGCCGACGCCCGCGGTGGAGGAGGAGAGCCGCGCTCCCGTGGCCGCGGGGGTGGCCGGCGTCAATGGGGCGACCGCCCTCGGCGCGCGTTCGCGTCCCCTGGAGAGGCGGAAGGCCGAGACGTCCCGCTGACGGGACAAGGTAAGAATCTGACTAGAGCATTGCCAACTCGTGGGGAAGCAAAGTTCCCCAATACCAGACAAGTCGCCCTGAGTCTCGCACAGACGGGCACTGTCACTCTCATGTGTGACACCGAGCACGCCACTTGGTAAAGACCGCATCAAATAGTTTGTGATACGGTTCACGAGAACCCCGGATAGAGCCGAAGGACCGCAGTGCGACGGTCCCTTGGCGTGAGGTATCCCCTCAGCCCGGGACTACGCTCGTCCATGACGACACCCCTGCCCCCCTGTGAAAGCGGAGTTGCCGCCATGCCGTCCAACGACGTCCGGATCCTGCTCCAGGCCGCTGTGCCCACAGCAGCCGTCGGCGCTGTAGCCGCCGTCGTCAGTGGTGTGGTCGCCGGTGGCAAGGGAGCGATCGGGGCGGGCGTCGCGACACTGATCGTGATCCTGTTCATGGGAATCGGTCTCTACGTTCTGCAGCGCACTGCCAAATCGCTTCCGCACCTGTTCCAGGCGATGGGCCTGATGCTGTACGCGGCACAGATCCTGCTGCTCTTCATCTTCCTCGCGGCCTTCAAGAACACGACTCTGTTCAACGCCCGGGCCTTCGCGATCACGCTCGTCGTCGGCACCCTCGTGTGGATCGCCGCCCAGACGCGCGCGCACATGAAGTCCAAGATCCTCTACGTCGAGCCCGAGTCTTCGGGCGACAAGCCCGAAAAGACGGGGCACTCGTCGTGAGGGGTAGGGCCGGGATAAGGGCGCTACAGAGATGCTGCTATCGTCCGGTGCCAACTGCGGCATCGCGGGCGCGGGCATCTGAGCTGACGCCTGCTCAATCGCGAGGCGAGATGCCCCCCAGCCGCCCCCATATCCGAAACACCAGTCCCGTGCCGAACCGCGGCTGCGCGCCGCGCCGACACAACGAGGTTGCCGTACCTATGCGCCACGCTGAAGGAGCCCGCGGTGAGTGCTGACCCGACGCAGACGCTCGCCTTCGAGACCGACTGCCACCTGTTCGACGGTTGTGGCTTCCCGGCTCCGGGCCTGCACTCGTTCCTGTTCGAGCCGCTCTTGGGCGACGCCGACGGCAACGGCCTCTACTTCAACAAGCCGATGCTGCTGGCGCTTTTGGGCTCCGTCATCATCGTGGGCTTCTTCTGGGCCGCCTTCGCCAGGCCGAAGCTGGTCCCCGGCAAGCTCCAGATGGTCGCCGAGGCCGGCTACGACTTCGTACGCCGCGGCATCGTCTACGAGACGATCGGCAAGAAGGAGGGCGAGAAGTACGTCCCGCTCGCCGTCTCGCTCTTCTTCTTCATCTGGATGATGAACCTCTGGTCGATCATCCCGGTCGCCGCCTTCCCGGTGACGTCGATCATCGCCTACCCGGCGATCCTGGCCCTGATCGTCTACATCACCTGGGTCTCCCTGACCTTCAAGCGGCACGGCTTCGTGGGCGCCTTCAAGAACTTCACCGGCTACGACAAGTCGCTGGGCCCGGTGCTCCCGCTCGCCATGACCATCGAGTTCTTCTCGAACCTGCTGGTCCGCCCGTTCACGCACGCGGTGCGACTGTTCGCGAACATGTTCGCCGGCCACACCCTGCTGCTGCTGTTCACCATCGCCAGCTGGTACATGCTGAACGGCATCGGCATCGCCTACTCCGCCGTCTCGTTCGTGATGGTCATCGTGATGACGGCCTTCGAGCTCTTCATCCAGGCAGTTCAGGCGTACGTCTTCGTCCTCCTGACCTGCACCTTCATCCAGGGCGCGCTCGCCGAGCACCACTGAGCACCGCCGCTTTTCGAACACCCCAGAGTCGTCCGGTGGCCAACCCCCACCGGTCCGTAAAGAGAAGGAAGAACTGGCATGTCCCAGACCCTCGCTGCTGTCACCGGTGACCTTGGCTCCGTCGGTTACGGTCTTGCGGCCATCGGCCCCGGCGTCGGCGTCGGCATCATCTTCGGTAATGGCACGCAGGCTCTTGCCCGCCAGCCCGAGGCGGCCGGCCTGATCCGCGCCAACCAGATCCTGGGCTTCGCCTTCTGTGAGGCGCTCGCCCTGATCGGTCTCGTCATGCCGTTCGTCTACTAAGACGAACCCTGACGACCGACCCTTTCGACGAAAGGCACTGATGTGACATCCGCCCTGGTTTTCCTGGCGGCTGAGGGTGAGAAGGAGAACCCCCTCATCCCGCCGTGGCCGGAAGTTGTCATCGGCCTCATCGCTTTCGTCATCGTCTTCGGCTTCCTCGCCAAGAAGCTCCTCCCGACCATCAACAAGGTTCTGGAAGAGCGTCGCGAGGCCATCGAGGGCGGTATCGAGAAGGCCGAGGCCGCACAGACCGAGGCCCAGAGCGTCCTTGAGCAGTACAAGGCCCAGCTCGCCGAGGCACGCCACGAGGCAGCGCGGCTGCGCCAGGAGGCGCAGGAGCAGGGTGCCGCGCTCATCGCCGAGATGCGTGCGGAAGGCCAGCGGCAGCGCGAGGAGATCGTCGCCGCCGGTCACTCCCAGCTCGAGGCCGACCGCAAGGCCGCCGCGTCCGCGCTGCGCCAGGACGTCGGCACGCTCGCGACCGAACTGGCCGGCAAGCTCGTCGGCGAGTCCCTCGAGGACCACGCCCGGCAGAGCCGTGTGATCGACCGCTTCCTCGGTGAGCTTGAGGAGAAGGCCGAGGCCAGCCGATGAACGGAGCGAGCCGCGGGGCCCTGGCAGCCGCACGCGAGCGTCTCGACGCGCTGACGGACTCCACGTCCGTGGACGCCGGCTCGCTCGCCGACGAGCTGGCCGCCGTCACCGCGCTGCTGCACCGCGAGGTGTCGCTGCGCCGGGTCCTGACCGACCCGTCGCAGTCCGGCGAGGCCAAGGCCGAACTGGCCCAGCGCCTGCTCGGTTCCCAGGTCGGCGGCCAGGCCGTCGACCTGGTGTCCGGTCTGGTGCGTTCCCGCTGGTCACAGTCGCGCGACCTGGTCGACGCGCTGGAGCAGCTGGCCGCCCTCGCCGACCTCACGGCCGCGCAGAAGGCGGGCACGCTCGACAGCGTCGAGGACGAGCTGTTCCGGTTCGGCCGGATCGTCTCTTCGAGCACCGCGCTGCGCGCCGCGCTGACCGACCGCAAGGCTCCGGCCTCGGCCAAGGGCGAGCTGCTCCGCAGCCTGCTCGGCAGCCGGACCGCCGCGACCACCGAGCGTCTGGTGACGCGCCTTGTGACCGCGCCCCGGGGACGTAGCCTGGAAGCGGGACTGGAGTCCCTGTCCAAGCTCGCCGCCGAGCGCCGGAACCGCATGGTGGCCGTCGTCACCTCGGCGGTACCGCTGAGCGACCCGCAGAAGCAGCGCCTGGGTGCCGCCCTCGCGAAGCTCTACGGCCGCACGATGCACCTCAACCTCGACGTGGACCCCGAGGTCCTCGGCGGGATCCGGGTGCAGGTCGGTGACGAGGTCATCAACGGCTCCATCGCGGACCGCATCGAGGACGCCGGCCGCCGCATGGCGAGCTAGCAGCAACTTCATAGCAGTACGTACTTATTACGGCCCGTGTTGGGCCGTGCAGAAGAATCCTGGGGGTCGCCCCCAGACCCCAAAGTGAAACTTCGGGCCCAACAAGGAGAGCAGGGAACCCAGATGGCGGAGCTCACGATCCGGCCGGAGGAGATCCGGGACGCGCTGGAGAACTTCGTCCAGTCGTACAAGCCGGACGCGGCCTCGCGCGAGGAGGTCGGTACGGTCACCCTTGCCGGCGACGGCATCGCGAAGGTCGAGGGCCTGCCCTCGGCCATGGCCAACGAACTGCTGAAGTTCGAGGACGGCACCCTCGGCCTCGCGCTCAACCTGGAAGAGCGCGAGATCGGTTGCGTCATCCTCGGCGAGTTCAGCGGCGTCGAGGAGGGGCAGCCGGTCACCCGTACCGGCGAGGTCCTCTCGGTCGCCGTGGGCGAGGGCTACCTCGGCCGCGTTGTCGACCCGCTCGGCAACCCGATCGACGGCCTCGGTGAGATCGAGACCAGCGGCCGACGCGCCCTGGAGCTGCAGGCCCCGGGCGTCATGGCCCGTAAGTCGGTCCACGAGCCGATGGAGACCGGCTACAAGGCCGTCGACGCGATGACCCCGATCGGCCGTGGTCAGCGTCAGCTGATCATCGGTGACCGTCAGACCGGCAAGACCGCCCTGGCCGTCGACACGATCATCAACCAGCGCGACAACTGGCGCTCGGGCGACCCGAAGAAGCAGGTCCGCTGCGTCTACGTCGCCATCGGCCAGAAGGGCTCGACCATCGCCTCCGTGCGGGGCGCCCTGGACGAGGCCGGCGCGCTGGAGTACACGACCATCGTCGCCGCCCCGGCGTCCGACCCGGCCGGCTTCAAGTACCTGGCCCCGTACACCGGCTCGGCCATCGGCCAGCAGTGGATGTACGAGGGCAAGCACGTCCTGATCATCTTCGACGACCTCTCGAAGCAGGCCGACGCCTACCGCGCCGTGTCCCTGCTGCTGCGCCGCCCGCCGGGCCGTGAGGCCTACCCGGGTGACGTCTTCTACCTGCACTCCCGTCTGCTGGAGCGCTGCGCCAAGCTCTCCGACGAGATGGGTGCCGGTTCGATGACCGGTCTGCCGATCGTCGAGACGAAGGCCAACGACGTCTCGGCGTTCATCCCGACCAACGTCATCTCCATCACCGACGGCCAGTGCTTCCTGGAGTCGGACCTCTTCAACGCCGGTCAGCGCCCCGCGCTGAACGTCGGTATCTCCGTCTCCCGAGTCGGTGGTTCCGCGCAGCACAAGGCGATGAAGCAGGTTTCCGGTCGTCTGCGCGTCGACCTCGCCCAGTTCCGTGAGCTGGAGGCGTTCGCCGCCTTCGGTTCCGATCTGGACGCCGCGTCGAAGGCGCAGCTGGAGCGCGGTCAGCGCATGGTCGAGCTGCTGAAGCAGCCCCAGTACCAGCCGATGTCGACCGAGGACCAGGTCGTCTCCGTCTGGGCCGGTACCACCGGCAAGATGGACGACGTTCCGGTCGCCGACATCCGCCGCTTCGAGAAGGAGCTCCTGGAGTACCTGCACCGCAAGGAGCAGGGCCTCATGACCTCCATCAAGGAGGGTGGCAAGCTCTCGGACGACACCCTGCAGGCCATCGCCGACGCCATCACCGACTTCAAGAAGCAGTTCGAGACGTCGGACGGCAAGCTGCTCGGCGAGGACACCCCTGCCGCTGCGGGCAAGTGACGACGGAAGGGACCTGACTCATGGGAGCCCAGCTCCGGGTCTACAAGCGTCGCATCAAATCCGTCACCGCGACCAAGAAGATCACCAAGGCGATGGAGATGATCGCCGCCTCGCGCGTCGTCAAGGCGCAGCGCAAGGTGGCGGCCTCCACGCCGTACGCGACCGAGCTCACCCGCGCGGTCACGGCGGTCGGAACCGGGTCGAACACCAGGCATCCGCTGACCACGGAGGCGGAGACGGCGACCCGTTCCGCGGTGCTGCTCCTCACGAGCGACCGTGGACTGGCGGGCGCCTTCAACTCCAACGCCATCAAGGCGGCGGAGCAGCTGACCGCCCGTCTCGAGGCCGAGGGCAAGGAGGTCGACATGTACATCGTCGGCCGCCGCGGTCTGGCCCACTACAACTTCCGTGAGCGCAAGGTCGCGGAGTCGTGGTCGGGCTTCACCGACCAGCCCTCGTACGCGGACGCGAAGAAGGTCGCGGTTCCGCTCATCGAGGCCATCGAGAAGGAGACGGTGGACGGCGGCGTGGACGAACTCCACATCGTCTACACCGAGTTCGTCTCGATGATGACGCAGACGGCGCTCGACAGCCGCCTGCTGCCGCTGCGTCTAGAAGAGGTCAAGGAGGAGTCGCACGCCAAGGGCGAGATCCTTCCGCTGTACGACTTCGAGCCGTCGGCGGAGGACGTCCTCGACGCCCTCCTGCCGCGGTACGTCGAGAGCCGTATCTACAACGCGCTGCTCCAGTCGGCCGCCTCCAAGCACGCCGCCACCCGCCGCGCGATGAAGTCGGCCACCGACAACGCGGGAGACCTGATCACCAGCCTCTCCCGACTTGCCAACGCGGCCCGCCAGGCCGAAATCACCCAGGAAATCAGCGAGATCGTCGGTGGCTCCGCAGCCCTGGCCGACGCGACCGCGGGGAGTGACAGGTAATGACGACGACAGTTGAGACGGCCGTTGCCACGGGCCGCGTCGCCCGGGTCATCGGCCCGGTCGTCGACGTGGAATTCCCCGTCGACGCCATGCCGGAGATCTACAACGCCCTTCACGTCGAGGTGGCCGACCCGGCCAACGCCGGCGAGAAGAAGCTGCTGACCCTGGAGGTCGCCCAGCACCTGGGTGACGGCCTGGTCCGCACCATCTCGATGCAGCCCACCGACGGCCTGGTCCGCCAGGCCACGGTGACCGACACCGGCTCGGGCATCAGTGTCCCGGTCGGCGACTTCACCAAGGGCAAGGTGTTCAACACCCTCGGTGAGGTGCTGAACAGCGACGAGCAGTACGAGGGCGACCGCTGGTCCATCCACCGCAAGGCGCCCGCGTTCGACCAGCTCGAGTCCAAGACCGAGATGTTCGAGACCGGCCTGAAGGTCGTCGACCTTCTCACCCCGTACGTCAAGGGTGGAAAGATCGGTCTGTTCGGTGGTGCCGGTGTCGGCAAGACCGTGCTGATCCAGGAAATGATCATGCGTGTCGCCAACCTCCACGAGGGCGTCTCCGTCTTCGCGGGCGTCGGCGAGCGCACCCGTGAGGGCAACGACCTCATCGCGGAGATGGAAGAGTCCGGCGTTCTGGACAAGACCGCCCTTGTCTTCGGTCAGATGGACGAGCCCCCGGGCACCCGTCTGCGCGTGGCCCTGGCCGGCCTGACCATGGCGGAGTACTTCCGCGATGTGCAGAAGCAGGACGTGCTGTTCTTCATCGACAACATCTTCCGCTTCACCCAGGCCGGTTCCGAGGTGTCCACCCTGCTCGGCCGTATGCCGTCCGCGGTGGGTTACCAGCCGAACCTGGCCGACGAGATGGGCCAGCTCCAGGAGCGGATCACCTCGACGCGTGGTCACTCGATCACCTCGATGCAGGCGATCTACGTCCCCGCGGACGACCTGACCGACCCGGCCCCGGCCACCACCTTCGCCCACCTCGACGCGACGACGGTTCTGTCCCGTCCGATCTCCGAGAAGGGCATCTACCCGGCCGTGGACCCGCTGGACTCCACGTCCCGGATCCTGGACCCGCGCTACATCGCGCAGGAGCACTACGACTGCGCCATGCGCGTCAAGACGATCCTGCAGAAGTACAAGGACCTCCAGGACATCATCGCGATCCTCGGTATCGACGAGCTGGGCGAGGAGGACAAGCTCGTTGTCCACCGTGCCCGTCGCGTGGAGCGCTTCCTGTCCCAGAACACCCACGCCGCCAAGCAGTTCACGGGCGTCGACGGGTCGGACGTTCCGCTGGAGGAGTCGATCAGGGCCTTCAACGCGATCTGCGACGGCGAGTACGACCACTTCCCGGAGCAGGCGTTCTTCATGTGCGGTGGTCTTGAGGACCTCAAGAAGAACGCCAAGGAGCTCGGCGTCTCCTGAACTCGGACCATTGAGTTCGTCTGAGGGGGCGGGCGCGTCCCGCCCCCTCAGCCACGCCTACTAGACTTGTAACCAACACCCGGCAGAACCGCCGGGTGGTGACCCGAGGAGCCACCTTGGCTGCTGAGCTGCACGTCGCGCTGGTCGCGGCCGACCGAGAGGTCTGGTCCGGCGAGGCCACCCTGGTCGTCGCGCGCACCACGTCCGGCGACATCGGCGTCATGCCCGGTCACCAGCCGCTGCTCGGTGTGCTGGAGTCGGGCCCGGTGACCATCCGTACGAGTGACGGTGGAACGGTCGTCGCCGCGGTGCACGGCGGTTTCATCTCGTTCGCCGACAACAAGCTGTCGCTGCTGGCCGAGATCGCCGAGCTCTCGGACGAGATCGACGTCCAGCGCGCGGAGCGCGAGCTCGAGCGCGCGAAGGCGGAGGGCGACGCCCACGCCGAGCGTCGTGCGGACGTACGACTGCGTGCGGCGGCGGCGCGCTGAACCCAGCGCGGATGCGATGACGTCACTCAGCCGCGGCCGGCACCGGAGCAATCCGGAGCCGACCGCGGCTGAGGCAGATATGGATGTTTTTTCCGTTCCGTTACCTATTTCGGGTACTTAGGAGACGAGGAGGTCGGTGTCGATGGTCCTCGCTCTGACTGTGTGCGGAATCGTCGTGGCCCTGGTGGTCCTGGGGCTGTTCGTCTTCGGGCTGCGCCGCAGACTCATCCAGCGCTCAGGCGGCACGTTCGACTGTTCCCTGCGCTGGGACGTCCCCGAGAAAACGGACACCAGCGGCAAGGGCTGGAGCTACGGCGTCGCCCGCTACAACAGTGACCGTGTCGAGTGGTACCGCGTCTTCTCCTACGCCTACCGCCCGCGCCGCGTCCTGGAGCGTTCCTCGATCGAGGTGGCCGGCCGTCGCCTCCCCGAGGGCGAGGAGGAGCTGGCGCTGCTCTCCGACGCGATCATCCTCACCTGTCTGCACCGGGGCACGCGTCTCGAACTCGCCATGAGCGAAGACGCGCTGACCGGTTTCCTCGCGTGGCTGGAGGCAGCCCCGCCCGGTCAGCGCGTCAATGTGGCCTGACGGCTCTACTGCAGGCCGTTGTTGATGGCGCTCACCAGCTCGCCGCCCGCGGTGTCACCGCTGAACTCCCAGAAGAACGCGCCGCCAAGGCCCTGGTTCTTGGCCCAGGTCATCTTTCCGGCGATCGTCGTGGGAGTGTCGTAGGACCACCAGTTGCTGCCGCAGTGCGCGTACGCCGTGCCCGCGATGGTGCCGGTGGCGGGGCAGGACGTCTTGAGGACCTTGTAGTCCTCGATGCCCGCCTCGTAGGTGCCGGGGGCCGCGCCGGTCGCCGTGCCGCCGGGGGCGGACTGGGTGACGCCGGTCCAGCCGCGGCCGTAGAAGCCGATGCCGAGCAGGAGCTTGGCGGACGGGACGCCCTTCGCCTTCAGCTTGGCGATCGCGTCGGCGGAGTTGAAGCCCGCGGTCGGGATGCCGGAGTACGAGGTGAGCGGCGAGTGCGGGGCGGTGGGGCCGTCCGCGTCGAAGGCGCCGAAGTAGTCGTACGTCATCACGTTGTACCAGTCCAGGTACTGGGCGGCGCCTCCGTAGTCGGCCGCGTCGATCTTGCCGCCGGCCGAGCCGTCGGCAGTGATGGCGGCGGTGACCAGGTAGTTCGAGCCGAACGACGAACGCAGGCCCTGCATCAGGTTCTTGAAGGCCGCGGGCCCTGACGTGTCACAGGTCAGGCCGCAGGCGTTGGGGTACTCCCAGTCGATGTCGATGCCGTCGAACACGTCGGCCCAGCGCGGGTCCTCGACGACGGCCTTGCAGGAGGCGGCGAAGGCGGCGGGGTTGGCCGCGGCCTGCGCGAAGCCGCCGGAGTAGGTCCAGCCGCCGAACGAGTACAGCACCTTGATGTGCGGGTACTTGGCCTTGAACTGGCGGAGCTGGTTGAAGTTGCCGCGCAGCGGCTGGTCCCAGGTGTCGGCGGTGCCGCTGACGGACTGGTCGGCGGTGTACGCCTTGTCGTAGGCGGCGTAGGTGTCGTCGACGACGCACTTGCCGTCCTTGACGTTGCCGAACGCGTAGTTGATGTGCGTGATCTTCGCGGCCGAGCCCGAGGTCACCAGGTTCTTGACGTGGTAGTTGCGGCCGTAGACACCCCACTCGGTGAAGTAGCCGAGCTTGACCTTGTTGCCGGTGGGCGGCGGGTCGGTGGTGCCGCCGGTGGTGCGCACGGCGACCGCGCCGCTGACCGGGCCCGTCTGGTCGGCGGTGTCGCGGGCCTGGACGGAGTAGGAGTAGGCGGTGCCGGCGGTCAGGCCGGTGTTCGTGTACGAGGTCGTCGTCACGGTGGCGATCTTCGCACCGTCGCGCAGGACGTCGTAGTTCTTGACGCCCTTGTCGTCGGTGGCCGCGCTCCAGGTGAGTTTCACCGAGGTGTTGGTGATGCCGGAGGCGGTGGGGGTGCCGGGGGCGGAGGGCGGTGCGTCGCCGGGGACGGTGGTGCCGTCACAGCTGCCGCCGTTGAGCTTGCAGCCCGCGGGGGAGCCGGAGCCGGTGCCGTTGAAGCCGAAGGAGACGGAGGCGCCGGGGGCGAGGGTGCCGTTCCAGGACTTGTTCTTGGCGGTCCAGTGGGTGCCGGACGAGGTGACGTCAGCGTCCCAGGCGGAGGTGACGGACGTACCGGAGGGGAAGTCCCACTCGACGGTCCAGGAGCTGAGGGACGTGGTGCCGGTGTTCTTCACCGTCCACTTGCCCTCGAATCCGGTGCCCCAGTCGGAGGCCTTGGTGTAGGTGGCGGTGGCGGACGTCGCGGCCTGGGCGGGGCTCGCGAGGCCGACCAGGCCGGCGAAGGGGAGCATCAGTGTCGCGAACGCTGCCGCGGCTCTGTGTCTGAAGCGCATGCTGCGCCTCCTCGGGGGTTGGGGGCGCGACTGAGCCTTCACGCCCACGGTGCCGCGAGAATAGAAAGGTCTGGACCATCGGTCAATAGGTCTGGACCACTAGTCGTGTTACTGGGTCAGATCCCCAACTCCTGCGCCAGTACGGCGGCTTGGACCCGGCTGCGCAGCTCCAGCTTGCCCAGCAGTCGGCTGACGTGCGTCTTCACCGTGGCCTCGGCCATGTCGAGGCGGCTCGCGATGTCCGCGTTGGACAGGCCCTCGCCGAGGCAGGACAGCACTTCGCGTTCGCGGCGGGTGAGGGTGTCGAGGACCGCCGGGTCGGCTCCCGGCGCCCGTACCGGCTTCGCCGCGAACTCGGCGATCAGGCGCCGGGTGACGGCCGGGGCGATGAGGCCCTCGCCGCGGGCCACCGTGCGGACGGCTTCGATGAGGTCCTTCGCCTCCGTGTTCTTCAGGAGGAACCCGGCGGCTCCCGCCCGCAGTGCGCCGAAGACGTACTCGTCCAGGTCGAAGGTGGTCAGCACGAGCACGTCGGTGAGGCCCTCCGCGACGACCTGCCGGGTCGCTGACACCCCGTCCAGGCGCGGCATCTGAATGTCCATCAGGACCAGGTCGGGCCGTAGTTCGCGGGCCAGTGCCACCGCCTGCTCGCCGTCCGCGGCCTCGCCGACCACCTCGAGGTCGGGGGCGCTGCGCAGGATGAGGACGAGTCCGGCGCGGACGGCGGACTGGTCCTCGGCGACGAGGACCCGGACGGGTCGGCTCATACGGAGTCTCCTTCGGTGACTTCGGTGACTTCGGTGACGGGCAGCGTGGCGCGTACGGTCCACAACGGGCCCTCGGGACCGGCCTCGAACGTGCCGCCCAGCAGCTCCGTCCGCTCCCGCATGCCGACCAGCCCGGCGCCCGAGCCCGGTGCGCGCGGCCCGTCCCGGTCGCCGTACGGGCTGGTGATCGCGACGGTGAGCGAGCCGTCCTGTTGGGCCAGCGCGACGGTGACGCGACCGGGGCAGGCGTGCTTGAGGGCGTTGGTGAGGGACTCCTGGACGATGCGGTACGCGGCGAGCTCGACCGGCGTGGGCAGCGGGCCGTACGTGGTGTCGAGGGTGACGTCGAGGCCGTTGGCGCGGGCGCCGTCGACGAGGGAGCCGAGGCCGTCGAGCGTCGGGGCCGCGGCCGGTTCCAGGTCGCCGCTGCTGTCGCGCAGGATGCCGATGAGCCGCCGCATCTCGGCCAGTCCCTCGACGCTGTTCTCGCGGATGACGCCGAGCGCGTCCCGGGAGGTCGCGGGGTCGTCCAGGGAGAGCGCGGCCGTGGAGTGGATGGCGATCGCGGAGAGATGGCCCGCGACCATGTCGTGCAGTTCGCGGGCCATCCGGGAGCGCTCGGCGACGACCGCCTGGGAGCGGTCCATCTCGGCGAGCAGCGCGGTCTGTTCGGCCCGCAGCCGGGCCGTCTCGGCGGCGTCGCGGTGGGAGCGGACGAGTGCGCCGGTGGCGGCCGGGGCGAACGACACCACGCCGGTCACGAACCCGATCAGCAGCGCCTCCGGCACCCGCCACCAGGCCACGAACCCGATGGTCACGGCCACGGTGACCAGGCCGGTGGTGACGGGCAGGCGGCGCGCGGCCGACGGGCTGCCGTAGAGGGCGGCCGCGTACATCAGGTCCGTGTACATCGTGACCGTGACGAGGTTGCCGCGGGTGAACTGGTCGGCGATCAGCATGACGGTCCCGATGGACACCGCCAGCTGGGGCCTGGTCCGGCGCATCAGCTCCAGGACCGACATGACAGCGAGCGGCGCCAGCACCCACGCTCCGGGGAGGGCCCGCCCGGGATTGGAGTACAGGCCGAGCGCCCAGACCAGCACACCGCACAGCAGTCCGGTGACGGCGACACACACGTCGAAGCGGTGCGGGCGGGGCAGTCGCAGGGCCATGACTCCATCCAACACGGCCCACCTGCCCGACGCCTGATTCCCGGGAAGGGTCCCGAACTGCATCTTTCGATGTACCGCGACTTCGTCACCGCCGACGACGATTCCGCCGGATCGCGCCGGGAGCCTGGAAGGGCGACCGAGAGGAGCGAACCGTGATCGTCGCGTTGATCATCGCCTGCGAGGTCGGCTTCTGGGTGCTGCTGGCGCTCGGCCTGGCCGTCCGCTACCTGCTGAAGCGGCGCCGGACGAGCGTGGTGCTGCTGCTGTGCGAGCCGGTCCTGGAGCTGGTCCTGTTCGTCGTCACGGCGATCGACCTCAAGAACGGCGCCGAACCGAGCTGGGAGCACGGCCTGGCCGCGCTCTACATCGGTTTCACCGTCGCCTACGGCCACTACACGATCCGCTGGCTCGACGGCCACGCCGCGCACCGCCTGGGCGGCGCGCCGAAGCCCGTGGGCCCCCCGCGGTACGGCATGCCGCGGGCCCGGCACGAGGGCCGCCTGTGGCTGCGTACGCTCCTGGCCGCGGCGGTGGCGTGCGCCCTGCTCCAGGGGGCGGTCTGGTACGTCGGCGACTCCGGCGACGTCTCGTCCCTGCGATCCTTCCAGGGGGCCGCGCTCAGGGCCGCCGGCATTCACGGCCTGGTCGCGCTGGCCTACCTGATCTGGCCGAAGAAGGCGCCGGCCGGGACCGAGGACGAGCGGCGGTTCACCTCCCCGAAGGAGAGTGCCCACCGATGAGCCAGGCGACGAAGAACCTGCTGGAAGGCGCCGGCACCTTCGCGGCCGGCCTGGTGCTGTGGCTGTTCACCGGGGGAGTGGAGGTCCCGGTCGTCACCCTGACGAAGGTCGGCGTGGTGATGATGTGCGTCGGGGGCGTGCTCGTCGCCATGGGGCTGTACCGGACGGCACGCCGCCGCTCGCGCTAGCGTTCACCGCCGGGCATCCACAGGACGTCTCCCACGTCCTTGTTCGCCGTCCGCGCCAGGATGCTGCATGTTCCGGGGGGCAACCCCCGGACCCCCGGCCGGGCGGGTTGCCTCAGCGTTCGCCGCCCGGCACCCACAGGACGTCACCCACGTCCTTGTTCGCCGTCCGCGCCAGGATGAACAGCAGGTCGGACAGCCGGTTGAGGTAGGTCGCGGTGAGGGGGTTCATCACCTCGCCGTGTACCTCCATCGCCGCCCAGGTCGACCGTTCGGCCCGCCGTACGACCGTGCAGGCCTGGTGGAGGAGGGCCGCGCCCGGGGTGCCGCCGGGGAGGATGAAGGAGCGGAGCTTCTCGAGCTGCTCGTTGAAGCGGTCGCAGTCCGCCTCCAGTTTGTCGATGTAGAACTGCTCGACCCGCAGGGGCGGGAACTCGGGGTTCTCGACCACCGGCGTCGACAGGTCCGCACCCACGTCGAACAGGTCGTTCTGGACGCGGGTGAGGACCTTGACGATCTCCTCGTCCAGGTTGCCCAGCGCGATCGCCGTGCCGAGCACCGCGTTCGCCTCGTTGGCGTCCGCGTACGCGGAGATCCGCGGGTCGGTCTTGGCGACCCTGCTCATGTCGCCGAGGGCGGTGGTGCCCTTGTCGCCGGTCCTGGTGTAGATGCGCGTCAGCTTGACCATGAGGTCAGAGTAGTTACGCGCCCGACGTCCGGAAGACCCGTGTGCCCACCGTCACGGACAGCGCGACGAGGCCGGCGGCCACCAGGACGCCGTACAGCATGGCCGTCGAGGTGTACGAGCCTTCGTAGGCCTCCCGCATGGCGTCTACGTGGCTTTCTGGCATGGCTCATCAAGGCCGGGGTGAATGCCCCGCCCCAGGTAGCAGGGCAGGGTGAGCCGGATCCCCTTCCGGGCGACTCGGTATGCCGGAAAGAACGGGCCGAGGGTCGGCACGACCAGGGCGGAAACGCGGAGTCGTGCGAGCGCCGGTCGGTGGGGTTGGGTCGGGAATCGGTCGCTCGTTCGGGTGAGCCTGACCAGATTCGAAGAGGGGAGCGAGTCCTGGAGCCTAGGTTGGCGGCATGTCGCGTTTCCGTATCTATCCGACGTGTGAGCAGGCGGACATCATGCTCCAGCACTGTGCGCACGCACGGTACGTGTGGAACCTGGCCGTCGAGCAGCACGCGCACTGGATGCCTGGCCGGCAACCCGCCCCGGGGTTCGCCGAGCAGTGCCGCCAGCTCACCGAGGCACGCAGGGAGAACGCGTGGCTGGCGGCCGGGAACGCGGATGTGCAGCAGCAGGCGCTGAAGGATTTCTCCAGGGCGAAGACCGCGCGTTTCGCCTCCGGATTCGGAGAGCCGACCTGGCGGAAGAAGCGTGTCCACGAGGGCTTCCGCGTGATTGGCACCGACCGCATCCCGGAGCTCCAGGCCGACGGGTCGCCGAGGCTGAACACGAAGACCGGCAGGCAGGTCATGGGCCGGTCAGTGGTGGTACAGAAGCTGAACCGGCGCTGGGCGCAGGTGAAGGTTCCGGGCTGCGGCTGGGTCCGCTTCCGGTTTACCCGCGCCGAGCTGCCGCAGGCGAAGACCTTCCGTGTCACCTTCCGCAACAACCAGTGGCACATCGCATTCGCCGTTCTTCCCGATCCGATCGAGGCGCCTGGGACCGACGAGGTCATTGGCATCGACCGTGGTGTGAAGATCACGGCCGCTCTGTCGGACGGGCGGAGGCTGAACTGCCCGCAGCTCACCGTTCGAGAGCGGGCGCAGGTCCGCAAGTACCAGCGGCGCGCGGCCCGCGCCCCCAAGGACAGCGACCGGAAGAGGACCGAGTACGCCAAGGTTGCCAGGCTCAAGGCCCGTGAGGCCGACCGGCGCAAGGACTGGTGCGAGAAGACCTCGACGATACTGGCCCGCTCCTACGGTCTGATCCGGTTCGAGAAGCTGAACATCACCGCCATGACGGCCTCCGCCAGGGGAACGGTCGAGCAGCCGGGTCGGCGGGTCAGGCAGAAAGCCGGACTGAACCGGGCGATCCTCGCCCAGGGCTGGGGCCTGCTTCGCCAGCGCACCGGCGAGAAGGCTCCCGGGCGGGTCGAGGACGTACCCGCGCCGTACACCTCACTGCGGTGCAGTGCCTGCGGATGGATCGAGAAGGACTCGCGCAAGAACCAAGCCGAGTTCGTCTGCGTGTCTTGCGGGTTCACGTGCAATGCCGATGAGAACGCAGCACACAACGTCGCGGCAGGACAGGGCGGGATTCCCCGTCCCCGGCACACAGCCGGTGCCGGAGGGGTGAAGACGGTCACCAGCCGTGCGAGCACCCGTGAACCTCAACTCATCCGGGTTGGAATCCCCCTCTCTTGAGGGGGAGGATGTCAACAGATAGCGGAACGGCAAGGCGGCTTCGCCGTGACCGTCCTGGTCAACACCGTGAACGTCTACTCCCCGGCAGAGGGGATTTTGCCTCGACCGCTCCAACGGCGTGATCGACCGGCTCTCGCGCTGGCAGGGCAGGGGGCGAGCCGACGGCCGCGGGTTGTCCGCGACTCGCCCGCTGCGCTCCCGGATTAGGGCGGTCGGCCAGGATGCTCTGCTCAACCTGCAGGGAACGCTGCGCGAGGAGACCGGTGCGGCTGACTGCGACTCGCTGCCGACCTGATCGCCGGTCAGATCTGCTGGATCCACCAGACCGTCTTCGTCTCCGTCGGCCGCGAGATGGTCGCCGGGCGCAATCCGGACGAAGTGTCACGAGAGGTGCTCGTGCTTCTCGACCACATGGAGGAGCTGTTGAGCGAGAAGGTGCTCAACTACGCCGTCCGGGGCGAGCGCTGAGCCGGGCCGGTGTGATGTCCGTCAGATGAGACGTGACGCGCATTACTTACCGGTCACACAGCCCCTCACCTTCGCTAGGGTCCGCCGGAGAGGCAATTTGAACAGCGTGTGAGCGCTTGTGTGCAGTCAAAGGGGAGTCGCACAGTGGCACGGAAGCTTGCCGTCATCGGCGCCGGCCTGATGGGTTCCGGGATCGCCCAGGTCTCCGCGCAGGCGGGCTGGGACGTCGTCCTGCGCGATGTCACCGACGAGGCGCTCAAACGCGGCACCGACGGCATCAAGGCTTCGTACGACAAGTTCGTGAGCAAGGGCAGGCTCGAGGCGCACGACGCCGACGCCGCCCTCGCCCGGATCACCGCGACCACCGACCTGGACGCCGTCGCCGACGCCGACATCGTCGTCGAGGCCGTCTTCGAGAAGCTCGAAGTCAAGCACGAGATCTTCCGTGCCCTCGACAAGATCGTCCGCGACGACGCCGTCCTCGCCTCCAACACCTCCGCCATCCCGATCACCAAGATCGCGGCCGTGACGGAGCGCCCGGAGCGGGTCGTCGGTACGCACTTCTTCTCGCCGGTCCCGATGATGCAGCTCTGCGAGCTGGTGCGCGGCTACAAGACGAGCGACGAGACCCTCGCGACCGCGCGGGAGTTCGCCGAGTCCGTCGGCAAGACGTGCATCGTCGTCAACCGGGACGTGGCCGGGTTCGTGACGACCCGTCTCATCTCGGCGCTCGTCGTCGAGGCCGCCAAGCTGTACGAGTCGGGCGTGGCCACCGCCGAGGACATCGACCTCGCCTGCAAGCTGGGCTTCGGCCACGCCATGGGACCGCTCGCCACGGCGGACCTCACCGGCGTCGACATCCTCCTGCACGCCACCAGCAACATCTACACCGAATCCCAGGACGAGAAGTTCGCCCCGCCGGAGCTGATGCGCCGGATGGTTGACGCCGGTGACATCGGGCGCAAGAGCGGGCAGGGCTTCTACAAGCACTGAAACCGCACACGCCCCTGGGGCATCACACCCATGGGTGAATTCGGTATCGGTTCGCTTACAGACGGCAACCTCTGACCGCCCAACGCAGTCAGAGGTTGCATCACCGGCCTTTCACTTCCGCGGAGCACAAGACGACGCACGGGGAGCGCATATGTACATCAGGGGCGACCACGCCGAGCTGGTCGTCGGGGGCCGCCTCGACGTCCGCAGCGCGGCGGACGCCCGTACGGTCCTGCACACGGCCGTCGACGACGGAGTCGGCGATCTCGTGCTGGACCTGTCCGAGCTGGACTCCTGGGACGCCACCGGCCTCGGGGTGATCATGGGGGCACACCGGCGCGCCGGCCGCTGCGGGCGACGGCTCGTGCTGCGCGGCGTACCGCTGCAGATGCAGCGCCTGCTGGTCGCCACCAGACTGCACCGGATCCTCGCCATCGAGGGCGGCATCGGTGTGGAGGCACTGCCCCGGGTGTGACGCCCGGTACTGACGGGGCCAGGCGGCCGGACGTTCCGGCTGCGAACCACACGACGCGCGCAATCCTCACGAGACTGTGACGTCTCGGACGGCGCGGGACCCCGGGCTGTCGTAGATACTGTGCGAAGGTTTAGGGTTCGGTCGCCCGCTGCTGATTTCCCTCTAGCGGGCCCGGACCAGAAGCGACAGCGCGGTGTGCAACAGGCCGGGAGGGGCCGGATCTGGCACACGACGCTTTTGGGGGGCTTGAAACCTATGGACCCGAACAGCCGGGAGCCCGAGGAGTACGGCCACGACGGTGACGCCCATGCGGCCGGCCGACGTCCGCCGAGGGATCCCCTCGCATCCGATTTCGCACAGCACACGCCCGCACTCGCCCGCACCGTGCAGCTCGTCGTGGGCGACTACCTGCTCACCGTCAACCCCGTCGACGGCAGCGAGATGGAGGCCTGCCCGCCGGGCGAGCGCCCCGGCCGTCCCGAGAAGCTCGGTCCGGCCGAACGCGCCGAGGTCGCCCGCGCGGCCGGGCCGCCGGTCCCGCCCGGGCCGGCCCAGCCCGAGCTGCCGCTCCTGGCCCGCCAGGAGGAGCGCGAGCGGCTGGTACGGCTGCTCGCCCGCGGCCGCTCCGTACGCCTCACCGGCCCGGCCGGCTCCGGCCGCACCAGCCTCCTCGACGTGGTCGCCGAGGACTGCGCGGACCTCGCCCCCGATGGCGTCGTCCGCCTCAGCGGCTTCCACCGCACGTCGAGCGATCTGCTCTACGACCTCTTCTACGCCGTCCACAACGCGCCCCTGCACCGCCCGGACCGGGACGACCTGCTCTCCTACGTCCGTGAGATCGGCGCGGTCGTCGTCCTCGACGACGTCGAGTTCGGCGGCGCCGCCCTGGACGAGCTGCTGGACGCCACGCCCGAGTGCGCCTTCCTGGTCGCGGCCACGCCCGACGTGCCCGCCCCGTCCGCCGACTCCGCGCTCGAAGAGGTCTTCCTCGGCGGCCTGGAGCGCGCCGACGGTGTGGAGCTCCTGGAGCGTGCCATCGGGCGCGTCCTCACGGAGGAGGAGGCCAACTGGGCCGGAGACCTCTGGTTTGAATCCGAGGGCCTTCCCCTGCGGTTCGTGCAGGCCGGGGCGCTGCTGCGGCAGCGCGAGCGGCAGCGGGCCGGAGCCGGTGCCGTCGACGAGTTCGGCGTCTTCGCGGACGCCACACCGGTCGACGCGCCCTTCGACGCACCGTTCGACGCGCCCTTCGACACGTCCTCGGACTCGTCCACCGACCCGGACGAGCGCGAGCACGTACCCCTGCCCGCGCTCGGCGAGGCCGCCGCGCCCGCCCCGCTGCTCGCCGCCAGGCTCAGCGACTCGGCGCGCGCCACCCTGCGGTTCGCCGTAGCGCTCGGCGGCGAGGTGCCGCACCAGGCGCACCTGCCCGCCCTCGTCGGCGACACCCACGCGGACGCCGCCCTCGGTGAACTGGCCTCCTGCGGACTGGTCTCCCCGGTTGGCTCCCGCTACCGCCTCGCCGCCGGCGTCCAGACCCAGCTGGAGGCCGCCGGATACGGCGACGACATCGAGGCCCAGGCTCGCACGGCCGCCCGGCACTACGCCTGGTGGGCCGGACACCCCTCGGTCACCCCGGAGCGGGTGTGCGCCGAGGCGGACGCCGTGCTCGCCGCCCTCGGACTGCTCGTGCCGGGGACGACCCCGCCCGCCGAGGACGAGGAGAGCGTCACCGTGCTGCTGGCCCGCACGGCGGCACCGGCGTTCGCCGCGGGCGGGCACTGGAGTGCCTGGGAGCGGGCGCTGCGTTCCGGGGCGGAGGCCTCCCGGCTCGCCGGGGACGTGTCGGAACAGGCCTATTTCCATCACGAGTTGGGCATCCTCGCGCTCTGCGGGGGACAGCTCGACCGGGCGCGTGCCGAACTGGAGTCGTCCATCGGCCTGCGCGGTGCCCTCGCCGACAAGCGCGGCGCCGTCGCCGGACGCCGCGCCCTCGCCCTGGTCGCCGACCGCTCGGGCACCGTGCCCGGCCTCGCCGCGATGGCGGGGGAGGAGGTGCCGGACGCCCGGTACGAGGAGTCGCAGTCGCCTCCCGGCGGCGTCCCGACGGCGTTTCCGCAGCTTCAGCGGCCCGCGGACAGCTCCACACTGGTCACCTACCAGGCGTCGTCCCCGTCGTCCTCCGCGCCCCGGTCCAACGGGGCCGCCGGGTCGTCCCCGTCGTCGCACAAGGCCCGGGGCGGCCTCAAGGGCCTCGCCAAGCGCAACCTCGTGGCGGCCGGGGCGGGCGCGCTCCTCGTGGCCGTGCTCGGCACGGTGGTGACGCTCGGCGCGACCTCCGAGAACGACGCCAACAACCCGTCCGACCAGGTCGGCGTCAACCCGTCGGCCAGCCAGGGCCTGAACGACGGCAGCCTGGGCGCGGACGTGCCGAAGAACGACGACGGCTCCGGCGACACCGGCGCGGCGACCAGCCGGCCGACGGACCCGGGCCCCGACGGCACGTACGGCACCTCCGACGACCCGACGCCCACGGAAGCGGCCGAGCCGTCCGACCGGCCGAGCGGGACGCAGGGATCGAGCAGCGGATCGTCGACGCCGTCCAAGCCGACGACTCCGCCGCCGTCCTCGTCCAAGCCGCCGACGTCGACACCGACATCGCCGACACCGACGCCTACGACTTCAACGTCACCGACGCCTACGACTTCGACGTCCCCGACGCCGACGCCGACGGACCCCACGACCGCCCCGTCGACCTCCGACTCGGCCAGCGGCCCGGCATCCTCACCGGTGGAGTCCAGCAGCTCCGCCGGCGCCCCGCAGTCCAGCGAGGCGGGCACGCCGAGCAGTTCGGGGTCGGTGATCTGACGCCCGTACAGGCACAGACACAGGCACAGCGCGGAAGGGCCCGGTCCGAGGAAACGGACCGGGCCCTTCACGTCGTAGAGGAATGACCGTCAGAACAACCGCAGCTTGTCGTCCTCGATCCCCCGCAGGGCGTTGTAGTCGAGGATCGTGCAGCCGATGCCGCGGTCCGTGGCGAGGACGCGGGCCTGCGGCTTGATCTCCTGGGCGGCGAAGACGCCGCGGACCGGGGCGAGATGGGGATCGCGGTTCAACAGCTCGAGGTAGCGGGTGAGTTGCTCGACTCCGTCGATCTCGCCGCGCCGCTTGATCTCCACCGCGACGGTCTGGCCGGCCGCGTCCCGGCACAGGATGTCGACCGGGCCGATGGCCGTCATGTACTCGCGGCGGATGAGCGTGTAGCCCTCGCCGAGGGTGTCGATGCGGTCGGCGAGGAGCTCTTGAAGGTGTGCTTCCACGCCGTCCTTGATCAGGCCGGGATCCACGCCCAGTTCGTGCGAGGAGTCGTGGAGAACTTCCTCCATCGTGATGATGAGCTTCTCGCCCGCCTTGTTGATGACGGTCCAGACGCCTTCCTCCTCGCCGGAACCCTCCTTCAGCGTGCAGGGCGGCGACATCCAGTTCAGGGGCTTGTAGGCCCGGTCGTCCGCGTGAATCGAGACGCTGCCGTCCGCCTTCACCAGGATGAGACGGGGGGCGGAGGGGAGGTGGGCGGTGAGCCGGCCGGCGTAGTCGACGGAGCACCGGGCGATGACGAGACGCATGGTCGGCAACGCTACTCGACGGGCCCCAGTGCACGCGATTCGGCCCGGAACATACCTGTTCGGTTGTGGCCGATTGTGTGCCTAATGAGGTCTCCGCATGTACGCATTCTCCTGGTGCCGTCACCGTCCGTTGCTTACCGTAGTAAACGGGAGGTCGCGAGTTGTGTACGCAGCGTGCTCGGTATCGCGAGCTCCCTTTATCTGTCCGGCAACCCCTGTTGACCGGGGGTGCGAGAGGAGAACCCATGTCGCTCGACGTCTCACCGGCCCTACTCGAACAGGCCGAGCGAGGCGAGGTCGACGAAGCTGCCTTCGTCGACTGCGTCCGGACCTCCCTGCCCTACGCATGGGAGATGATCAGCTCCCTGGTGGCCCAGCTGAAGGTCGACGGCGGAGCGTTCGCCGACAACCAGACGCCCCCGCCGGACGAGCAGGCACGCGGTCAGCTGCTGCGTGCGCTTGCGAGTGACGCGATACGCGGCGCGCTGCAACGGCACTTCGGGGTACGGCTGGCGTTCCAGAACTGCCACCGGGTGGCGGTGTTCCCGTTGGACTCCTCCGTCGACGAGACGCTGGCCCGCTTCACCTCGGCACGCAACCAGCTGCTGAACCAGTCTCCGGAACTGCGGGACTGCTGACGCGGTGAGCCGCTTGCTTGCCGCTCCGTACGCGGGAGGTGCATTCGTACCGGGGCGGCAAGCTCCCCGCCGGACAGGCCGGTTGACGACGGTCCGGTTCAGCCGAGCTGCGGGATGACTTCGGCACCCAGCCGCCGGATGTTCTCCTCGGTGGCCGCCAGGTCTCCCGA
This sequence comes from Streptomyces sp. a15, assembly GCF_059026085.1. Classification (NCBI taxonomy): domain Bacteria; kingdom Bacillati; phylum Actinomycetota; class Actinomycetes; order Kitasatosporales; family Streptomycetaceae; genus Streptomyces; species Streptomyces sp. A15. The sequence continues at coordinate 55,890 of NZ_JBWLKM010000030.1, read as the reverse complement.
GCCCTCCGTGAGCAGGGCGAACCGGGTGACGCCGGTCCGCTCGCTGGTCGCCGCCAGCCGGTCGGCGCACAGTCGCGAGGTGCCCACCGGGTGCAGTCCGCAGAGCAGTTCGGTGTACGCCAGCGGGTCGCGCATCGAACGCTCGCGGCCGTCCACCGTGACATGGGCGCCGAGACCCTGCTTCAGCCAGCCCGGCATCGCCTTCGTCAGCGTCTCCACCGCGTCCGTACGCCGGTCCGCGATCTGGCAGACGCCGGCCGACACATGGCCCGCGCCGAGGACCTCCTCCGGCGGACGCCCCGCCGCACGCGCGAGCCTGCGCCACAGGGCGACCATCTCGGCCTTCTCCTCGTCCCCCACGTGCATCCCGAGCAGCATCGGCAGCCCGCGCTCGGCGGCCAGCCGCACGCTCGCCGGGGAGGTGCACGCGACGACGACCTCGGGGCCCGAGGCCTCCGTCAGCGCCTCCGACGGCCTCGGTACGACAGGGACCTCGCGGAAGGTGAACCGCTCGCCGGCGGCCGCGACCGAGGGTTCGCGCAGCCAGCGCACCAGCAGATCGAGTGATTCCGGGAACCCCGACTCGTACGCTTCGAGGCCCGCGCCGAACACCTCCAGGTCGACCCACGGTCCGCCGCGCCCCACGCCCAGCGAGAACCGCCCGCCACTCGTCAGATGCAGCAGCGCGGCCTGTTCGCCGAGCGCCACGGGGTGGGTGGTGGGCAGCACGCTGACGGCGGTGCCGACCCGGATGCGGCGGGTGCGGCCGAGCAGTAAAGCCGCCAGCGTGACCGCGGACGGACAAGTGCCGTACGGCACGAAGTGGTGCTCGGCCAGCCAGACCGCGTCCAGGCCGGCCTCCTCCGCGACCTCGGCCGAGCGGACCGCGCGGTGCAGCGCCTCCCCCTGGCCCTGCCCCGGGAACTGGGCCGCCAACACGAAACTTCCTACGTGCATCGCATTTCCTGCTTCCTTGGCTCCGACGCGGAGCTCCCCCACCCGGCATAACCGTCTGACACGTGCCGAGGACACGGCCTGGCGAAGAGATTTGCGGATTGTCTGCAGAATGGGGCGCGGTGGAGGGGGACTTGTGGGGGTTGGTTCCCTACGCGTACCCCCGTCCGTGCCGCGTAGGCTGGACACAGCCCGTGCTCCCTGTATAGCCCCGTGAGGTGTCCCGTGTCCCCGCGTCGCAACCGACCCAAGGGAGCTGGTTCGTCAGGCTCGTCCGGCCGGAGCGCCGAGGACGACCGTTCCGGCCGCTACGGCGGCTTCCAGTCCGCCGAGGACTGGCAGGGCGACCAGTGGAGCGTGCGTCATGTGGCCGGGGCGAGTGCCCAGGGGAAGGCGTACCGCTGCCCGGGCTGCGAGCAGCTGATCCCGGACGGCATTCCGCACGTCGTGGCCTGGCCCGCGCACTCGGGCGTCGACGAGCGCCGCCACTGGCACAAGGCGTGCTGGAACGCGAAGGACCGCCGCACCACGCGGGTGCAGCGGTCCCGTAACGCGCCGAGGTTCTGAGAGCCCCGTTGTCGGTGTGGACTACACGTCCCGCTTCTCCAGCAGCGCGAAGGCGCCGGCGAACGCGGCGGCCGTGACGCCGAGGGCGATCCACAGCGGGTCCCAGCCGGACGGGCCCGTCTCGGTGAGGGAGTTGGAGTAGAAGACGCTGAGCTGGTTCGGGATGGAGTACTCGAACAGGGCCTGGCGCAGGTCCTCCAGCGAGGCCGAGAACATGAACAGCGCGATGACCAGCGGGGCCAGCACCAGGCCGATCATGATGGTGATCGCGCCCGCCGAGTGCCGGATGATCGAGCCGACCACCAGCGAGAGCAGGCCGAGCAGCGCGATGTAGAACGAGATGCCGACCGTGCCCTTCAGCCACTCCTGGGCGGAGGGCTCCTTGGCGCCTTCCAGCATGGCGACGTCCGCCAGGGCGACCAGCAGGGCCGACACCAGCGTCACCACGAACGCGACCGAGAAGAACACGATCGCCTTCGCGGCGAGGACCCGGCCGCGCGAGGGGCACGCCACCATGGTGGTCCGGATCATGCCGGTGCCGTACTCCGAGGCCGTGGTCATCACGCCGAGCGTGATGACGCACATGCTGCCGAGGAGCAGCCCGAAGAAGCCGAACGACAGCGGGTTCTCGCCCGCCAGGCTCTCCTCGCCCGAGTTCGCGGCGACCAGCGCGCCGGTCGCGAGCCCGATGCCGATGACGAGCAGCACGAACACGCCGAGCGTCCACATCGTGGAGCGCACCGACCGGATCTTCGTCCACTCGGAGGCGATCGCGTGCCCGAGGTGCGTGCGCACCACCGGGATCGGCGAGGTGTACGTGGGGTACGACGGTCCGGACGACGCCTGCCAGGTGGTGGGCGCGGCCTGCGGCATCTGGGGCTGCGGGGTGCTCATCGGGCGTCCTCGGGCTTGTTCGGGTCGGCGGCAGGGGCGGAGGAGGCGGGGGCAGGGGCTCCCGGGGCAGGCGCGGCGGGCTGCGCGGCGGCCGAGGGCGGTCCTTGCGGTGCCTGGGGTGCCTGGGGTGCCTGCGGGGCTTGCGGTGCCTGGGGAGCGTAGGGGGCCTGCGGGGCGTACGGGTTGGGCGCACCGGCGCCGGGGCCCGGGGCGGCGCCCGGAGCGCCGTACGGGCCCGCAGGCGGCTGTCCCTGGGGCATCTGCTGCTGCCCCTGCGGCATGGAGAACGGCTGCCCGCCCTGCTGGGGCGGCGGCGGGGCGTACCAGCCCGGCTGGCCCTGCCCCGGTACCGGCATCGGCGGCTGCGCGCCCGGCGGCAGCGGCTGCTGGAGCCCGGTCTTCTGGTCGATGGTCGAGCGGTAGTCGACGGCGCCCTGCGTCATCCGCATGTACGCCTCCTCCAGCGAGGCCTGGTGCGGCGACAGCTCCCACAGGCGTACGTCGGTGTCGTGCGCGATGTCGCTGATGCGCGGCAGCGGCAGTCCCGTCACCCGCAGCGCGCCGTCCTGCTCCGGCATCACGTGCGCGCCCGCCTCGGTGAGCGCGGACGACAGCTTCTCGCGCAGCTGCGGGTCGGTCTCCGGCGTACGGACGCGCGCGAAGTCGGCCGAGTTGGCCGAGATGAAGTCCTTGATGTTCATGTCGGCGAGCAGCTGCCCGCGCCCGATCACGATCAGGTGATCGGCGGTCACCGCCATCTCGCTCATGAGGTGCGAGGAGACGAAGACCGTACGGCCCTCCGCCGCGAGCGCCTTCATGAGGTTGCGCACCCACAGGATGCCCTCGGGGTCGAGCCCGTTGACCGGCTCGTCGAACAGCAGCACCTGCGGGTCGCCGAGCAGCGCTGCGGCGATGCCGAGCCGCTGCCCCATGCCGAGCGAGAAGCCCTTGGAGCGCTTCCTGGCCACGTCCTGGAGGCCGACCACACCGAGCACCTCGTCGACCCGCCGGGCCGGGATGCCGGACAGCTGGGCCAGGCAGAGCAGGTGGTTGCGGGCGGCCCGGCCGCCGTGCACGGCCTTGGCGTCGAGCAGCGCGCCGACCTGCCGCGGCGCGTTCGGCAGCCTGCGGTACGGATAGCCGCCGATCGTCACCTGCCCCGAGGTGGGGTTGTCCAGGCCGAGGATCATCCGCATCGTCGTCGACTTGCCCGAGCCGTTGGGCCCGAGGAATCCGGTGACGGCACCGGGCCGCACCTGGAAGGAAAGGTTGTACACAGCGGTCTTGTCGCCGTAGCGCTTGGTCAGGCCGACTGCCTCGATCATGCTCCGCACCCATCGCAAGGTTCAGGACAGCGGGGCACACGCCCCCCGTAAGGGTTAGGAGCTTATCGGGGCGCTGACGGTTCCGCTCAAATCAAAGCAAAGCCCAGAGCCCAGGGCCTGGCCGGCGGATCAGGTCGCAGACGCGTCGATCGGGCGCCGTTGATTCCCTGCGACCTGATCCGCCGGCCAGGCCCTACGCGTCCCGCTTCTTCAACAGGACATAACCGCCGATGAGCGCGGCGAGCACCCACAGCGCCATGATCCCGAGGCCGCCCCAGGGGCCGTACGGAGTGTCGTCGTCGATCGGGGTGACCACCTGCATGATCTTGCTGCCGGCCTGGTCGGGCAGATAGCGGCCGATCTTCTTCGTCGCGTCGACGTTGCCGAGGATGTTGGAGATCAGGAAGAAGAACGGCATCAGGATGCCCAGCGACAGCATCGGCGAGCGCAGCATCGCGGCGACGCCCATCGAGAACATCGCGATGAGGGTCATGTAGAGGCCGCCGCCGATGACCGCGCGCAGCACGCCGGAGTCGCCGATCTCCGCCTTGTGGGTGCCCAGCATCGCCTGCCCCAGGAAGAAGGCGACGAAGCTGGTGGCCAGGCCGACGGCCAGCGAGAGCGCGGTCGCGACCGCGATCTTGCTGAAGAGGAAGGTGCCGCGCTGCGGTACGGCGGCCAGCGAGGTGCGGATCATGCCGGTGCTGTACTCGTTCGACACGACGAGCACCCCGAACACGATCATCGCGAGCTGACCGAGGCTCATGCCCGCGAAGCTGATGAACGTCGGGTCGAAGGAGAGCCGGTCGTCGCGGTTCATGGTGTCGAACTCGTTCCTCGACAGCGCCGAGATCAGCATGCCGAGGGCGATGGTGACGACCACCGCCAGGGAGAGCGTCCACACGGTGGAGGCCACCGACCGGATCTTGGTCCACTCGGACCGGACGACCTGGATCGCCGCCATCGTCAGTTCCCCTTCCAGCCGTCGCCCCACTGCGGTGGCGCGGCGGGCGTGTCGGCGTGTGCGTGGTACTCGACCGACTCCGCGGTCAGCTGCATGAACGCCTCCTCCAGAGAGGCCTGCTGAGGGCTCAGCTCGTGCAGCACGATCTGGTACTGGGCGGCCAGTTCGCCGATGTACTCGGGCTTGGAGCCGTCGACCTCCAGCGTGCCGTTGCCGGTCTCCACGGCGGTGATGCCGGCGCTGTGCAGCACGTCCAGCAGCCGCTCGCGGTGCGGCGAGCGGATCCGGACGTACGACCGCGAGTTCCGCGCGATGAAGTCGGCCATGGAGGTGTCGGCGAGCAGCCGCCCCTGCCCGATGACGACCAGGTGGTCGGCGGTCAGCGCCATCTCGCTCATCAGGTGGGAGGAGACGAAGACCGTACGGCCCTGCGCCGCCAGCGACTTCATCAGGTTGCGGATCCAGTGGATGCCCTCGGGGTCGAGGCCGTTGACCGGCTCGTCGAACATCAGGATCCGCGGATCGCCCAGCAGCGCCCCCGCGATGCCGAGCCGCTGCCCCATGCCGAGCGAGAAGCCCTTGGCCTTCTTCTTCGCCACGGCCGTGAGCCCGACGGTGTCCAACACCTCGTGCACCCGCTTCTTCGGGATGCCGTTGCTCTGCGCGAGGCACAGCAGGTGGTTGAAGGCGCTGCGCCCGCCGTGCATCGCCTTCGCGTCCAGCAGGGCGCCGATGTACGTGAACGGGTCCTTCAGCTGGTCGTAGTGCTTGCCGTCGATACGGACGTCCCCGGCCGTCGGCCGGTCGAGCCCCAGCATCATCCGCATGGTGGTCGACTTGCCGGCGCCGTTGGGCCCGAGGAAGCCTGTCACGATGCCCGGTCTGACGGTGAAGGTCAGGTTGTTGACCGCCACCTTCTCGCCGTACCGCTTGGTCAGTCCCTCGAGCTCGATCATGCGACCACGCTAGGGGCGGGGTTCGGCGGATGCCAATCGTGTGGGCAAACGGAGACCGACGAGCGGGGCAAGAAAGGCGAAAGCCCGCACCCCCCTCGCGGAGGATGCGGGCCTTGGCCTTACTACGTCACAGCCGTACTACGTCACACGCTTACCGGGACTGCTGAGCCGGGACACCCCGGGAGATCGGCTCGTCGTCGGCCGGCGTGCCGGCGGCGGCCACCGCGGCGCCCGTGAGCGTGGCGAGCATCTCGCGCACGTTCGTCAGCTGGGCGTTGATGGAGTCGCGGCGGTTGGTGAGAGCCGCCAGCTCCCGCTCGGATTCCGAACGGATCCGGTCCGCCTTGGCGTTGGCGTCGGCCACGATGTCCTCGGCCTGGCGCTGCGCTGTCTCGACGGTCTGGCGGGCGCGGCGCTCGGCGTCCGTGCGCAGCTTCTCCGCCTCCAGGCGCAGCTGCTCCGCGCGGTGCTCGATCTCCGCGAGGCGCTTCTCCGCCTTCTGCTGACGCGACGCCAGGTCACGCTCGGACTGCTCGCGGCGCTTGGCGAGGTTCGTCTCGAAGTCGGCGGCGGCCTGCGCGGCCTTGGCGCGGGTCTCCTCGAAGAGGGCGTCGGCCTCCTCGCGCTTCGACTGCGCGTCCTTCTGAGCCTCCGAACGCAGCTGCGAAGCGTCGCTCTTGGCCTTCTCGACGATCCGGACGCCCTCGTCCTCGGCCTTGGACTTGCGCTCCGCAGCGAACGATTCTGCGTCGTTGCGAACCTGCTGGGCCGCGGATTCGGCGAGTTCGCGGTGCTGCTCGGCAGCGCGCCGGGCCTCCTCGCGCAGATCCTTGGCCTCTTCCTCGGCGAGGCGGAGGATCTTCTCGACACGCGCGCCGAGGCCGGCGTACGACGGCTCGGCGTCGGTCACCTGTGCCTGGGCGTTCTGCGTCTCGAGGTGAAGCTCCTCGATGCGCTTTTCCAGAGCAGTGATACGGGCCAGAGCGCTGTCACGGTCGGAGACGAGCTTCGAGATGCGTTCGTCCACCTGAGCGCGGTCGTACCCACGCCGCACAAGCTCGAAGCCGTAGGGGGAAGTGTCGCTCATGGGGTTCCTGTCGAATGAGACCGGTGAGGTGATAGGGGGAATCCTAGGGGCCGAAGCGGTGTGTCATCGAGCGGATGCGTGTTTGATCTGGAGAATGACACCCCTTTTGGGTGGCTAACTCGCGGACCACTTGCCAAAGACTTGGTCAAAGGCCCCAGAAGCCGCCGATATTTGATCCTTTGTTCCCACCGTGTTCTAGCTGTCCGACGACTTGCCACCCGATCGAGGGGCGCCGACCGTGGCACCCGCCTTGACGCCGTCCTTGCCACTCGTGGGGGCCTCGAAGGATTCCAACGCCTCCAGGACGTCCTGGACACGGGAGATCTCGGCGTTGATGTCCTCGCGGCGACGCACCAGGATCTCCAGCTCGCGCTTGCCCTCCTCGACCGTGCGCTTGGCCTCGCGGATCGCCTCGGCCTTGAGCTCCTCGGCCTCCCGCACGAGCGCCGCCTTCTTCTGCTCGGCCTCCTTCAGGAGCCCCTCGGCCTTCTTGACGGCGGCGATGCGCACCTTGCCGGCCTCGGAGTTGGCCTCCGACACCAGCTCCTTGGCCTTCGCCTGCGCCTTCTGCAGCTGTTCCTCGGAGGCCTTGATGAGCGCGTCGCAGCGGTCGCCGGTCGACTTCATCGTCTCGGCGGCCTCGCGGCGGGCCCGCTCGTGCAGGTTCTCGATCTCGGTCGTGATGCGGTCGCGCAGCTCCTCGGCCCGCTCCCTTATCGCGGTGGCGTCCCGGCGGGCGCCGACGAGCAGTTCGTCCGCGTCCGTACGGGCCTTCTCCACCCGGGCGTTGCCCTCGACCGTCGCCTCGGACACCAGCCGGTCGGCCTCGGTGCGGGCGGCGCCGACCATGCTGTCGGCCTGGGCCTCCGCGTCCGCGGTGGCCTTCTGCGCCTGCTGCTGCGCCTCGGTGAGCAGCTTGTCGGCCTCCGCGGCGGTCTCCGTGATGAGCTTGTCGACCTGCTCCGCCGCCTCGGAACGCCGCTTGTTGGCTTCCTTGCGGGACTCGTCGAGCGTGCGCTCGGCCTCTTCGCGCGCGGCCGTGGTGACCCGCTCGGCCTCCGACAGCGCCTCGGCCTTGACCCGCTCCGATTCGCTGCGGATCCGCTCGGCGTGCTGCTGGGCCGCCCCGACCGTGTCGGCGGCCTCTGCGCGCAGCCGCTCCGCCTCGCCGGTGGCCTCCCCGAGCAGCTGCTCGGCCTGGGCGAGCGCCTCGGACCGTACCCGCTCGGCCTCCGCGACCGTCTCCGACCTGAGCCGCTCCGCCTCGGCGACCGTCTCCTGGCGCAGCCGGTCGGTGTCCGTGATCGTCTCGGTGGTGAGCCGCTCGGCCTCGTTGCGCGCCTCCGTGATGAGGGTGTCGGCCTGATTCGCCGCGTCCGACCGGATGCGGTTGGCGTCCTCGCGGGCGTCCGCCCGGGTACGCGAGGCCGCCTGGTCGGCCTCGGCGATGGCGTCCGACGCCTCCGTACGCGCCCGCTGGGCGTACTCGGCCGCGTCCGACCGCAGCCGCTCCGACTCCGCGATCGCGTCCGAAACCGTGCGCTCGGCGAGCGCCTTGGCGGCGTCCGTCTCCTCGGTCGCCTCGCGACGGACCCGGCTCGCGTCCTCGCCGGCCCGCTCCCGCTCGGCGTAGGCGTCGGCGCGGACCCGGTCCGACTCCTCCTGGGCCTCGCGGCGCGTACGGTCCGCCGCGTGCTCGGCGGCCGAACGCAGCCCGGCGATCTCCTCCTGGGCCTGCTCGTGCAGCCCGGCGACCGAGTCCCGTACCTGCTGGGCGTGCTGCTCGGCGGCCGACACCATCTCGGTGGCCCGCCGGTCGGCTTCCTCGATCAGGCGTACGGCCTCGGTCTGCGCCTCCTCGACGCGCTTGCGCGCCGAGGCCAGCAGTTCCTCGCTCTGCTCGCGGGCGCGCTGGCGCTCCTGGTCGGCCTCCTGCCGTGCCGTGCCGAGGTACTCCTCGGCCTCGCGGCGACGCCGGTTGGCCTCCTCCTGCGCGGCGGCCAGCGCCTGAGACGCCTCCGTCGCCAGCCGCTCGGCGGCGGCCTGCGCCTCCGCCCGCACGCGGTCGGCGGTGTCCTGCGCCTCCGACTTCAGCCGCTCGGCCTCGGCCGCGGCCTCCGACCGCAGGCGTACGGCGATGGCCTCGCCCTCCGCGCGGGAGGCGGAGGCGTCCGAGGCGGCCTCGGTGCGCAGCCGCTCGGCCTCCGTCTCGGCCTGCTGCTGGAGCGTACGGATCCGCTCGGCGGCCTCGGCGCGCAGCCGGTCGATCTCCTCGGCGGCCTCGCGGCGGAGCCGCACGGCCTCCTCACGGGCGTCCGTGAGCGCCTGCTCGGCGGCGGCGAGACGTTCCTCGGCCTCGGTGTGCAGCCGGGTCAGTTCCTCGGCGGCGTCCGCGCGGCGGGCCTCTATGGCCCGCTCGGTCGCCTCGTGCAGCTCGCGCGCGGCCCGCTCGGCGTCCGCCTTGATGCCCTCGGACTGCTCGACGACCTCCGCGCGGTGCCGCTCGGCCTCCTTGCGGGTGCGCTCCAGGGTCTCCTCGGCCTGCCGGCGCAGGGTCGTCGCCCGCTCGATGGCCTCCGTACGGACCTTCTCGCTGTCCGTGGTGGCCTTCTGGCGCAGCTCGTCCGCGTCCTGCCGGGTCTTCGCCAGCAGTTCCTCGGCGGTCCTGGCCGCCTCCTCGATCTGCTGGACGGCCTCCTTGCGGGCCTCCGCGCGGATCTTCTCGCCCTCGGCGACGGCGTCGGAGCGCAGCTGCTCGGCCTCGCCGCGCAGCCGGCGGGCCTCCTCCTGCAGCTCGACCGTCTTGGCGCGGTACTCCTTGGTGTCGTCCTTCGCCGCGCCCTTGAGCTGCTCGGCGATGTCGTGCGCCTCGGCGCGCAGCCGGTCCGCCTCGGCCTCGGCCTCGCTGCGGATCCGCTCGGCCTCCTCGGCGGCGGCCTTGGTGGTGCTGCGCGCGTCCTCCTGCGCCTTGTTGAGGACGTCCTCGGCCGTCTTGGCCGCCTTCGACAGCTGGGTCGCGCTCTCCTCGGCCGTGAGGGTGCGGGCCTTCTCGGCGGCCTCGTCGAGCAGCTTCTCGGCCTCGGCGCGGGCGTCCGCGACGATCTGCTCGGCGTCCGACCTGGTGGCCTCGGCCTCCTTGGTGGCCTCGCTGACCAGCCGGGCGACCTGCTCCTTCGCGGTACGCGTGCGCTGCTCGTTGGTCGACTCCGCGCTCGACAGCGCCTTCTCGGCGGCCGCCTTGGCGTCGGCGACCACCTTCTCCGCCTCGGCGCGCGCCTCCCGCAGGGCCGTGTCGGCCTCCGCGATGCGCTGCTCGGCGGTCCGGCTCAGCTCCAGGGCCTCGCGGCGGGCCGCCTCCGACTCCGAGCTGGTGGAGGTACGCAGCTGCTCGGCGTGCTCGGTGGCCTCCTGGGCCTGCGTGGAGGCGGCGTTCAGCAGCCGCTCGGCGTCCGCGCGGGCGCGGCGCAGCAGCTGCTCGGCCTCGGCGCGGGCCGACTCGGCCTCGCTCTGCAGCCGCTGACGGGCCTCGGAGGTCACCCGCTCGGCCTCCGCGCGGGCCGCCGCCATGGCCTGCTCGGCCTCGGCACGGGACTCGTCCAGGAGCCGGCGCGCCTGCTGCTCGGTCCGGGCGCGCAGCTGCTCCGCCCAGGCCACGTTCTCGTTGACGTGCGACTCGACGGTCTGCCGGCGCTCGGCGAGCTCCTGGTCGAGCTGCTGGCGGCGGGTGACCGCCTCCTGGTGCAGCTCCGCCTGGAGCCGTGCGGCCTGCTCGGCGTGCTCCTGGAGGATGCGCTGGGTCTGCGCCCGGGCCTGGCTCAGCTCGCGTTCGGCCTCCAGGCGCAACTGGTCGGCCTGGACCTGCGCGTTGCGCAGCAACTGCTCGGCCTGGTAGCCGATGTCGCCGCCGTCGAAGGCGGGCCGGGACATGATGGTGCGCCGCGCCTCGTGCAACTTGGCGCGCAGCACCTCGACCTGGTAGCCGAGGTCCTCGGCGTGCTGGATCGCCTTTTCCCGCTCGGTCTTCAGCCGCTTCATCTCGGCTTCGAAACGAGTGAGGTGGTCGACGTCAGCCGCCGGTTCCCGCTCCTGGCTCTCGTAGCCCCGCACTGCGCGGTCCCATCCGTCCCCTGGTCGCAAGTCTCTCGGTACGAGCCCCGGCCGTCTGCCGAACGGGGCTCCCGGGGAATGGTGTCAGATCAACGGCGGAGCACGGGCTGCTGCCCCGACGCTCGTCCCCCGAAACCCGGACCCCGGCCAGGTCCCGCCGTCATGGCAGGACCCTGGTCGCCCTGGGTGGAGCGGCGACCGCCCCCAACCCTACCGGCCCATATGTACGGGGGTCAGTGCTCAGGTGACTCAACAGACGCCGAAGTGACCAGTTCTGTCAGTACGCCGTGGCAATCCTTGGGGTGCAGGAAGGTGATCCGTGACCCCATGGAACCGATTCGCGGCTCTTCGTACAGAACGCGTACGCCCTTCTGCCCGATGGCCGCGGCATCCGCGTCCACGTCCGCCGTACCGAAGGCGATGTGATGTACGCCCTCCCCGTTCTTCGCGAGCCACTTGCCCACGGCGGAATCCTCCCGGGTCGGCTCCAGGAGCTGCAGGTACGAAGCTCCGCCGTCGGACGTATCGTTGATCTTGAGCATGGCCTCGCGTACGCCCTGCTCCTCGTTGACCTCGGAGTGGAACACCTCGAAGCCGTACGTGGCCCGATAGAACTCGACGGTCTTGTCGAGGTCGAAACAGGCGATCCCGATGTGGTCGATTCGCGTCAGCATGGTTTCAGTGCAGCGCGACGGAGGTGGTTACGCAACGTGCGCGCGATCACACTGACAGCCCGATGACGGCGTGGACTACCGCTCAGTACATTCGAAGTAAACCCTCGTTCACTCCTCGGCCAGTGCAGGCCGGATAAGGGGATCGCAGCTCATGACTGGATCGAACAGCACGACCTCGGTGATCGTCGCGGGCGCCCGCACGCCCATGGGACGGCTGCTGGGCTCGCTGAAGTCCTTCTCGGGAGCCGACCTCGGCGGCTTCGCGATCAAGGCCGCCCTCGACCGTGCGGGTATCGGCGGCGACCAGGTGCAGTACGTGATCATGGGCCAGGTGCTCCAGGCCGGGGCGGGGCAGATCCCGGCCCGCCAGGCCGCGGTCAAGGCCGGCATCCCGATGAGCGTCCCGGCGCTCACCGTCAACAAGGTGTGTCTGTCCGGCCTCGACGCCATCGCGCTCGCCGACCAGCTCATCCGCGCCGGCGAGTTCGACATCGTCGTCGCCGGCGGCCAGGAGTCCATGACCAACGCCCCCCACCTGCTGCCGAAGTCCCGCGAGGGCTTCAAGTACGGGGCGATCGAGATGCTCGACGCCATGGCGTACGACGGTCTCACCGACGCCTTCGAGAACATCGCCATGGGCGAGTCGACGGAGAAGCACAACACCCGCCTCGGCATCCAGCGCCCCGAGCAGGACGAGTTCTCGGCCCTGTCCCACCAGCGCGCCGCCGCCGCCCAGAAGAACGGCCTGTTCGAGGCTGAGATCACCCCCGTGGAGATCCCGCAGCGCAAGGGCGAGCCGGTCGTCTTCAGCAAGGACGAGGGCATCCGCGCGGAGACCACCGCCGAGTCGCTCGGCAAGCTGCGCCCGGCGTTCACGAAGGACGGCACGATCACCGCGGGGTCGGCCTCGCAGATCTCCGACGGTGCGGCCGCGGTCGTGGTGATGAGCAAGGCCAAGGCGCAGGAGCTCGGCCTGGAGTGGATCGCCGAGATCGGCGCCCACGGCAATGTGGCGGGCCCGGACAACTCCCTCCAGTCCCAGCCGTCGAACGCCATCCTGCACGCCCTCAAGAAGGAGGGCCTTCAGGTCGCCGACCTCGACCTGATCGAGATCAACGAGGCCTTCGCGGCGGTCGCGGTCCAGTCAATGAAGGACCTCGAGGTGTCCCCGGAAAGGGTGAACGTCAACGGCGGCGCCATCGCCCTCGGCCACCCGATCGGCATGTCCGGCGCCCGCCTCGTCCTGCACCTGGCGCTGGAGCTCAAGCGGCGCGGCGGCGGCGTGGGCGCGGCGGCGCTGTGCGGTGGCGGCGGTCAGGGTGACGCGCTGGTGGTGCGGGTGCCGAAGGCCTGAGTTCGCTGTACGTGTCTCTCTGATCTCTCTGATCTCGCTGAACGGAGCTGTGATGCAGGACGTCTCCACACTGGTCGCCCAGGCCAGGGAGGGCCGGCCGCGGGCCGTGGCCCGGCTGATCTCCCTGGTGGAGGGGGCGTCCCCGCAGCTCAGGGAGGTCATGGCGGCACTGGCCCCGCTGACCGGAGGGGCGTACGTGGTGGGCCTGACGGGTTCGCCGGGCGTCGGCAAGTCGACGTCCACGTCCGCCCTGGTGACCGCGTACCGCAAGCAGGGCAGGCGGGTCGGCGTCCTGGCCGTCGACCCGTCGTCCCCGTTCTCCGGGGGCGCGCTGCTCGGCGACCGGGTCCGGATGTCGGAGCACGCCTCCGACCCGGGTGTCTACATCCGGTCGATGGCCACGCGCGGCCACCTCGGCGGTCTCGCCTGGGCCGCCCCGCAGGCGATCCGTGTCCTGGACGCGGCGGGCTGCGATGTGATCCTGGTCGAGACGGTCGGGGTCGGCCAGTCGGAGGTCGAGATCGCCTCCCAGGCGGACACGTCGGTGGTGCTGCTGGCCCCCGGCATGGGGGACGGAATCCAGGCGGCGAAGGCGGGCATCCTGGAGATCGGCGACGTGTACGTCGTCAACAAGGCCGACCGCGACGGCGCGGACGCCACCGCCCGCGAGCTGAACCACATGCTCGGCCTCGGCGAGTCCCGCGGCCCCGGCGACTGGCGCCCGCCCATCGTCAAGACGGTCGCCGCGCGCGCGGAGGGCATCGACGAGGTCGTCGAGGCGCTGGAGAAGCACCGCGCCTGGATGGAGGAGCAGGGCGTCCTGGCCGAACGCCGGCGCGCCCGCGCCGCCCACGAGGTGGAAGCCATCGCCGTCACCGCCCTGCGCGAGCGCATCGGCGACCTGCACGGCGACCGTCGGCTGAGCACACTCGCCGAGAAGATCGTCGCCGGGGAGCTGGACCCCTACCGGGCCGCGGACGAACTGGTGGCGGGGCTCACGGAGGGCTGACCGGCCCACGGTGAACTCACCGGCCCCGCTGGTACGTTGACCCACATGTTCCTTCTCTTGGCATAGGGCCCGCCCGAGCCCGCGACCGCACCCGGCAGCACGCCGTGGCCGTCGCGGCACTTCGGCGTCCCTTCCCTGCCTCCAGTAGAGGAACTTTGTCGTGTCCGCTGTGTCCCCGCGGCCCTCGTATGCCGCGGTACTCCGCATTCCCCATGCCCGCCGCACCTTCGCGGCCGCCCTCGCCGCCCGGCTGTCGTACGGCATGGCCCCGATCGCCGTGATGCTCAGCGTGACCCGGGCAACCGGGTCGTACGCCGTCGCCGGTGTCGTCATGGCCGTGTTCGGCGCCACGGTCGTCTTCCTGTCGCCGTACCGGGCGGCCCTGGTCGACCGCCACGGCCCGCGCCGGGCCCTGCCGCCGATGGCCCTGCTGCACGCGGGGCTGCTCTGCGCGCTGGCGGCGGCCTGCTGGCGTCCCGGGGCGCCCCCGCTGCTGCTCGGCCTGATCGCCGCCGGCACGGGCGCCTGCGCGCCGCCGCTTGGTCCCACCATGCGCAGGGTGTGGGGCGAACTCGCCGAGGACCGGCTCCTGCTGCAACGCGCGTACAGCCTGGACGGGGTCGCGGAGGAACTCCTCTACGTCACCGGCCCGCTGTTGGTCGGCGTGCTGGTCGGCTTCGCGCCCCCTGCTGCGGGCGTGGTGCTGGGCGCGCTGCTCATGGCAGTGGGGACGCAGGCCTTCGTGATCTCACCGGCGGTCCGTTCGGTGCGCGGGAGCGGGGCCGTTCGCAAGGGCCGGGGCGCGTCACTGACGCCGGGACGGGAGCTGTTGCCACCGATCGTCGTCGCGGGCGGTGTGGGCCTGTCCCTCAGCGCCGTCGACCTCCTCGTCGTCGCCTTCGCCGGGCAGCGGGAGCTCGGGGACGAGACCGTCGCGTGGGTGCTCGCGGCGCTGTCGGCGGGCAGTGCGGTGGGCGGTCTGCTGAACGGGACGGTGGACTGGCGTACGCCGGCCCGGGGCCGGCTCTCGTTCCTGGCTGCGGGCGTGGGCGTGACGCTCGGCGCCGCTGGTCTCGCGCCCGGCGTGGCCACGCTTGCCGGGGCGGCGGCCTGTGCGGGGCTGTTCGTCGCACCGGCCCTGACGACGGCGTACCTGATCGCCGACGACGCCGCCCCGGCCGGGTTCCGGACGCAGGCGGGGGCGTGGGTCAACACGTCCGTCAACGCGGGGAGTTCGGCCGGGGCGGCGACGATGGGAGTACTGGTGGAGCGACTTCCGCTGGGGGTGTGCTTCGTGGTGGCGGGCGGGGTGTCGGTGGGGGCGGCGGTGATCGCGGGGGTGAGCGCACCGGCGCCGGCGCGGACGTAGCTGGGGGCTCCGCCCCCAGACCTCCGGCCTTTGCGCACCCGGCCACCCGTCTCGGTCGGTCGAGAGGCGCAGGTCAGGGGCGGAGGTCAGGGGCACTTCTCGTCCGACCGAGTCGGCAGGGCGAGGGCCACTCTTAGGGCAGCGCCCTTACCTCACGTCAGTCGTCGTCGCCGTCGTCGTCCGACGCGTCCGCCGTGACCTTGCCCGTCGTGAGGTCGACGCGCCAGTCCTGCTCGGCGTTGCCGGACTTGTACGTCTCGACCTCCCAGGCCTTGGACGTGCCGTCCTCGTCCAGGTCCACCGACGTCACGGTGCCCTTGCCGGCCGCGGCCTCGGCCGCCTCCGCAGCCGTCACCGTCGCCCCCTTCAGCGCGGCCCGCACCTCGGCGGTGTCGTCCTCACGCTCGGTGTGGGAGCCGAGAACCTTGCCGGTGCCGGGGTCGATGCGCACGCTGTGCCAGGTGTTGCCGCCGCCGAGCACGTCGACGTCCCAGACGACCGGCCCGGAGTCGTCCTGATCGTCCAGTTCGACGGAGACGGCGGTACCCGACGAGTGCCGCAGTGCGGAGGCGACGGCCTCGGCGGCCGTCACGTCACCGGACACCCGAGCCCCGTCGTCGTCCCGCGCGTCGTCGTCCCGCGCGTCGTCGTCCTGGACACCGCTCCCGGTCCCCCGGACATCCGCCTGCCGCGCCGTCGCCGTCCCCTCACCGTCCGCACCGTCCCCCGTCACCGCGAGAGCCGTGGCCGTACCGCCCCCGATCAGAGCGGCGGCCGTAACGGCGGCGATCACGATGTTGCGCTTCATGAGGTTTCCTCCAGAATCCTGATGCTTCGGTCGCTTTGCTTCGCTTTCGACGTCAACAACCATCGCCGACCGACGCTGAGAGGAACCTGAAGCCCCCTGAAGAGATCTTCAGCTTGGCTTTGCGAACCTTTACGCATGCGCCTGTTGATCGTGGAGGACGAGAAGCGGCTTGCCCTGTCGCTCGCCAAGGGCCTGACGGCCGAGGGGTATGCCGTGGACGTGGTCCACGACGGGCGGGAGGGACTGCACCGGGCCACCGAGGGGACGTACGACCTCGTGATCCTGGACATCATGCTGCCCGGCCTCAACGGCTACCGCGTCTGCGCCGCTCTGCGCGCCGCGGGCCACGACGTGCCGATCCTGATGCTCACCGCCAAGGACGGCGAGTACGACGAGGCGGAGGGCCTGGACACGGGCGCCGACGACTACCTGACCAAGCCGTTCTCGTACGTCGTTCTCGTCGCCCGGATCAAGGCCCTGCTGCGGCGCCGCGCACAGGGCGGCGGGGCCTCGCCCGTGCAGATCCACGGCGACCTGAAGATCGACACCGCCGCCCGCCGCGTCTTCCTCGCGGATGACGAGATCGCGCTGACCGCCAAGGAGTTCGCCGTCCTGGAGCAGCTCGCGGTGCGGGCCGGCGAGGTGGTGTCCAAGGCCCAGATGCTGGAGCACGTCTGGGACTTCGCGTACGAGGGCGATCCGAACATCGTCGAGGTGTACATCAGCACCCTGCGCCGCAAGCTGCGCGCCGAGCTCATCCGGACGGTCCGCGGCGTCGGCTACCGGCTGGAGACGGAGCAACGATGAAACGGCTGTTCGGCTCTGTACGGTCCCGGGCGACCCTGGCCGCCACCCTCGTCGTCGCGGTGGCGCTGGTCGCGGCCGGGACCGCCGTACTGCTGTCCCTGCGCTCCAACCTGATCGACCAGGCCGGTACGGCGGCGGACCGTTCCGCGCGGACGGTGGCCACCCACCTGGCCGGCGGGAAGACGTACGAGCAGCTGTCCTTGGACGACGAGGACCAGCCCGTCCAGGTCGTCGACGAGCGCGGCAGGCTCGTCGCCGCGACCGAGGACCTGGAGCGGATCAGCGGCACCGGCACCGGCGCCGTGCGCCCGCAGGCACCCACGCCCACGCCCACGCCAACGCCCACGGACGGCGGCGGCGACGAGGACGCCGACGACGACGCGGACGACGACGCCTCCCTCGAACCCGGCAAGATCGAGGAGAACACCGTCTTCACCGACGGCTCCGCGACGATCGACCAGCACAGTGCCGACTACCGCTTCGCCGCCGTCCGGGTGGAGACCGAGAAACAGGGCACGCTCACCGTCTACGCCGGTGCCCCCCTGTCCGCGGAGCAGAGCGCGGTGCGCACCGCGCTGACCGTCATGCTGATCGGTTTCCCGCTGCTGCTCGCCGTCGTCGCGGTCGTGACCTGGCTGGTCACCCGGCGCGCGCTGCACCCGGTGGAGGGCATCCGCAGCGAGATGGCCGCGATCACCGCCTCCGAGGACCTCGCCCGCCGGGTCCCGGTGCCGGACACACACGACGAGGTGGCCCGCCTGGCCCGCACCACGAACGAGACGCTGGCCGCCCTGGAGACCTCCGTGGAGCGCCAGCGCCGGTTCGTCGCCGACGCCTCGCACGAGCTGCGCAGCCCGATCGCGTCCTTGCGCACCCAGCTCGAAGTGGGCGCCGCACACCCCGAGCTGCTGGACGTTTCAGGGGCGGTCGAGGACACCGTACGACTCCAGCGCCTCGCCACCGATCTGCTGCTGCTCGCCCGGCTGGACGCGGGGGAGCGGCCCGCCGTCGGTGCCCGGCTCGACCTCGCGGCACTGGCGCGGGAGGAGGCCGAGGGGCGGACGGGCGTGCGCGTGGAGGCGCCCGAGGCGGTGCCGGTGGCCGGGTCCCGGGGGCAGCTGGAGCGGGTGCTCACCAATCTGCTGGACAACGCGCGGCGGCACGCCCGCTCGACGGTCACGGTGACCGTACGGCGGGAGGGGGAGTGGGCCGTGGCCGGGGTCGCCGACGACGGTGACGGGGTGCCGGACGGCGACCGGGAGCGGATCTTCGAGCGGTTCGTACGGCTCGACGACGCCCGCAGCCGCGACGACGGCGGTGCCGGGCTCGGACTCGCGATCGCCCGGGACGTCGCCGTACGCCACGGCGGCACGCTCACGGTCCGCAAAGCGCCGGAAGGCGGAGCTCTGTTCGAACTCCGCCTGCCGCTCGTCTAGCCGGCCGGGGGCCGGTGGACTGCCGGGGGCCGGTGGACGGCCGGGGTCCGGGTCACGGACGGCCGCGTTGTCCCCGGAGGTGGTCCGCGACGGGCCTCAGGGACTTCTCGAGTTCCACCAGGGACTCGGGGGGCAGCAGGTCGATGAAGTGTCTCCGCACAGACGCCACATGATGCGGCGCGACCTTCTGCATCGTCTCCATGCCGTGCTCGGTGAGCACCGCGTACAGACCGCGGCGGTCCGACTCGCAGTTCTCGCGCCGCACGAGGTCCGCGTTCTCCATGCGGGTGATCTGGTGGGAGAGGCGGCTCTTGGACTGGAGGGTGGCGGACGCGAGGTCGCTCATCCGCATCCGTACGCCCTCCGACTCGGACAGATTCACCAGGATCTCGTAGTCGTTCATTGTCAGGCCGAACGGCTGCAGGTCCCTTTCGAGCTGGTACGTCAACAGCCTGTTGACCTCCAGGTGGGTGCGCCAGGCGCACTGCTCCGCATCGGTCAGCCAGCGCGTGGCCGTCTCGGTCTCCATGAATGAAGTCTACCTAAAAGGTTGAAAGGCGAACTAGTGAGGGTGGTGTGATGTCGGGCGCGCACACGTTCGACGTCACACTCCGCAGACTACCGCTCACAGCCCGAAGCGACGCTGGAGGTCCCCCAGCTGTCCGGGAAGGCGCGGTGCGCCGGCTTGCTGTCCGGGGCCTGCGGGAACCCCGCCGCCACCGGGCACCCCGGGCTCGTGCGGAACCGCCCCCGTCGCCTGCTCCGCCATCAGCGCCTCCGACGACTGGAGCAGCACCGTGCCGGCCCCTACGAACTCGAACTGGTGCTCCTCCCCGGAGGCCCCGCCCAGGCCCGTCATCGCACGTAGGCCGCCCATCAGGCCGGTCATGTACCCGTGGTCGTAGTGATGGCACGGAGAGGGGCAGTCGGCCCAGCCGACGAGCGCCTGCGGGTCCACCCGGATCGGAGGCTCCATGAACACCACCGGCCCGTTGGAGGCCGCCACGAACTTTCCGCTTCCGATGAGTGTCAGAAAACCCGGCACGATCGACTGCTTGAGGGCGAGACTTGGCTGAAAAGCGAGCAAGTTGCCCGAGCGAATGGTCAGATTGCCGTTCTCGAGGTCGTAGGAGTTCACGTCGAAGGCCCGGTCGGCGAGGAGCATCTTGCCCGAGCCCTCCGCCACGACCCAGTCGCTCGCGTGCAGAGGCGAATGGAACGACGTACGCACGAGGCGGTCCAGCCGGCCGTGTCCGATGCCGTTGAACTCCATCGAGCCGTAGTAGGCGATCATCTTCCCCTTCTGCAGGAACCACTGGCTCCCTTTGAGCTCCACGCAGAAGGTGTAGTTGTTGACGTTGTCGTCGACCGGCAGTGTCATGGGGTCGTAGACCGTCGGGCCGCCGCCCGGAGCCCCGTACATGCTCACAGCTTCTCCTCCGAGGCCTGGACGTACACCGCGCCGTTGCCGCTGAGCTCCAGCTGGAACGCCTCTCCGGAGCCGCGGCCCACCATGTCCCGCCAGCCCAGCGCGGTGGACAGCTTGTTGCGTACGTCGCCGTGGTGGGCGACGTACGCCTGCGGGTCGACATGGACCGGGCGCTGCGGGGTGATGGGGACCTCGATGACGCCGCCGTGCGCCATGACCGCGACCGAGCCGTGCCCGCGGAGGGTGGTCGTGAACAGCCCCTGGCCGCTGACCTGGCCGCGGACCATGCCCATGACGCCGCCCTGGGAGCCCATGAACATGGTGCCCTGCTCCAGGGTGCCCTCGAAGGCGAGCAGGCGGTCCGCCTCCACGAACAGGGTGTCGCCGGTGAGGTTGATGACCTGGACGTGGTGGCCGCCGTGCCCGAACAGCACGGTGCCGCTGCCCTCGACGGTCATCAGGGGCGCCGCCTCGCCCGCCGCCCGGCGGCCGAGCATCGACATGACGCCGCCCTGGCCGCCCTGGACGTTGGGCGTGAAGGACACCTCGCCCTTGTAGGCGAGCATCGCCCCGCGCTGACTGAACAGCCGCTGCCCGGGCTGGACGGTCGCCTCGACCATCTTCGAGTTGATCTCGCTGAAGGCCATGTCACACCTCCCCCGCGATCGTGTTCCGCTCGCTCGGCTGGACGTAGACCAGGCCGTCGCCCTCGAAGCGGAGCTGGAAGGCCTCGCCGCCGCCCTCGCCCATGAGCGTGCGGAACGTCACACCGGACTGGAAGGACTGCCGCAGGTTGCCCTGGTGCGCGATGTAGGCGCCCGGGTCGACGGTCAGCGGGTACTGCGCGCTGACCCGCAGCACGACCGCCGGCCCGTCCGACATGATCGCGGCCTGTCCGTGGCCCTCGATCGTCGTCGTGAACAGCCCGTTGCCCTGCGAGGCCCCGCGCGTGCCCGTGAACGACGTGCCGGTCCGCAGCCCGGAGTCGGTCGCGAGCAGGTTGCTCGACTCCACGTACAGCTTGTCCCCCTGGAGGGCGACGAGGTTGATCTCCGAGGCCCGGTCCGCGAACCAGCACGTGCCGTGCCCCTTCACCTCCATCAGTGTCATCTGCTCGCCGGTGATCCGCCGGGTCACCATGCCCCGGATGCCCTCACCGCCGCCGCTGAGCTTCTTGAAGTCCATCTGCCCGTCGTATGCGACCATCGAGCCGTTCTTCGCCTTCACGGCGTCCCCGGTCATGTCGACGGCGAGCACCTTGCTGCCTTGAAGTCGGAACATCGCCACGCAGCGAAGGTAACCGCCGGGAGGCTCCGCCAACAGAGCCTGTGGGTGGAGAAAGACCCTGATCGCGCCCCTAAGGGCCACTAAGGGCCGATCAGGGCCAGTTGCTCGAACCCGGTCGCGGAGATCTGGCCCTGCCGCCCCGCGTTGCGCCAGGGCAGCACGCCGGCCCGCCCGAGGTGAACTGCATACGCGCTCCCCGGATCGTCGGCACCAGCTTCCACCCCCCGGCCGTCCGCCGCCCAGCCGTTTGCCACAATGGGGCGAACGTTTGTGCCTGGATTCACAAACCGTCCGACGTCTCTCCCACCGAAGGTGACCCGTGGACATCAAGACCGCCACCGCCCTCCGCCGCCTCCGCCTGGTCTCGGCCCCCGAGGCGATCTCGTTCCTTCTCCTGCTCGTCTGCTCGGTGCTGAAGCGGACGACGGACTTCAACGCGGTCCCCGTGATGGGGATGATCCACGGCGTCCTCTTCATCCTGTACGTGATCTTCTGGGCGGACGCCTGGAACCGTACGAAGTGGCCCCTGAAGACCGCCGCCCTCTACTTCGTCCTCTCCGTGCTGCCCACCGGCGGCTTCTTCGCCGAGCGCAAGCTCAGGCGTGAGACCGAGGACGCGGTCATCGCCTCCCGGGCCCGCCAGGAAAAGGCCGTGAAGGCATGATCGTCGCCTTCTCCGTGACGCCGCTGGGGGTCGGCGAGGATGTGGGGGAGTACGTCGCCGACGCCGTGAAGGTCGTCCGGGAGTCGGGCCTGCCCAACCGTACGGACGCGATGTTCACCTCGATCGAGGGCGAGTGGGACGCGGTGATGGACGTCGTCAAGCGAGCCGTGGCCGCCGTGGAGGCGCGGGCGCCGCGCGTGTCGCTGGTCCTCAAGGCGGACATCCGCCCCGGAGTGACGGACGGTCTCACCTCCAAGGTGGAGACGGTCGAGCGGCACCTCGCCGAGCAGTAGTCCCACAGCAGGAGAAACCCCGGTCCCGCGCGGACCGGGGTTTTCTCATGACAGGCCAGGTCGCCCGGTGCTATCCGGCGTTCAGCGGCCGCTCGAAGAAGGTCTCCAGGACCACCGTCGCCTGCGTTCCGCTGACCCCGTCGATCGCGTACAGGCGGCGCAGTACGTCCTGGAGCCGTTCCGTGGTAGCGGTGCGCACCTTCACCAGGACGGCCGCGCTGCCCGCGATGACGTGCGCCTCCTGGATCTCCGGTACGGCGGCGAAGTCCTCGGCCCGGTCGCCCATCCACGCCGTCGAGTCGACCAGGACGAAGGCGAGGACCCCGCGGTCGAGCGCCGCGGGATCGACGTCGACCGTCGTGGCCCGGATGACCCCCTGCTCGCGCAGCTTGCGCACGCGCTCGTGCGCGGCACCCGCCGACAGGCCGACCGCCGTGCCGAGCGCGGCGTACGACCGGGTGGCGTCCCGCTGGAGCAGCGCGATCAGCCGACGGTCGATGTCATCCACTGATTTCATGCACTGACCATACCTGATTCGGTGATCTCTCTATTATGTTGAACCAGATCCAGATCCAGATCCAGATCCAGATCCAGATCCAGATCCAGATCCAGATCCAGATCCAGATCCAGATCCAGA
>NZ_JBWLKM010000030.1:0-33169 GCF_059026085.1 Streptomyces sp. a15 | reverse complement strand
GATCCAGATCCAGATCCAGATCCAGATCCAGATCCAGATCCAGATCCAGATCCAGATCCAGATCCAGATCCAGATCCTGGTCATCCCTCCGAGAGGACGCCATGCCCGCCGACGGCCCGTACGAGATCCTGGACGACCGCTTCCGCACCGGACGCTGTGCGAACGGCGACAGCAGGCTGGAGGTCCTGCACGACGGCTGCCGCTGGGCCGAGGGCCCGCTGTACCTCCCCGCCTGGCGCCAGCTGATCTGGAGCGACATCCCGAACGACCGCATCCTGCGCTGGGACGAGGCCACCGGCACGGTCGGCGTCTTCCGCACCCCGGCCGGGTACAGCAACGGCAACACCCTCGACCGGCAGGGCCGCCTGGTCACCTGCGAGCAGGGCAACCGCCGGGTCACCCGCACCGAGCCCGACGGGACGGTGACCGTCCTCGCCGACCGCTACGCCGGCAAGCGGCTCAACAGCCCGAACGACTCCGTCGTACGCTCCGACGGCACGATCTGGTTCTCCGACCCGGACTTCGGCATCACCAGCGACTACGAGGGCCATCGCGCCGAGTCCGAGATCGGCGCGTGCCACGTGTACCGGATCGACCCGGCGACCGGCGAGGTCCACCTGGCCGCCGACGGGTTCGAGGGACCCAACGGCGTCATCCTGTCGCCCGACGAGCGGCGGCTGTACGTCTCCGACTCGCGGGCCGCCCGGATCCGCGTCTTCGACATCCGCGAGGACGGCACGCTCGCGGACGGGAAGGTCTTCGCCGAGGGCCGCGGCGACGTCCACTTCGACAACATCCGCTTCGACGACGAGGGCCGCCTGTGGGCCGCCGCCCTGGACGACGGCGTCCACTGCTACGACCCCGACGGCACCCTCATCGGCCGGCTGCGCGTGCCCGAGCCCGTCTCCAACGTGGCCTTCGGCGGCCCGAAGAACAACCGCCTGTTCATCACGGCCACCACCTCCCTGTACTCGCTGGTGATGTCGGTGACGGGAGCGCCGCGCGTGTAGGCCCGGCCGGTGGATCAGCCGCCCGCCGCCAGCGCGATCCCCAGCGGCGTCCGCTCGTACAGCACCTGATGGCCGTAGCGCCGCGCGGTCAGCAGTCCCGCGTCGCGCAGGACCGTCAGGTGCGCCGACACCGACGACGGCGCGAGGCCCAGCCGGTGGGCGAGCGCGGTCGTGGTGGCCGGTTCGTCGAGCGCGGTGAGGACGGCGGACCGGCCGCGGCCGAGGAGCCGTACGAGCGTGTCGCGGGTGCGGTCGGCGGGCTCGGCCCACAGGCCGCCGATGCCCCGGGCCGGATAGACCAGGGTCGGCTGCCAGGGCGGGTCGAAGCTGCTGACGAGGTCCGGCCAGCTGAAGACGCTCGGCATCAGCACCAGGCCCTGTCCGCCCAGGTCGCGCTCGTGCTCGCCCCGCCACTCGACGGTCAGCGTGCCCGCGTTCCAGCCGCAGCGCCGGTTGATCTCGGGCAGCAGCCCGCCCAGGCCCACCTCCGCCAGCCGGCGCGAGTGGAACGCCACGTCCGCCTCCAGCAGGGCGCGCAGCCGCGGCCAGTCCGGCTCGACGAGGGTGTGCCAGACCTCCTCCAGCGCGTCGGACAACTCCCGGACCATGCGCACGGGATCGCGCAGCCAGGTTCGTCCCCGGGGCGAGTCGAGCGCACCAGGGGTGTCCGCCAGCGAACGAGCGGTGTCCTCCCGGGCCGCCTCCGGATCGGCGGCACGCACCGCGGCGATCTCCTCCTCGAACGAGGCGGCCGGTCCGGTCGGCGGCGGGCACAGCCAGTCCGGCGAGTGACCGCGCCGGGGCATCAGCAGCCACAGCGGAGCGAGGTCCAGCCCGGCGGCCGCCGTACGGATCCGGCGCAGCCAGTGCGCGTGATAGCCGTGCCGCTCGGGCCGCTTGAGCGTGCGCACCACCTCCTGCGTCTCCCACAGCGGCGACACGGCGAACCGGCAGCGGAGGAAGTCGTCCTCCCCGAAGCGCAGTCGCGACGGCACGGCCACCTCCTGACGAACCAGCGCGAACATTCGGCCGGAACCGAAACTCTAGGGCCCGCCCCGCCGGGCGAGCACGCTGCTGCCCATGCCAGAACAGCTGTTGGACACTCCTGCGGCACCGCCCACCGGCTACGCCCGCCTCTTCACCGTCCGCGAGTTCCGCGCGGTCTTCGCCGCCCACGCGCTCTCCCTGCTCGGTCTGATCGTCAGCGAGGTCGCGCTGTCCGTCCTCGTCTACGACCTCACCGGCTCGCCCCTGATGAGCGCGCTGACGTTCGCGCTCGGGTTCCTGCCGTATCTGGTCGGCGGGACGCTGCTCGCGGGGATCGCCGACCGGTTCCCGGCCCGGCGGGTGCTGGTGGTGTGCGACCTGGTGTGCGCCGGGGGCGTCGCGCTGATGGTGACGCCGGGCGCCCCCATCGCCGTACTGCTCGCCCTGCGCTGCTGCGTGGCCGTCGTCTCGCCGGTGTTCCAGGGGACGCGGATGGCCACGCTCGCCGAGATCCTGGGCGACGGCGACCTGTTCGTGCTCGGCCGCTCGCTGCTGCGGATCGTCTCGCAGAGCGCGCTGCTGGTCGGGTTCGGGCTCGGCGGCCTGCTGCTCACCGTCGTCTCCCCGCGCCATGCCCTGCTGATCACCGTGGGCACCTTCTGCGCCTCGGCCGCGCTGCTGCGCTTCGGCACGCGGCGCCGCCCGGCCCGCGCCGGGAACGGCAGCGCACTGGTCAAGGACTCCCTCAAGGGCGCCCGGCAGGTGCTCGCCGACCGGCGGGTGCGCGTGCTGCTCCTGATGTTCTGGCTGCCTCCGATGTTCTCCGTCGCCCCGGAGGCACTGGCCGCCCCGTACGCCGACGACCTGGGCGTCGGCTCGGTCGGCCTCGGCCTGCTGATGTGCGCGCTGCCCGTCGGCACGATCGCCGGCGAGCTGTACGCGGGCTCCCGGCTGCGCCCCGCCACCCGGGAGCGGATCGCCCTCCCGTTGCTCTGCTGCACGCTGCTGCCGTACCTCGGCTACGCGATCGGCCCCGGCCTCGCCGTCTCGCTGCTGCTCCTGGTGATCTCGGGGGCGGGGACGGCGTACACGCTGGGCCTGGACCAGTGGTTCGTGCGGGAGGTGCCGGAGGAACTGCGCGGGCGGGCCATGACCCTGATGACCGCCGGTCTGATGACGATCCAGGGAGTGGGCATGGCGCTCGCGGGCGTGGCGGCGGAGTTCGCCGGAGTGGCCGCGACGGTCACGGGAGCGGGAGTGCTGGGGACGGTGTGCTGTGTGGTGCTGGCCTTGGAAGCCCGCCGGACGGAGGGGCTCGGACGGAGGGGCTCGGACGGAGGGGCTCGGACGGAGGGGCTCGGACGGAGGGGCTCGGACGGAAGGGCGGACGGAGGGGCTCGGACGGAAAGGCTCGGACCGAGGGGCGAGACGGGGCTGACCACGATGTGACCGGCCGGTAAGGTCTTTGCCGTGCCGAAGCCCCTCAGTCTCCCGTTCGATCCCATCTCCCGCGCCGACGAACTCTGGAAGCGGCGCTGGGGAAACGTGCCGTCCATGGCCGCGATCACCTCGATCATGCGCGCCCACCAGATCCTGCTCGCCGAGGTCGACGCGGTGGTCAAGCCGTACGGGCTGACGTTCGCGCGGTACGAGGCGCTCGTGCTGCTCACCTTCTCCAAGGCCGGCGAGCTGACCATGTCCAAGATCGGCGAGCGGCTCATGGTGCACCCCACCTCCGTGACGAACACCGTGGACCGGCTGGTCAAGTCGGGCCTGGTGGACAAGAAGCCCAACCCCAACGACGGGCGCGGCACGCTCGCCGTCATCACCGACAAGGGGCGCGAGGTGGTCGAGGCGGCCACCCGCGACCTGATGGCGATGGACTTCGGGCTCGGCGTGTACGACGCCGAGGAGTGCGCGGAGATCTTCGCGATGCTGAGGCCGCTGCGGGTGGCGGCGCACGACTTCGACGAGGACTGACCCGGCAGACGAGGGCCGACCCCGGGCAAGATCTCCCGAAGCGGATGGTTACGCTCGTACGCATGAAAAAGTCCGTGCTGACCCGCTACCGCGTCATGGCCTACGTCACCGGTGTGCTGCTGGTCCTGCTGACCCTGGGCGTGATCGCCAAGTACCTGCTCAAGATGGACGGGGCGGACGACTTCACCCGCGTCGTGGGCATCGCGCACGGCTGGCTGTACGTCGTCTACCTGGTCTTCGCGTTCGACCTGGGCTCGAAGGCGAAGTGGCCGGTCGCCAAGCAGCTGTGGGTGCTGCTGGCCGGGACGATCCCCACGGCCGCCTTCTTCGTGGAGCGGAAGATCAGCCGCGAACTGGAGGGGAAGACCGCCGAGGACTCTCCGGCGATCGCCAAGGCGTAACCGCTCGGCGCACCGCTCGGCGCACCGCCGTACGGGTTCCGTACGGCGGTCAGCCATCGACATTTACTAGGACATCCTAGTAAATTCGAAGCATGGACGCTGACGCGATCGAAGAGGGCCGCCGACGCTGGCAGGCCCGGTACGACGCTTCACGCACGCGTGAGGCGGACTTCACCACGCTCTCCGGTGACCCTGTGGAGCCGGTGTACGGGCCGAGGCCAGGGGACAGCTACGAGGGCTTCGAGCGGATCGGCTGGCCGGGGGAATACCCCTTCACCCGCGGCCTGTACGCGACCGGCTACCGGGGACGCACCTGGACCATCCGGCAGTTCGCCGGGTTCGGGAACGCCGAACAGACCAACGAGCGCTACAAGATGATCCTCGCCAACGGCGGCGGCGGACTGTCCGTGGCCTTCGACATGCCGACCCTCATGGGCCGCGACTCCGACGACCCGCGCTCGCTCGGCGAGGTCGGGCACTGCGGCGTCGCCATCGACTCGGCCGCCGACATGGAGGTCCTGTTCAAGGACATCCCGCTGGGCGATGTCACCACCTCCATGACGATCTCCGGGCCCGCCGTGCCCGTCTTCTGCATGTACCTCGTCGCCGCCGAACGCCAGGGCATCGACCCCGGCGTCCTCAACGGCACCCTCCAGACGGACATCTTCAAGGAGTACATCGCCCAGAAGGAGTGGCTCTTCCAGCCCGAGCCGCACCTGCGCCTCATCGGCGACCTGATGGAGTACTGCGCGGCCGGCATCCCCGACTACAAGCCGCTGTCCGTCTCCGGCTACCACATCCGCGAGGCCGGGTCGACGGCCGCGCAGGAACTGGCGTACACGCTGGCGGACGGCTTCGGGTATGTGGAGTTGGGGCTGTCGCGCGGGCTCGACGTCGATGTCTTCGCCCCCGGCCTGTCCTTCTTCTTCGACGCGCACCTCGACTTCTTCGAGGAGATCGCCAAGTTCCGTGCCGCGCGCAGGATTTGGGCCCGGTGGATGCGGGACGTGTACGGGGCCCGCTCCGAGAAGGCGCAGTGGCTGCGCTTCCACACGCAGACCGCCGGCGTGTCGCTGACCGCCCAGCAGCCGTACAACAACGTGGTGCGTACGGCCGTGGAGGCGCTGGCGGCGGTTCTCGGCGGCACCAACTCGCTGCATACCAACGCGCTGGACGAGACCCTCGCGCTGCCTTCGGAGCAGGCCGCGGAGATCGCGCTGCGCACGCAGCAGGTGCTCATGGAGGAGACCGGCGTCGCCAACGTGGCCGACCCGCTGGGCGGTTCGTGGTACGTCGAGCAGCTGACGGACCGGATGGAGGCGGACGCCGAGAAGATCTTCGAACAGATCAAGGAACGGGGCCTGCGGGCGCACCCGGACGGACAGCACCCGATCGGCCCGATCACCTCCGGCATCCTGCGCGGCATCGAGGACGGCTGGTTCACCGGCGAGATCGCCGAGTCGGCCTTCCAGTACCAGCGCGCCCTGGAGAAGGGCGACAAGCGGGTCGTGGGGGTGAACGTCCACCACGGATCCGTGACCGGCGACCTGGAGATCCTGCGGGTCAGTCACGAGGTGGAGCGGGAGCAGGTGCGGGTGCTGGGGGCGCGGAAGGCCGCCCGGGACGAGGCGGGTGTGCGGGCTGCCCTGGACGCGATGCTTGCCGCCGCGCGGGACGGTTCCAACATGATCGGGCCGATGCTGGACGCCGCGCGGGCCGAGGCGACGCTCGGGGAGATCTGCGGGGTGCTGCGGGACGAGTGGGGGGTGTACACGGAGCCGGCGGGGTTCTAGGGCCCGTCTTCCGGGGTCGGAGCCGCGTCATGGTCCTCGCCCGCTCCGGCGAGGCCGAACAGCAGGATCCGGGCGAAGCTGCGCACCCACTCCTCGTCCGCCGGTTCCGCGCTCACCAGCGTCCGGTGGACCACCGCGCCCGCGACCACGTCGAAGATCAGATCCACCGTGCGGGCGGCTTCCTCCGGATCCGATTCCGGGGGGAGCTCGCCGCGCTGCTGCGCGCGGGCCCGCCCCTCCAGGACCAGCCGCTTCTGGCGCTCCACGATCGAGGCCCGGATGCGTTCCCGCAGCGCCTCGTCCCGGGTCGACTCCGCCACGACCGACATCAGGCCGCTCTTGGCCTCCGGCCGGGCCAGGATCGCCGCGTACTGGAGGACGACGCCCTCGATGTCGGCGGCGAGGGTGCCGCAGTCGGGGAGGCGGAGCTCGTCGAAGAGTTCCGCCACCGCGTCGACGACGAGTTCGTTCTTGCCGGCCCAGCGGCGGTAGAGGGTGGTCTTCGCGACCCCGGCCCTGGTGGCCACGTCCCCCAGAGTGAGCTTCGACCAGCCGAGCTCGACCAGGGCCTCCCGCGTCGCGGCCAGGATCGCGGTGTCCGCGGCGGCGCTGCGCGGACGCCCGGCACGGCTGGCGGGAGTGCGGCTCTGCATTCCCCGACCATAACCGGCCGTTCCCGTGTCGCCGTGAGGGAGATCACCGGACCGCGCTGTTCCGAAGGCGCCGCGTGCCATTACGCTACGACTCGTAGCGAAAGCGCGTGACGGACGTACGCGCGCGGCGCACACACGCGCGGCGTGGGGTGGGGACCCGGCGTCGGACACCCGAGAGTACGACCGGCTTTCACAACGCTTTTCACATGGGCGCGGGAACGGGGGAGGATGTACGCATGCAGCCACGGAACATGTCCATGAGCGGAGTCGTCGACCTCGCCGCGGTGAAGGCGGCCCAAGAGGCCAAGGCGAAGGCGGAGCAGGCGCGGGCCGAGGCCGCCCGGCAGGGCGGCGGCGCCGGTGGTGTCTCGCCGGCCGATCTCGTCACCGATGTCGACGAAGCAGGGTTCGAGCAGGATGTCCTGCAGCGGTCCGCCGAAGTGCCCGTCGTCATCGACTTCTGGGCCGAGTGGTGCGAGCCCTGCAAGCAGCTGAGCCCCGTCCTGGAGCGGCTTGCCGTCGAGTACAACGGGCGCTTCGTCCTCGCCAAGATCGACGTCGACGCCAATCAGATGCTGATGCAGCAGTTCGGGATCCAGGGGATCCCGGCGGTCTTCGCGGTGGTCGCCGGGCAGGCCCTGCCGCTCTTCCAGGGTGCCGCCCCCGAGACGCAGATCCGGGAGACCCTGGACCAGCTGGTGCAGGTCGCCGAGCAGCGCTTCGGGCTCACCGGTCTGACCGTCGCCCCCGACGCCGAGCCGGGCGCGGGCGGGGACGCCCAGGCCGCTCCCGAGATGCCCGCGGGGCCGTACGACGCGCTCCTCGATGCCGCCGTACGCGCCCTGGACGCCGGGGACTTCGGCGGTGCGGTGCAGGCGTACAAGAACGTACTGAGCGACGACCCGGGCAACAGCGAGGCCAAACTGGGCCTGGCCCAGGCCGAGTTGCTCCATCGCGTGCAGGGCCTCGACCCGCAGCAGGTGCGCAAGGAGGCCGCCGACAAGCCGGCCGACATCGAGGCGCAGATCGCCGCCGCCGACCTGGATCTGGTGGGCGGGCATGTCGAGGACGCGTTCGGGCGGCTCATCCAGACCGTGCAGCGCACTGTGGGTGACGACCGGGATGCCGTACGTCTTCGGCTGCTGGAGCTGTTCGACGTGGTCGGTGGCGACGACCCGCGGGTGGCGGCGGCGCGCAGGGCCCTTGCGCGCGCCCTGTTCTGACCGGGGCGGGAGCCCGGTTCTGACCAGTCCCTAAACATCACGGCATGTGATGCCCGAGTGAAAGATTGGCCGATCTGGGGCCAGTGCGGCCGCGCTTTACCAAATCTTGGTAATCGCGGCCGCTGTTACTTGGAGTAAGTCGCGGGCGTTGGTCTGTCGGAATCTGTCCAACGATCAATGGCTTTGTCTGGTGGTCATCTGACACCCAGCGTTGTCGACCGAGACCAGCGGGTCGTTGTTCGGTTATCCGGCCGTTACTAGCGAGTAACGAACCCCCTTGTGTCGACGGCGAGAATGGACCACGATCGGCGACGCTCGGTCCAATTCCGTACCCCGGCAGCCGGTTGGGGCGACGGGAACCCAGGGTCCCCACCGAGTAGGGCCGACGGCAGTGGAGTCGGCCCTTGGGCAGGGGGGTCTTCGCCGTTTCGGCGAAGCCTGTCCAGCAAGGTTGTGCGTGATGCGTGTCAGGCGCGACCAGTGGTTGTCGCTCGGGGGTGATCGCCGGTGATTCGGGTGCGGTTCGCGCCTCGAGCGCGGGCGCTCCCCTTCCCGAGGACGTAGCACTTCTCCCATCCCTGCCCGGCTGAGCCGTCGCTTCGACAGGGGCAGTCAGGGCCAGGAGATGTACGTCCGAGAAGGAGGAAATATGGAGTCCCTAGTGCGTGGCGGGACCAGATGGAAGCGGTTCGCTGTGGTCATGGTGCCCAGCGTCGCCGCGGCCGCGGCTGTGGGTGTCGGGCTGGCGCAGGGTGCGCTGGCCGCGTCGTTCAGTGTGTCGGGCCAGCAGTTCAAGGTGTCGGTCGCGGACCTGCACGGTGAGGGTTTCGCCCAGTACGGCGGCATCGACACCGTCTACACCTCGACCGCAGGTGACAAGAAGACGCAGGTTCCCGTCGCCATCTCGTCGTTCGACGACGCGACGCTCACCAAGATGTGTCAGTCGGTCAAGACGGAGATCCCTCTCATAGGCAAGACGATCTACCTTCGTCTTGACGCGGGCAGGGACCCGAAGAAGCCGGTCACGGCTCACAACCTCTACATCGACATGTCGCAGCTCGACGCCGATGCGACGTTCCACGACATCGACATCGGTGTTGCCGTTCAGGACAAGACCCGTGGTCCTGCCGTGAAGGACACGAAGACCACGCTGCCGGGCGGCTTCGCCCAGCAGGCGGAGTCGGCCGACCTGACGGACGTCGAGCAGACGGCGTGGGCGACCTCGGCCGGCACGTTCAAGCTGAGCGGCCTGTCGATGCGTCTCGGTACCGACCCCAAGATGGAGTGCTTCTGACGGCTGAGGCCGTAGGGGCGCTCTCGGACAGCTGAGCTGCCGAGGGGGCGGGGAAGCACATGCTTCTCCGCCCCGCATGCCAGTCCGTCGCCCGACGGCGGACACCAAACTCAGACTTTCCGGCTTCTCCACGCCAACGGCCGAGCCGGTACGTACTTCATCCGGACCCAGGGAGCTGTTTTCCATGAGTGCCGAGACTCCGGTCCAGAGCGCCGGGACGTTCACCCGGTTGCGTCTGCGATTCCGTGACTGGCGGGGCACCCGGCCGTTCTGGGCAGGCCTTTTCACCCTGCTCGGCGGGGTGCCGATCGCCTACTTCCCGTACGCCACCCTCAAGTTGGGCACCATGTCGGTCGCCATGGCGACCACCGCGGGTGCCGGCTCCCTCATCATCGGCGTACTGCTGGTCACGCTTGGTCTCACCATGTGGTTCCAGCATGCGACGCGCGTCTTCGCGGGCGTCGCGGCGATCGTCCTCGCCCTGGTGTCGCTGGTGGTCTCCAACATCGGCGGCTTCGTCATCGGCTTCCTGCTCGCGATGCTCGGCGGCGCGCTCGCCGTCTCGTGGGCGCCGGGCAAGCCGGAGGCGGAGGGCGCCGGACCGCACGAGGCGGAGCAGGGCCCCTCCAGCGAGGGTGCCGTTCAGACCGCTCCCGACGGTGCCGTGGGTGAGCCGGGTGCGCCTTACCACGCGCAGAACCCCGCGACCGACGGTCCGGCGGACCGGACGCCCGAAGCTGCCGGCGCCGCCGATGCGAACGGGGGGTACCGTGTCGGCTGACGAGAGCCATGGCGCGGGCCCCGAGGTGTCGACCGGGGTCAGAACGGGGCCCCGTCACGCGGCGCCCAAGAAGCCGCTGTTCACCAGGTTCCACATGCCGGCCGGCAAGGCGATAGCCATGGCGGCGATGCCGACGGCGGTCCTCATGGGCATCGGGTTCACGCCCACGCTCGCCCTCGCCGACGAGCAGCCGAGCTCGAAGAGCCTGACGGCCGACGAGTACAAGGACTGCCTCGCGGCCCTCGACGAGGACGGCGCGTCCGCGTCGCCCACGCCGTCGCCGTCCGCGTCGTCGAGCGACGAGGAGTCGACGGACGAGGACAAGGGCGAGTCGGCCGAGCCGTCCCCCTCTGCCTCCGCGTCCTCGGACTCGGACTCGGACTCGGGCTCGGGTGACGCCTCTTCGCCGGATTCAGGTTCCGACGACAAGGCCGACCCCACCCCGTCCGCCTCGGCCTCGCCGAGCAAGGAGGGCAACTCCTCCTCCGGTGACACCGCCACGGCGAGCCCCTCGCCGTCCGACAGCGGGGGCAACCTGCTGGAGGACATAGGAGATGCGATCACCGGCATCTTCACCGGTGGTGACAAGGCATCGGAGAGCGCGAGCCCGACGCCGTCGGCGACGCCCTCCGCATCCGCCTCCGCGTCGGAGAGCACGGACGGCAAGGACGAGGACACCTCCGACGCTGTCAAGGAGACGACCGAGAAGGTCGCCGGCACGGTCGACGACACCGTGAAGGACACGACCGACACGGCGTCGAAGGCGGCCGAGGACACCACGAAGGCGGTGGAGAAGGCGGCCGAGGACGCCGCTGACGCCACGGCCACGCCCAGCCCCTCCGCGAGCCCCACCACGGCCGCCGAGGACTGCCCGGTCGCCACCGAGGCCGAGGGCGACGTCGACAACAAGGTGCTGGTGGCGGACAACCCCTGGTACCTGGAGGCCAGTTCGCTGACGCTGAAGGGCGCGGACTACCAGGGCGTCGTCGAGGTGAAGACGGCCAGCGGCAAGATCAAGAAGGTCCTGAAGTACGTCGTCTCCGACGGCACCGACATCGGCGACCTGCACCAGCTGGTCAAGGAGTACGGCAAGACCTACCACGTGCAGGCGGAGAAGGGCTCGACCTCCACGATCACCGACGGCGACACGGTGATGTACACCGAGAGTATCTCCGGCAACCTCTTCGGCCTGATCCCGATCACGTTCGACCCGGAGCACCCGCCGCCGCTGAACATCCCACTGATCTACTTCACCAACGTGAAGATCACCCAGGCCGCCCAGTTCGGCGGAACGCTGAAAGTCCCCGGGATGCAGCAGTACGTCACCGACTGAGGCCGCCACGGCCGCCACAAGCCCGTTCGGGAGCCGCACACAGCTGAGGGCGCCCCCTGGCCACAGGGGGCGCCCTCAGCGCCGTACAAAGCCCTTGGCGGGCCTGGAGGATCAGTCGCGGGCGGCCTCGCCCAGGTGGTGCACCCGCAGCATGTTGGTGGTGCCGGAGACGCCGGGGGGCGAGCCCGCGGTGATGATGACGATCTCGCCCGGGTTGAAGCGGTTGGTCTTGGTGATCTCCTGGTCGACCAGGTCGACCATCTCGTCGGTGCTGTTCACGAACGGCACGACGTGGGACTCGACGCCCCAGCTGAGCGTGAGCTGGTTGCGGGTGCCCTCGTCCGTGGTGAACGCGATGATCGGCTGGACCGCGCGGTAGCGCGAGAGGCGGCGGGCGGTGTCGCCGGACTGGGTGAAGGCCACCAGGCCCCGGCCGCCGAGGAAGTCGGCGATCTCGCAGGCGGCACGGGCGACCGAACCACCCTGGGTACGCGGCTTCTTGCCGGGGACCAGCGGCTGCAGGCCCTTCGACATCAGCTCCTGCTCCGCCGCCGTGACGATCTTCGACATCGTCTTCACGGTCTCGACCGGGTACGCGCCCACGCTCGACTCCGCCGACAGCATGACCGCGTCCGCGCCGTCCAGGATCGCGTTGGCCACGTCGGAGGCCTCGGCGCGGGTCGGACGGGAGTTGGTGATCATCGACTCCATCATCTGGGTCGCCACGATCACCGGCTTGGCGTTGCGCCGGCACAGCTCGATCAGGCGCTTCTGCACCATGGGGACCTTCTCGAGCGGGTACTCGACGGCCAGGTCGCCACGGGCCACCATCACGGCGTCGAACGCCGCGACGACGTCCTCCATGTTCTGCACCGCCTGCGGCTTCTCCACCTTGGCGATGACGGGGACCCGGCGGCCCTCCTCGTCCATCACCTTGTGGACGTCCGCGACGTCCTTCGCGTCCCGCACGAAGGACAGCGCGACCATGTCGCAGCCCATGCGCAGCGCGAAGCGCAGGTCCTCGATGTCCTTCTCGGACAGTGCCGGCACGTTCACGGCCGCGCCGGGCAGGTTGATGCCCTTGTGGTCGGAGACGACGCCGCCCTCGATGACGATCGTCCGCACCTGGTGGCCGACGACCTCGGTGACCTTGAGCTCGACGTTGCCGTCGTTGATCAGGATCGGGTCGCCCTTGGTCACGTCACCGGGCAGGCCCTTGTAGGTCGTACCGCAGATCTGCTTGTCACCGGGCACGTCCTCGGTGGTGATGACGAACTCGTCACCGCGCTCCAGCTCGACCGGACCCTCGGCGAAGGTCTCCAGGCGGATCTTGGGGCCCTGCAGGTCGGCGAGGACGCCGATGGCGCGGCCGGTCTCCTTGGAGGCGGCGCGGACGCGGTCGTAGCGCCCCTGGTGCTCGGCGTGCGTGCCGTGGCTGAAGTTGAAGCGGGCCACGTTCATGCCGGCTTCGATCAGCGCAACGAGCTGCTCGTGGGAGTCGACCGCGGGGCCGAGAGTACAAACGATTTTCGAACGGCGCATGGGGCGATCCTATCGGTTTGTTTCGCTACGGAATATTCCGTCTGGCGGAAGATACAAATGGGCGGGCGGTCGCTCAGTTGCTCTTTTCGACCAGTGCATCCGGGGCATCCGGTGCGACCAGTGCATAAGTCTGAGTGGCGATTTCCAGTTCTTCGTCCGTCGGCACCACGGCGACCGCCACGCGCGCGTGGGCGGGCGAGACCAGCCGCGGCTCGTCACTGCGTATCGCGTTCAGCTCGCCGTCCACCACCGGCCCCAGCTCCTCCAGGCCCGCCACGGCGGCCTCCCGCACCGGCGCCGCGTTCTCGCCGACCCCGGCCGTGAACGCGATCGCGTCCACCCGGCCGAGCACCGCGTAATAGGCGCCGATGTACTTCTTCAGGCGGTGAATGTAGATGTCGAAGGCCAGCTGTGCCTGTTCGTCACCCGCGTCGACCCTGCGGCGGATCTCGCGCATGTCGTTGTCCCCGCACAGGCCGATCAATCCGCTCTTCTTGTTGAGAAGAGTGTCGATCTCGTCCGTGGACATTTTGCCAACGCGCATCAAATGGAAGATGACGGCCGGGTCCATGTCTCCGGAGCGCGTACCCATCACGAGTCCCTCCAAAGGCGTCAGCCCCATGGAGGTGTCGACGCACTTCCCGCCTCGTACGGCGGACGCGGACGCCCCGTTGCCGAGGTGCAGCACGATCACGTTCACCTCTTCCGGCGACTTCCCCAGCAGCTGGGCCGTAGCCCGGGAGACGTACGCGTGCGAGGTCCCGTGGAAGCCGTAGCGCCGGATCCGGTGCTCGTCGGCGGTCTTCACGTCGATCGCGTAGCGGGCGGCCGACTCCGGCATCGTGGTGTGGAAGGCGGTGTCGAAGACGGCGACCTGGGGGAGGTCGGGCCGCAGCGTCTGGGCCGTGCGGATGCCGGTCAGGTTGGCCGGGTTGTGCAGCGGGGCCACCGGTATCAGCCGCTCGATCTCGGCGAGCACGGCGTCGTCGATCACGGTCGGCTCGGTGAAGTGCTTGCCGCCGTGCACCACCCGGTGCCCGATCGCGGCCAGTTCGGGGGAGTCGAGACCGAGCCCGTCCCTCGACAGCTCCTCCGCCACGGCCTTCAGGGCGGCCTCGTGGTCGGCGATCGGGCCGGTCCACTCGCGGGTCTGCCCGCTCTCGACGGGCGTGTGCTTCAGCCGGGAGCTCTCCTCGCCGATGCGCTCGACGAGTCCCACGGCCAGCCGGCTGCTGTCCCGCATGTCGAGCAGCTGGTACTTCACCGACGAGGAGCCGGAGTTGAGGACGAGGACACGGGTGGAGCTCACTGGGCGCTTGCCTTCTCGATCGGGGCCGGGGCGGGGGACTGGGCCTGGATGGCGGTGATGGCGACGGTGTTGACGATGTCCTGGACGAGAGCGCCCCGGGACAGGTCGTTGACCGGCTTGCGCAGACCCTGCAGCACCGGCCCGACCGCGATCGCGCCGGCCGACCGCTGCACGGCCTTGTAGGTGTTGTTGCCGGTGTTGAGGTCCGGGAAGATCAACACGCTGGCCTGCCCGGCGACTTCGGAGCCCGGCAGCTTGGTCTCGGCGACCGTCGGCTCGACGGCGGCGTCGTACTGGATCGGCCCCTCGATCTTCAGGTCGGACCGCCGCGCGCGCACCAGCTCGGTCGCCTCGCGCACCTTGTCCACGTCGGCGCCCGAGCCGGACGTGCCGGTCGAGTACGACAGCATCGCGATCCGCGGGTCCACACCGAACTGCCCGGCGGTGGCGGCCGACTGGATGGCGATGTCGGCGAGCTGCTCGGCGTTCGGGTCGGGGTTCACCGCGCAGTCGCCGTAGACGAGGACCTTGTCGGCCAGGCACATGAAGAACACGGACGACACGATGTCGGCGTCCGGCTTCGTCTTGATGATCTCGAAGGCGGGGCGGATGGTCGCGGCCGTGGAGTGCACCGAGCCCGACACCATGCCGTCGGCGAGGCCCTCCTGGACCATCAGCGTGCCGAAGTAGTTCATGTCGGAGACCACGTCGTACGCCAGCTCCACCGTGACGCCCTTGTGGGCCCGCAGGGCCGCGTACTTCTCGGCGAAGGAGTCGCGCAGCTCGCTGGTGGCCGGGTCGATCAGCTGGGCGTCGCCCAGGTCGATGCCGAGGTCGGCGGCCCTCTTGCGGATCTGGTCGACCGGACCGAGCAGGGTGAGGTCGCAGACCCCGCGGCGCAGCAGCACCTCGACGGCGTGCAGGACGCGCGCCTCGGTGCCTTCGGGCAGCACGACGCGGCGCTTGTCCGAGCGGGCCTGCTCCAGGAGCTTGTGCTCGAACATCATCGGCGTGAGGCGGTCGCTGCTCGGCGCGGAGACGCGCCGGTTGAGCTCGGCGGTGTCGGCGTACCGCTCGAAGAGGCCGAGCGCGGTCTCCGCCTTGCGCGGGGTCGCCGCGTTCAGCTTCCCCTCCAGGGAGAAGAGTTCGGCGGCGGTGGGGAAGCTGTTGCCGGGCACCGAGAGCACCGGGGTGCCGGGGGCGAGGCGGGCGGCGAGGGTCAGGACGGCGTCGCTCGGCACCTCGTTCAGGGTGAGCAGGACGCCCGCTATCGGCGGGGTGCCGGCGCTGTGCGCGGCCAGCGAGCCGACCACCAGGTCGGCACGGTCGCCGGGGGTGACGACCAGGCAGCCCGGGGTCAGGGCGCCCAGGAAGTTGGGCAGCATCGCCCCGCCGAAGACGAAGTCCAGCGCGTCCCGGGCGAGCCCCGAGTCGTCCCCGAGGACGACCTTGGCGCCCAGCGCGTGGGAGACCTGGGCGACGGTCGGCGCGGAGAGGGCGGGCTCGTCGGGCAGGACGTAGCAGGGGACGGGGAGACGGTTCTCGAGGTGCTCGGCGATCTTGTCCCGGTCCTCGCGGGCGACCCGGTTGGTGACCATGGCGAGGACGTCGCAGCCGAGGGCCTCGTACGCCCGGTAGGCGTTGCGGGTCTCGGCGAGCACGGACTCGGCGGTCTGCTTACGGCCGCCGACCACCGGGATCACGGAGGCGCCGAACTCGTTCGCCAGCCGGGCGTTGAGGGACAGCTCGTCGGGGAACTGCGTGTCGGCGTAGTCGGTGCCGAGGACCAGGACGACGTCGTAGTCCCGCGCGACCCGGTGGAAGCGGTCGACCAGCGTCGACACCAGCTCGTCGGCGCCGCGCTCGGCCTGCAGGGCGGACGCCTCGTGGTAGTCCATGCCGTAGACGGTGCCAGGGTCCTGGGACAGCCGGTAGCGGGCCCGGAGCAGCTCGAAGAGGCGATCGGGGTCGTCGTGGACAAGGGGACGGAACACACCCACCCGGTCCACCTGCCGGGTCAGGAGTTCCATGACCCCCAGCTCGACGACCTGACGGCCGTCGCCGCGGTCGATACCGGTCACGTACACGCTGCGGGTCACGCGTGCTCTCCGTTTCGTGGGTGGTTGCCTTGCCTGGGTGGCTTTCGGTGCTGTCACAAGGGAATGGTGCTGTCATAAAAATCGCCCACCGAGGTGAGCAGAACCCTCTTGACAATACCTCCCACGATAGATAAGGCGCCCGTCAGGATCGGATGCGGCGCCCACCTGCCGGACGTGAAAGAATCGGACTCGGCTCACCGGTATCAACAGCGAGCAGGAGACACAGCACGATGCGCATCGGAGTGCTCACCGCAGGCGGCGACTGCCCCGGCCTGAACGCCGTGATCCGGTCGGTCGTGCACCGAGCGGTCGACAACTACGGCGACGAGGTCCTCGGCTTCGAAGACGGATTCGCGGGCCTGCTGGACGGCCGCTACCGCACCCTCGACCTGAACGGCGTCAGCGGCATCCTGGCCCGCGGCGGCACCATCCTCGGCTCCTCCCGCCTGGAACGGGACCGGCTGCGCGAGGCCTGCGAGCACCTCGCCGAGGAAGCCCGCGACTTCGGCATCGACGCCCTGATCCCGATCGGCGGCGAGGGCACGCTGACGGCCGCGCGGATGCTGTCCGACGCGGGTCTGCCGGTGGTCGGCGTCCCGAAGACCATCGACAACGACATCTCCTCCACCGACCGCACCTTCGGCTTCGACACCGCGGTCGGTGTCGCCACCGAGGCGATGGACCGCCTCAAGACCACCGCCGAGTCCCACCAGCGCGTCATGGTCGTCGAGGTCATGGGCCGGCACGCGGGCTGGATCGCCCTGGAGTCCGGCATGGCGGCCGGCGCCCACGGCATCTGCCTGCCCGAGCGCCCCTTCGACCCGGCCGACCTGGTCAAGATGGTCGAGGAGCGCTTCTCCCGCGGCAAGAAGTTCGCCGTGGTCTGCGTCGCCGAGGGCGCCCACCCCGCCGAGGGCACCATGGACTACGGCAAGGGCGCGATCGACCAGTTCGGCCACGAGCGCTTCCAGGGCATCGGCACCGCACTGGCCTACGAGCTGGAGCGCCGCCTTGGCAAGGAGGCCAAGCCGGTCATCCTCGGGCACGTCCAGCGCGGCGGCACGCCGACCGCGTTCGACCGCGTCCTCGCCACCCGCTTCGGCTGGCACGCGGTGGAGGCCGCGCACCGGGGCGACTTCGGCCGGATGACCGCGCTCAAGGGCAACGACATCGTGATGGTGCCGCTGGCGGAGGCCGTGACCGAGCTGAAGACGGTGCCGAAGGACCGGATGCTCGAGGCGGAGTCGGTCTTCTAGGCCCGCCCCCGTCCGCTGTCCTGTGATCCGGGTGATCCGGGTGATCCGGGTGATCCGGGTGATCCGGGCTATCCGGTGCGGTCGCGGACCGTGGACCAGAAGTGGTCCACGATCCGGTCGAGGAAGTCCTGGCCGGCCCCGACCGTGCGATCGCTGTCGCCGCCCCAGCTGAGCGTGGCGACCATCTGCCCCTGGTACTCCCGGTGCAGCTCCTGAAGGGTGTCCTCGACCAGGCGCCGGTCCAGGGGCACGAGCTTGGCGACCGGGCGGACGTAGCCCTGCCAGCGGGTGGTGACGGCGCTGCGCAGGTGCTCGGCGAGTCGTGCCTCGCGGCCCGTGACGGTGACGAAGTCCGGGAGCGACAGGTCGAGCAGGTCGGCGAGCGCGGCGGACTGACGGTCGGTGCCGCGCCATTCGTCGTGCTCCTCCATGTGGAGATAGGCGAGGAGTTCGAGCCCGACGCCGCGCGCGACGTCCTCGGGCGCGAGGCCGCGCGTGATGCGGTGCTCGCGCAAGGTCCGCGGCCGGTCGATGAGTTCGCCGGGGGAACACCACAACACGCCCGCGAGAGCGGTGAGTTCGGGACTGGTGGGAGAGGCGGCCCCACGCTCCCAGGCGATGACGAGGTCCGGGGTTACATAGGGCAGCCCGAACGAGGCCCGCATGCCGTAGGCGACATGCTCGGGCCCCATGCTGAGGGCGGCACGGAGTCTGCGGGCGGCGGGGGCGTTGAACGGGGGACCGGGCTGGTTGGGGAGAGCTGGGGGTCGGCGCACGGGCCACAACGTAGGGGCGCGGGACTGCGTTGACTACGGTCTGTTCGGCCAGGATCACGGATTGTAGGAACGTACGGTTCCGGCCGTCTGTTCGGGGTGGCCGAAGATCGCCTGTCGCCTCTCGGCGAGGGGTGGCGAGGATGGCGGCGGGCCGCCCGGACGGGCGCCCGGGAGGAGCGTGGCTTTCGTGTACGAGGTGAATGGCAAGGTAGAGGGGCATATTCGCGAGCGTCTGCTGGCGCCGAACTTCTGGCACCTCGCGACGGTCGGCCAGGACGGCACTCCGCAGATCTCGCCCATGTGGGCGGACATCGAAGATGAGTACGTCATGGTCAACACGGCGATCGGCCGTGTGAAGGAGGAGAACCTGCGGCGCAATCCGAACGTTTCCCTCTCCCACCACGACCCCGACAACCCCTACGACCGCGTCGAGATCCGGGGCCGGGTCGTCCGGTTCGTGGAGGGGGAGGAGGCGGAGCGCTCGATGGACCGGCTCACCCGGAAGTACATCGGCGAGGACCGCTACCCGTGGCTGCTCCCCGGCGAGCGACGGGTGATGCTGCTGATCGAGCCGGTGCGGGTGCGCCGGGTCGTGGGGGTGGAGCCGTTCCGGCCCGGGGTGCTGCCGGAGTGAGGCGGGCCGGGTTCACCCCTTGACCGCCCCGCCCAGCGCGAACCCGCCCCCCAGCCGCCGGGCGATCAGCACGTACAGCAGGATCACCGGCGTCGAGTAGACGATCGAGAACGCGGCGAGCTGGCCGTACGCCACCATGCCCCGGTTGCCGAAGAACTCGTTGATGCTCACGCTCGCCGGCATCTGGTCCGGGGACAGCAGCAGCATGAACGGGACGAAGAAGTTCCCCCACATCATGACGAAGGAGAAGACCGTCACCACGGAGACTCCCGGGCCCATGAGCGGGAGCACGATCCGGATCAGGGACTGGAGTGACGAGGCACCGTCCGTCCAGGCCGCCTCCTCCAGTTCCTTCGGCACTCCGTCCATGAAGTTCTTCATCAGCCAGATGGCGAAGGGGAGTTGGGAGGCGGCGAAGAAGAGGATCGTGCCCTGCATGGTGTCGATCAGGTCCACCTGAACGAACAGCGCGTACACCGGGACCATGATCGCCGTGATGGGCAGGCTCGTCGCGAAGAGGATCGTGAGGAGGAAGGGGCGGTTCAGTCGGGACCTGAAGCGGGACAGGGGGTACGCCGCCAGCGCCGCGCACACCACCGTCAGCAGCGTCGCGCTCCCGCACAGGATCAGGCTGTTCAGCAGCGGTGTGAAAGTGATCTCCGGCGTCAGGATCGCGTCGAAGTTGTCCAGGGTGAGGCCGTCGGGGGCCTTCACCCTGAGGTCCGCCTGCGGGTCCAGGGACGACAGGACCACCCAGGCCAGCGGCAGCGCGAAGGCGGCGGCGAAGGCGAGGAGCCCTGCGTCGGCGGCGAGGCGGTGGCTTCGGCGGCGGCTTCGGCGGCGGGAGGAGAGTGTGAGGGCCATGCGTGTCAGACCTCCGTCCGCAGCAGGCGCATGTACACGACGGAGAAGAGTGAGCCCACCAGCAGCAGCAGGAGCGCCACCGCGGTGCCGTAGCCGATCAGGCTGTTCTGGAAGGCCTGTTCGTACATGAAGAGGGGGAGCGTCTGGCTCTTGTCGCCGGGGCCGCCCCTCGTCATCACCCAGATCAGACCGAAGACGGAGAGGGTCTGGAGGGTGTTCAGCATCAGGTTCGTACCGATGGAACGCCGGATCATCGGCAGCGTGATGTGCCACATCCGCCGCCAGCCGCCGGCGCCGTCGACCTCGGCCGCCTCCGTGATCTCCTTCGGGATCTCGTTGAGCGCGGCGGAGTACACGAGCATCGAGAAGGCGGTGCCCCGCCACACGTTCGCGAACGACACCGCCAGGATCGGGAGCGTGAACAGCCAGTTCTGGGACGGGAGATGGAGCCAGTCCAGTACGGCGTTCAGGGTGCCCTCACGGCGGAAGAAGGCGTAGAGCAGGAACCCGGCGACCACCTCCGGCAGCACCCACGCCGTGATCACGATCCCGCCGGTGAGGGTGCGGACCGGCTTCGAGGCGCGCTGCATGAGGGAGGCGAGCGCCAGCCCGAGGGTGTTCTGCCCGATCAGGGACGACACGACGGTGAACACCAGCGTCAGCCATACGGCGTTGAGGAACTCCTCGTCCTGGAACGCCGTACGGAAGTTCTCGAACCCCACGAACGACGACTCGGCCTGCCCGGTGAGCTGGAGGTCGGTGAAGGCGATGTAGGCGCAGTAGGCGATCGGGCCGGCGAGGAAGAGGAGCAGGAGGATCACGGCGGGGGCGACGGGGAGGGCGCGGGTGAGACCGCGGGGGACCCTCGACGAGTCGGGAGGCCGTGAAGCGGGCGGGCCCGAGGGGGACTTCGCCGCCCCCGGGCCGTCCGTCGCGTGCGGGGCGGCGGTGGTCACCTCTCGACCACCTGGTTGTCCGTGGCGTTCCTGAGCTCGTCGTCGTAACCGCGTGCGGCTTCCTCCACCGACATGTCACCCGTCGTCACGCCCTCCATCGCCTCCTGGATCGCGGTGGAGACCCTCGGGTACGCCGGGTAGGCGGGCCGGTAGTGCGTGCTCGCGACCAGGTCCGTGAAGAACTTGGTACCGGGCTGCGCCTCGGCGTAGGCGGGATCGTCGGCGACGTCCTTCCGTACGGCGATCCCCGAGTTGGCGATGTACCACTTCTGGGCGTTCGCCTTGGTCTGCATGGTCTTCACGAACTCGAAGGCCAGGTCGGGGTTGCCCGCCTTGGCCGGGATCGACCAGGTCCAGCCGCCCGACATGCTGACCTTGCCGGGCGCCTGGCCGTGCTGCGTGGGCATCGCGGCGAGGCCGAGCTCGTCCGACCACTCGGGCCACTCGTGTCCGCTGCCCGGCAGCCAGTCCTGCGGGAGCCAGGAGCCGTCGAGGGCGATGCCGAGCTTGCCCTGCGGGAGCCACTCGCCGCGGACCCTGGTCATGACGTTGGGGTCGAGGGCGTCCTCGATGTCCGGGCCGAGCTTCTCCTTGTAGACCGTCTCGACGAAGGCGAGGGAGTCCTTGAAGCCGTCGCTTCCGGCGACCCATTTCTTCGAGGTCTTGTCGTAGAGAGGATCTCGGCTTCCGGCGTCTTGGGTTCCGGTTCCGTAGAGAAGCATCTCGAAGGTCTGCATGGTGGCGGCCTCGCCGACCGGTTTGCCCGTGTAGACGTTCAGGGGGATGACGTCCGGGACCTTCTCCTTGATCGTGCGGGCGGCGGTGAGGACGTCGTCCCAGGTCTTCGGCTGCCAGTCGGCGGGCAGGCCGGCCTTCCGGAAGATGTCCTTGCTGAACCAGAGGCCCCGGGTGTCGGTGCCGTCCGGTACGCCGTACGTCTTGCCGTCCTCGCCCTTCGCCGCCGTCTTCGCCGTGTCGATGAACTGGTTCCAGTCCGGCCACTTGGCGAGGTACGGGTCGAGGGGCTTGAGGTAGCCGGACGTGATGTCGCTGTTGATCAGGAACGTGTCCTCGTAGACCAGGTCCGGGGCGGTCTTGGAGGAGCGGAGCATCTGCTGGAGCTTGGTGTAGTACTCCGAGTCCGGGGCCTTGATGGGGACGAACTCGACCTTCTTGCCGGGATTGGCCTTCTCGAACTGCTTCTTGATGCCGGCGAGGTAGTCGTCCATGACGCGGATCGAGTTGTCCGTGGACTGCTTGAAGGAGACCTTCACGGTGTCGGGGTCGCTGCCGGAGCCGCC
The DNA here is from genome assembly GCF_059026085.1 of Streptomyces sp. a15. Taxonomy (NCBI): domain Bacteria; kingdom Bacillati; phylum Actinomycetota; class Actinomycetes; order Kitasatosporales; family Streptomycetaceae; genus Streptomyces; species Streptomyces sp. A15. The sequence continues at coordinate 10,977 of NZ_JBWLKM010000030.1, read as the reverse complement.
TCCGCAGGCGGTGAGGGCGGTGGCGGCGAGGGTTGCGGCGAGGAGTGAGGGGAGTACGGCGGTGGGGCGCACGGGCATGACCTCCTGCGGGCTCACTTCGTTGTGGCCGGGATGGCTGCCCGGTGAACCTAAGAGGAGTGGTCTAGTCAGGTCAATGCATGTGCGGTGGATTGGGCGCGGGAGGCTTCTTCCGGGGCGTTGGCCCGGGTGAAGGCTTCGGCTGCCTGGAGCCAGAGGGCGCGGGCCTCGGCAGGGCGGTGGTTGACTTCGTGGGTGAGCGCCAGATTGTGGAGTACGCCGCCCACCCTGCGCCAGTCCTCGAATCCGCGGTGGATGGTCAGGGCGTGCGTGTAGGCCTCGATGGCTTCCTCGCTGCGACCCTCCCGGTTCAGGGCGGTGCCGAGACAGCTCCAGGCCAAGGCCTCGCGGTGGCGATCTCCCACGGCCTGGAACAGGTCGCGGGCGCGGACGTGGGCGTCGATCGCCTCTGAGATCCTGCCTGCGTCCTGCAGCGTCATGCCGAGGTGATTCCATGTCCAGCCCTCGGCCTGGCTGTTCCCGGTCGACCGGTAGTAGGCGCGGGCGCGGGTGTAGGTCTCGATCGCCTCCTCCGCCCGGCCGGCCACGGACAGGGCATTGGCGAGTTCGTCCCGGGCATCGGCCTCGCCCTTGCGATCTCCGATCTCCTGGTACAGCCCGCGGGCGCGGGCACAGCATTCGATCGCCTCCTCCCTCTGGTCGGTCGACCGCAGGATCATGCCCAGGCAGTTCCACGCCCTGGCTTCACCCGCGCGATCTCCGGAGCGCTGCGTGACCTCAAGAGCCGTACGGACGACGGCGATCCCGTCGTCGAGGTGCCGCCACCACTCCAGGAACCTCACGAGGCGCTGGGCCAGCCGCACCGCCATGGCCGCGAACCGTTCTTCGTGCGCCCACTGCACCGCCGCGACCAGCGTGGCGCGTTCGCTGCTCAGCCACGCCATAGCCTGCGGCCGGTCCGCGAACCGCTCCGGCTCCGGTCGCCCCGGCAGCCAGAGAAACCGCTCGTCGGCCGCCTCCGCCCACCGGTGGCAGAAGGCCAGCACCCGCTCCCGCGCCGCGTCCGCTTCCTCGCACAGGTCCGGATCCGCCGCCACCACCCGCTGCCCGAACGCACGGACCAGGTCGTGCACCCGCCAGCGCGTGACGGCTGTGGGGCTGTCGGTGCCCAGTACCGGTGAAACCAGGTAGGTGGCGGCCAGGTCCTCCAGTAAGGACAGCGCAGCCGGCTCGTCGAGGCCGGCCAGGGCGGCCACGGCCTCCGTGCTGGTTTCCGCGCCGGGCGCGACGGCGAGCAGACGCAGCAGCTGGCCGAGGTCGGGCGGGAGCCGCCGGTAGGAGGTCTCCAGCACTGGGCCGAGGACGAGCGAGCGGCCGTACAGGTCCGTGCCGGGGCTGTGGTTGTCGAGGACGACGGTCGGGTCGTCGGCCTTCTTGATCTCGGCCACCAGCGAGGCGATGCCACGGTGGCGGCGTCGGCGCAGCATCCCGGTGGCGATCTGCAGGGCCAGGGGCAAGTGGCCGCAGAGGCTGGTCAGTTCGCGCAGCGCGTCGGGTTCACGCCCCGGGCGTTCGTCGCGATCGTCGGTGTCGTGCAGGCCGCGCGTCACCAGGGCGACGGAGTCGACAGGGTCGAGCGTTTCGAGGTTGACGAGGCGTACGGGCAGGGCGTCGGGACGGTCCCGCGAGGTGATGAGCACCCGGTGATGGTCCGTGCCGGGCAGCAGCGGCAGGTACTGGGACGGGTCCGACGCGTTGTCCAGGATCAACAGCATCCGGTCGCGTCGTTCGGCAAGCAGCCCGCGATACGCGTCGCACTGGCGTTCCGTCGTCGGCGGCAGATCCTGCCCACGTACGCCGAGCGCGTCGAGCAGAGCCAAGACCGCCTGATCAGCCGTGACCGGGTCGTCGTCGTATCCCCGCAGGTCGACGAAGAGCGTCCCGCCCGGGAACCAACCCTTCGTGCGGGCCCGGTGCGCCGCCTCCACCGCCAGCGCGGTCTTGCCGATGCCGCCCATGCCGGTGACGGCGAAGACGAGGAGCGGGAGGGCGGCCATGTCGTCCTCATCGGGTGCCAGGTGGGGGAGCAGCCGGATCAACTCCGCCGAGCGGCCGGTGAAGCCCAGGGGCCGGGGCGGCAGCGTGGAGGTCGCGCGGGGGACCGGCCCGTGCGTGGTGCCCCTACCGTCGCCCGTCGCTCTTGCCGGTGACGGGGCCGTAGAAGATGCCGCCCCGGAAGTCGAGGTGGTCGCCGGCGTACGTGGCTCCGTCCTCCCCGCGTCGATGGGGACGCTCCTCGGAGTCGGCGGAACCCTCGCGAGGCCGGTGCTTGTGCAGCACCGCCACCGTCACCAAGGCCGCCTGCTCGGCGGCGAGCTTCTGCGAGCCCGAGGCGTCAGCCTTGTGCTTGCCTGCGTCGGCGCGGTCGCTGATGCCCCTGATCACCAGGGCGTCCACCCCGCCGTTCAGATGGGCCGCGTGGGCTGCCCCGGAGCCCTCCATCTCGATCGCGCCGGCGTCGTTGTAGTTACTCCGGATGAACCGGGCGATCTCCGATTCGGCGTCCGCCAGGACCACGTCACCCGTCGCGATCGGCAAGAAGTGCGCCCGTACCTCGGGCATGTCCCGTACCGCGGAACGGGCCGCCTGTTCCAGCGCGTGCGAGCCCGGCAACGCCTTCGGCCGGACCAGGAAGCCCTCGGGGGTCTGCTTGCCGCCGTGGATCTCGTACACCTGCGTGCCCACGACGACGTCCCCGATCCCGACGTCGCCCTTCAGACTGCCGGCCACACCGACGAAGAACACGGCTTGGGGACGCAGCCAGTTGATGAGCTGTGTGGTGAGGGCGGCGGCCCGCTCGGCGCCCATGCCCAGCTCGGCGAGCGCAACATGCCAGGACGTGCCGGGCAGTTGGCCCTGTTCGACTCGGGTCCCGTCGCGGTGGACGAGTTCCTCCCGGTTCTCGACGTGCGCGCGGACGGCGGCGTATTCGAGGGGGAGCGCGGTCAGGACGAGAGCGGTGGGCTGGGTCTCCGGCACACTCACAAGGTACGCCGGGGGAAGGGGACCGAGTGCCGGAACAGGACGTCACCGTCGGGCAGTTGCTGCTCGCCGAGTACCAGAGCGTGAAGGACGAGCAGAAGGCGCGGATCGGGTTCCGGGACAACCTGCTCTACGTGACCTTGGCCGTCGTCGCCGCCGTCATCGCCGCGACCGCGCAGGCCGAGCAGGCGTCGATGCTGCTGGCGCTGCCGCCGGTGTGCGTGGTGCTCGGGTGGACCTACCTGGTGAACGACGAGAAGATCTCGGCGATCGGTGCGTATGTACGTGAGAATCTCGGGCCTCGGCTTGCCTCGCTGGCGCAACCGGGCGGCGGCTTCGAGGCGTTCGGCTGGGAGACCGCGCACCGCGGGGACGCGCGCCGCAGGTCCCGGAAGGTCCTCCAGACCGTGGTGGACCTGACGGCGTTCTGTGCCGTGCCGCTGGCCGCGCTGGTGGTGTTCTGGGTGGACGGCGATGGTGGCGGGTCGCTCGTCGCGCTGTCGGTGGTGGAGGCGCTTGCCGTGGTGGGGCTCGCTTCGCAGGTCGTCTGGTACGCGAGGGCCTCGTGAACTACGGCTTTCGCACCGTACCGTTGCCGGGCGTTGGAGACGCCGGCGCAGGCGGTGGGGCTGGACGTCGGGGTATCCGCCCGGGAAATCGCCGAGGCAGCGACGGACCCGGCACGGCGGGAAGCCGTACGGGAGCGGGGCGAGGCGCCGGCTGATCTGTTTACCGTCGATCCGCAGGCGCCGGTGCCGTCGTGCGGGCCACGGAAAGCCCGCACCTGGCCGCCGCCGACGACACCTCTCCCTAACGCCCCCGCTCTCCCTCCCCCCGCTCCCCCTTGACCCACCGATACTGCAACTCCGGCCGCCCCACAGCCCCGTACTGCGGACTCCGAGCCGCCCGCCCCCCCTCCACCAGATGCTCCAGATACCGCCGAGCCGTGATCCGCGAAATCCCCACCGCCTCCGCCACCCCCGTCGCCGTGAGGCCCTCCACGCAGTCCCGCAGCGCCACCGTCACCCGCTCCAACGTCGGCCCGCTCAACCCTTTCGGCAGTGCCGCCGGGCCCGGTGCCCGCAGCGTCGCCAGCGCCCGGTCCACCTCGTCCTGTCCGCTCGCCTCGCCCGCCGCCGCGTGGAACTCGGCGTATCTCACCAGGCGGTCCCGCAGGGTGGCGAAGGTGAACGGCTTCAGTACGTACTGGACGACCCCCAGCGAGACCCCTTCCCGCACGACCGTCAGGTCCCGCGCCGACGTCACCGCTATGACATCCGCGTGCAGCCCGGCCGCCCGCAGTGAACGCGCCAGCTGCAGTCCGTGCACGTCCGGAAGGTGCAGGTCCAGCAGCAGGAGATCCACCGCCGTACGCTCCAGGGCGCGCCGCGCCTCCGCACCGGTGTGCGCCTTGCCGACGGCCGTGAAGCCGGGGACCCGGTTGACGTACATGACGTGTGCGTCGGCGGCGACGGGATCGTCCTCGACGACCAGGACACGGATGGGCTGCTGCTCGGTCGTCGTCATACGTCGCCTCCAGAAGCGGTGCCGCCGGTAGGAACGGCACCCTCGGACACCCGCTCAGGGCGGCTCCCGTCCCCCAACGGCAACCGCACCTCGAACTCCGCCCCGCCTCCGTCGGCCTCCGCCACCGTCAGCGCGCCCTCATGCCGGCTCACCGCCTGCCGTACGAGCGCCAGCCCCAGCCCCCGCCCGCCCGGCCCCGCAGGCTTCGTGGAGAAGCCCCGCTGGAAGACCGTGTCCGCGAGGGCCGGGTCGACCCCCGCGCCCGTGTCGGACACGCGCAGCACGAGCTCGCCGTCCGCGGTGTAGGCCGTCACGGTCACCCGCCCGCGCACGCTTCCCTGCGCCGCGTCCACCGCGTTGTCGATGAGGTTGCCGAGGATCGTGACCAGGTCCCGGGAGGGCAGCGACGGTGGCAGCAGTCCGTCGTCCAGCCGGCTCTCCTCCGACACCACCAGCTCCACGCCCCGCTCGTTCGCCTGGGCCGTCTTGCCCAGCAGCAGCGCGGCCAGCACCGGCTCGCTCACCGCCGCCACCACCTGGTCGGTCAGCGCCTGCGCCAGTTCCAGTTCGGCGGTCGCGAAGTCCACCGCCTGCTCCGCCCGCCCCAGCTCGATCAGCGAGACGACGGTGTGCAGCCGGTTCGCCGCCTCGTGGGCCTGGGAGCGCAGGGCCTGGGTGAAGCCACGCTCGGAGTCCAACTCGCCCATCAGGGACTGGAGTTCGGTCACGTCCCGCAGGGTCACGACCGTGCCCCGGTGTTCACCGCCCGACACCGGGGACGTGTTCAGCACCAGCACCCGGTCCGCCGTCAGGTGCACCTCGTCCACCCGCGGCTCGGACGCCAGCAGCGCGCCCGTCACCGGCGCGGGCAGGCCGAGATCGGCGACGGACCGGCCCACCACATCGCCCGACACGCCCAGCAGCTCCCGTCCGCCGTCGTTGATCAGCGCCACACGGTACTGCCCGTCGAGCATCAGGAGACCCTCGCGTACGGCGTGCAGTGCGGCCTGGTGGTAGTCGTGCATGGCGCTGAGCTCGGCCGCGTTCATGCCGTGGGTGTGGCGGCGCAGCCGGGCGTTGACGACGTACGTGCCGACCGCGCCGAGCGCGAGGGCGCCGGCCGCGACGCCGAGCAGGGCCGTGAGCTGGCCCTGCACCCGCTTGCTGATCTCGTCGACCTTGATGCCGGCGCTGACCAGACCGACGACCTCGCCGCTCGACCAGACCGGGGTGACCGCGCGGACCGAGGGGCCGAGGGTGCCGGTGTAGGTCTCGGTGAAGGAGCCGCCCGCCACGGCGGGGGCGATGTTGCCGCGGAAGGGCTTGCCGATCTCCGACGCGCTGGGGTGGGTCCAGCGGATGCCCTTCGGGTTCATGATCGTCACGAAGTCGACGTCGGCGTCGCGCATCACCCGCAGCGCGTACGGCTGGAGCTCGGCCGTCGGATCGGGAGTGCGGATCGCCTCCCGCACGGACGGGGCGTCCGCGACCGAGCGGGCCACGGCCATGGCCTGCCGTCGCGCCGCGTCCTCGGCCTGGCTCTGGTCGCTGAAGTAGGTGAACAGCGAGTAACCGGCGACGACCACCGCGATGAGCACGGCCTGCATGGCGAAGAGCTGGCCGGCCAGGCTGCGGGGGCGTGGGACGCGTATGCGCATGTCGTCAGTGTGCCTCGCAGGTTAAGCATGAACTAAATGAACGGAAGGGTGACCGCCCTCACACGGCGGGAGATAGTCACGGCATTCCCCTGAACATCCCCCGGACGTGAGCCGCACGCCGGTGATGCCGACGACGACGTCAAGGAGGGCCGCTGTGACCAGCGCAGCCAATACGGCACCTGCCGCACCGAAAGCCAAGCGGGACCGCACCCACTACCTCTATATCGCGGTGATCATCGCGGTCGCCCTCGGTATCACCGTCGGTCTGGTCGCCCCCGACTTCGCGGTCGAGCTGAAGCCCATCGGCACCGGCTTCGTGAACCTGATCAAGATGATGATCTCGCCGATCATCTTCTGCACGATCGTGCTGGGCATCGGCTCGGTCCGCAAGGCCGCCAAGGTCGGTGCGGTCGGCGGTATCGCGCTGGTCTACTTCACGATCATGTCGCTGGTCGCGCTGGGCATCGGCCTGATCGTCGGCAACATCCTGGAGCCCGGCACGGGTCTCGCGGTGACCGACGCGGTCAAGGAGGTCGGCCAGGCGCAGGTGGCGCCGGAGGCCAAGGACACCACCGAGTTCCTCCTCGGGATCATCCCGACCACGATGGTCTCCGCCTTCACCGGCGGCGAGGTGCTGCAGACCCTGCTCATCGCGCTGCTCGCCGGCTTCGCGCTGCAGGCCATGGGTGCCGCCGGACAGCCGATCCTGCGCGGTGTCGAGCACATCCAGCGCCTCGTCTTCCGCATCCTCGCGATGGTGATGTGGGCCGCCCCGATCGGTGCCTTCGGCGCGATCGCCGCAGTCACCGGCTCCGCGGGCGTCGACGCGCTCAAGAGCCTCGCCGTCCTGATGCTCGGCTTCTACGCCACCTGCTTCCTCTTCGTCTTCATCGTGCTCGCCGCGCTGCTGCGGATCGTCGCAGGCCTGAACATCCTCACGTTCTTCAAGTACCTGGGCCGTGAGTTCCTGCTGATCCTGTCGACCTCCTCGTCCGAGTCGGCGCTGCCGCGGCTCATCGCGAAGATGGAGCACCTCGGTGTCAGCAAGCCGGTCGTCGGCATCACCGTCCCGACCGGCTACTCCTTCAACCTCGACGGCACCATGATCTACATGACCATGGCCTCCCTGTACATCGCCGACGCCATGGGTACGCCGATGTCGGTCGGCGAGCAGATCCCGCTGCTGCTCTTCCTGCTGGTCGCCTCGAAGGGCGCCGCCGGTGTCACCGGTGCCGGTCTCGCGACCCTGGCCGGCGGTCTCCAGTCGCACAAGCCCGCCCTGGTGGACGGCATCGGCCTGATCGTCGGTATCGACCGCTTCATGAGCGAGGCGCGCGCCCTGACGAACTTCGCGGGCAACGCCGTCGCCACGGTGCTGATCGGCACCTGGACGAAGGAGATCGACCGCGGCCGCGTCGACCAGGTGCTCGCCGGACAGATCCCCTTCGACGAGAAGACCCTCCTCGACGACGACGGCGAGAGCGGTGGCGCCTCCGAGGACGCCCACGCGGAGGTCCCCGAGCAGGGCGGCGAGAAGGAACTCACCAAGGCCTGACGGCCGGCCCCGCGAGACCCGATCCCCATGCCGGGTCGGGCCCGGTCCTGAACCCGGGCTCGCCCCAACGCCTCCGGGCGGCTGAGCACTCCCCCGTGGCTCAGCCGCCCGGTCGGCTTTTCTCCCCGATCGTTCCTGCCCGACTGTTCCTACCCGATTGTTCCTAATCGTTCAGCTTCGCCACCAGTTCGGTGGCTCTGGAGGCGGGCACGCCCGCCGCGGTCAGTACGGTGACCGCGGCCGAGCGGCCCGCCTCTTCCGCTGCCAGCAGGCCGTCGTTCACCGCCTCCATCAGCGCGATGACGGTCTGCTCGTGCACGTACGCCAGCGCCGGCGCCGGCAGCGGTGAGCTGAAGACGCCCTCCTCCAGGCCCCGCCGCAGCAGTTCCACGCCGACCTGGCGCACCGGCGTGAGGCGGTCGCGGATGCCCTGCATGGTGACGCTGCGCTGGGCCAGGGCGACCAGGATGCGATAACGGTCGGCGACCTCCCAGACCGCCAGCACCGAGCGCGCCACGGCCTCCGCCGGGTCCTCGACGCCCTCCCGGCCCGCCGCGTGCGCGGCCGCCACCGACTCCACGGCCTGGTCGACGAGTGTGCCGACCAGCGCCTCACGGCTGGGGAAATGGCCGTACACGGTCCGTCGTACGACACCCGCGGCGCGCGCGATCTGGTCCATGGAGGCGTCGGGGTCGCGCAGCAGCTCCGCGAGGGCGACGTCGAGGATGCGACGGCGGTTCGCGTCGGCGCGGCTGGTGGGGCTGGTGGGGCGGGTGGGGCCGGTGTTCATGCCTGACATTCTCCACGCCTCGTTCCTCGATTTGCACAACGCTGTGCACCAAGCGTACCTTGCACATGGTTGAGCAATTGCACAGTGTTGTGCAATGCGCATCGCGTACGTCAGTGAGGAAGGTCCCCCAAGCCATGCGACTCGTCATGAACGAACCGGTCGAGAGGATGGACCGCCCCTATGCCCGGCGCTGGTGGGCGCTGCTGGTCCTCTGCCTCAGCCTGCTGATCATCGTGATGGCCAACACGGCCCTCACGGTCGCGGCGCCCGACATGACCCAGGACCTGGGCCTGTCCAGCGCCGACCTGCAGTGGGTCATCGACGGCTACACCGTCCCGTACGCGGCGCTGATGCTGCTGCTCGGCGCGATCGGCGACAAGTACAGCCGCCGCGGCGCGCTTGTCCTCGGGCTGCTCGTCTTCGGCGGAGGGGCGGTCGCGGGATCGCTCGTCGGCAGCGCCGACGGGGTCATAGCGGCCCGCGCGGTCATGGGCTTCGGCGCGGCCATGATCATGCCCGCCACCCTCTCCCTCCTCGCCGCCACCTTCCCGCGCGCCGAACGCGCCAAGGCGATCACCCTGTGGACCGCCACCGCCGGTCTCGCGATCGCGGCGGGACCGCTGCTCGCGGGAGCGCTGCTGGAGCAGCACAGCTGGAAGTCCACGTTCCTGATCAACGTGCCCGTCGCCGCCGCCGCGATCGTCGGCGCTCTCCTCCTCGTGCCGCCGTCGAAGGCCCACGGCAAGGGGCGGATCGACTACGTCGGCGGTCTGCTGTCGGTCGTCTGGATCGCCGCGCTCGTCTACATGATCATCGAGGGGCCGCACTTCGGCTGGGGCGTCAAGGCGGTCACCGCCGCGGTGGTCGCGGGCGTCGGGCTCGTGCTGTTCGTGGTGTGGGAGCTGCGCCACCCGCGCCCGGTCATCGACGTGCGCCGCTTCACCGAGCGCCGCTTCGCGGGCTCCAACCTCGCCGTGGCCCTGTTCTTCCTGGCCGTCTTCGGCGCCTTCTACTACCTGACCCAGCAACTGCAGTTCGTCCTCGGCTACACCGCCCTGGAGACCGGCCTGCGCATGCTGCCCCTCGCCGGCGCGGTCTTCGTCGGCTCGGCCCTCACCGGCTACCTCACCCCGCGCGTCGGCATGAAGCTCACGGTCACCGCGGGCATGGTCGGCGGCACCGCGGCCCTCGCCCTGCTCACGCAGGTCGACGCGAGTTCGTCGTACGGCGATTTCGTCGCGCCTCTGATCATCCTCGGCCTCGCGATCGGGCTCGCCCTCTCGCCCTGCACGGACGCGATCATGGGCGCGTTCCCGGAGTCGGAACTGGGCGTCGGCGGCGCGGTGAACGACACCTCGCTGGAGCTCGGCGGCTCGCTCGGCATCGCCATCCTCGGCTCGCTGCTGGCCACGTCGTACCACGACCACCTCATGGATGCGACGGCCGGCAGCGAGCTCCCCGCCTCCTCCCTGGCCACGGCCCAGGACTCGGTCGGTGCCGGATACGCGGTCTCCCAGGGCATCGCCGAACAGGCCGAGAAGGCCGCCGCGCAGGCCGCCCGGGCCACTGACCCCCAGCAGGCGGCCCAGTTGAAGGCCCAGGCCGACCAACTCGCCCAGGGCGCCCATCAGATGGCCGACGCCGTCGGCTCGTCCTTCTCCGACGCGGTCGCCCACGCCAGCCTCATCGGAGCGGTGGTCCTGGGCCTCGGCACGCTCGTGGTCGCGGTGCTGCTGCCGCGGGGGAACGGCGAGGAGCGGGTCGAGCAGCGGGAGGAGGCGGAGCTGGTCGGCAGCCGCTGACCCACCCGACCGCCAACTGCCCGCACCGCCTGCCGCACCGGACCGACCGGCGCGGCAGGTTGGTTAGTGTGCCGGTCATGACGACGGTCAAACAGATCTCGCTGGGCGTGCACGACGACAGGAGGGCGGGAGAGTTCTGGCGCCAGGCGCTGGACTATGTGCGGCGGCCGCCCAGGTACGAGGGCGACGACTGGATCGTCCTCGAGCCCCGACCGGGCGAACCCGGAGTCGCGATGGCCATGGACGTGAGTGAGAGTCCCGCAGAGGACTTTCCTCGCGTCCACCTCGATCTGGACGCCGGGGATCGTGATCTCGAGGAGGAAGCGGCACGTCTGGTGGCGCTGGGGGCACGGCGCGTCGACTGGCGGCACTATCCCGAGAGTCCGCCTCCCGGCGGGCGGCCGTACGTCGTGCTGGCCGACCCGGAAGGCAACCGGTTCTGTGTCGAGGGTCGTCGCCGGGGGTCGTCGCCGGGTTTGACCGGCCCGATGCGCTAGGGGGTGTTTCGAAAGTCCCGCACAGCACCCACGGCGCCCGGCACGCACTCTCGCCGCACCGGCCGAA
>NZ_JBWLKM010000029.1:67542-102477 GCF_059026085.1 Streptomyces sp. a15 | reverse complement strand
TGGCCGGTGCGGCGAGGGTGCGTGCCGGGCGCCGTGGGTGCTGTGCGGGACTTTCGAAACACCCCCTAGGGCCTGTCGCCGCGGCGCGAGTCGGGCCCGGTCACTTGAGCAGCCGTGACAGTCTGCGGTCCGCGAGTGGCTTGCCGCCTGTCTGGCAGGTGGGGCAGTACTGAAGCGAGGAGTCGCTGAAGGAGACCTCGCGGATGGTGTCGGCGCAGACCGGGCAGGGTTCGCCGGTGCGGCCGTGGACGCGCAGGCCGGACTTCTTCTCGGCCTTGAGGCGGCCGGCCGCCACGCCTCGGGAGCGCTCGATCGCCTCGGTGAGGGTGGTGCGGAGGGCTTCGTAGAGTCTGCGCGTGTCCTGCGGGCTGAGGGACGACGTCGGCTTGAAGGGGGACATCTTCGCGGCGTGCAGGATCTCGTCGCTGTAGGCGTTGCCCACGCCCGCGATGAGGCTCTGGTCGCGCAGGGCGCCCTTGATCTGCCGGCGTTCGCCCTCGAGCAGGGCGGCGAGGCGGGCCTCGTCGAAGTCGTCGTCCAGCGGGTCCGGGCCCAGCCGGGCCACGCCCGGGACCTGCTGGGGGTCCTGGACGACGTACACCGCGAGGCGTTTCTGGGTGCCCGCCTCCGTCAGGTCGAAGCCCGCGCCGGTCTCCAGGGCCACCCGCAGGGCGAGGGGGCCCTTGCCGGGGCGGGGCGGGCCGTCGGGGAGCTTGTCCTTCCAGTGCAGCCAGCCGGCGCGGGCCAGGTGGGTCACGAAGTGCGGGCCGCCGTCCGTCTCCAGGTCGAGGAACTTGCCGTGCCGGTGCACGGCGGTGACCTCGCGGCCCTCGACGGCGGTGAGCGGAGGGTCGTACGTCTTCAGGACACTGATCGCGACGGGCAGCACCCGGACGATCTCGTGGCCGACCAGGTTGTCGGTGAGGAAGTCCTTGAGCGCTTCCACCTCGGGGAGTTCCGGCATACGTCCAGAGTGCCACCGGTCGCCGAAGTGCTCAGGTCCGCTCCGGCACCACGAACTCGCACCACACGACCTTGCCGCCGCCCCGCGCCTCCACGCCCCACACGTCGGTGAGCAGGTCGACGAGGAGCAGGCCCCGTCCCGACACGCCCGACTCGCCCGCCTCGCGGCGGCGTGGCAGGGCGCTGGAGGAGTCCTCGACCTCGACGCGCAGCCGGCGGTCACGGCCGGTGAGGACCCGCAGGGTGACGATCGCGGACCCCTCGGTGTGCATCAGGGCGTTGGTGATCAGCTCGTCGGCGACGAGTTCGATCTCGTCGGAGAGGCCGCGGGCGCCCCAGGCGCCGACCGCGGTGCGGATCATGTGCCGGGCCTCGGCGAGGGCCTCGGCGTCGCCGGGTGCCACGTGCTGCTGGAGCCGGCCCCTGGACCGGGGGGCGTCCAGGCCGCGACGGCGCAGCAGGAGCAGGGCGACGTCGTCGTCACCGCCGCGTTCCTCGGCCACGTCGATGAGGCAGTCCGCGAGGTCGCGGACGTCGTCCGGGCCGGTGGCGATGAGTTCGGTGAGGAGCTGCATGCCGTCGTCGAGGTCGGCGCCGGGCTGTTCGACCAGGCCGTCGGTGCACAGCAGCAGGGTGTGGCCGGGATCCAGTTCGAGGGTGGCGACGGGGTATTCGAGGCGCCCGAACTCGGCGGACAGGCCGAGCGGCAGTCCGCCCTCCACGGAGATCCGGCGGCAGCTGCCGTCGGGACGGCGGACGAGGGGGTCGATGTGGCCGGCCCGGACCACCTGGACCACGCCGGTGGACAGGTCGGCCTCCGCGTACAGACAGGTCGCGAAGCGGTCGGTGTCGAGTTCGTGGAGGAAGACGGAGGCGCGGGCCATCACCGCGGCCGGGGTGTGGCCCTCGGCGGCGTACGCCCGCAGCACGATGCGCAGCTGGCCCATGACGGCGGCGGCGTGCGTGTCGTGGCCCTGGACGTCTCCGATGACGGCGCCGACCCGGCCGCCGGGCAGCGGGATGACGTCGTACCAGTCGCCGCCGATGTCCCGGCCGAGGGAGCCCGTGGCGTTGCCGGCGCGGTAGCGGACGGCGACGTCGGCGCCGGGAACGCTGGGGATGGTGCGCGGCAGCATGGCCTGCTGGAGGCCGGTGGCGAGGTCCATGTCCTGCTCGTGGAGCATGGCCCGCATGAGGCTCTGGGCGATGCTGCTGCCGAGGGCGATCAGGACGTTGCGGTCCTCGGGCGAGAAGCCGCGCCGGTCGCTGTAGAGCAGGCCCATGGCGCCGATCGGGCGGGCCTCGGCGATGAGCGGGAGATAGGCCGCCGAGGTGATGTTCAGGTCGGTGATGTGCGGCCAGAGGACCGGGTACCGGGCCGCGAACTCCTCCGGCGACTCGATGAAGCGGGGGGTGAGTGTCCGGACGGCCTCGCTCATCGGGTAGGGCTCGTCGATCCGGGTGATGTCGGTACCGGGGACGAAGCTGCCCGCGGGGCCCTCGGCGACCAGCCGGATACGGCCGGCCTCGACCAGGCCGAAGACCAGGCTGGTGGCACCGAGGTGGGTGAGGCCGTGGGTGTCCTTGAGGACGTCGATGACGTCCTGGACGGTGCGGGCGTGGGCGAGCGCGGCCGTGGTGAGCTGCACGACGTTGGTCTGCTCGCGCAGGGCCGCGTCCAGGGCGGCCTGCTCGCGGCGGACCTCACTCTCCCTCAGTTCCCGGGTGGCGTCCCGGACGATGCCGATGATCCGTCGCGGGCGGCCCGTCTCGTCGCGCCGGATGTAGCCCTGGGTGTGGGTCCAGCGCAGGGTGCCGTCGCGGCGGCGGAGACGGAAGTAGGCGCCGTAGTTCTCGCTGCCGTCCTTCATGGCCTGGGCGACCAGGGCGTCCAGCCGGTGGGCCTCGGCCCGCGGGACCCGGATGCCGAGGGACGTCGGGTTCCCGTCGTACTCGTCGGGGCGCAGGTCGAAGACCTCGTGGGCCTGGACGTCCATGTAGAACACACCGTTGTCCAGGTCCCAGTCGAAACTGCCCATGCGGTTGAGCGCCAGGATCGGATCCGGGTGGGCGGGCCAGTCGTCCGGGAGTGACAGGGCGCTCGCTCCCCGATCAACCATGGGCCCACCTTGCCAGGATTTGTCCGATACTTCGACCGGGGAGGCGGACGGGGACGCGGGCCGTCGGGCGCGTGCGGTCAGCTGCCGAAGACGTCCGTGGGGCTGCCGAAGACGCTGTCCGTTCCGGCCGGGTCGTCGGGGATCAGGCCGCCGCCGTCGGGCAGGTCGGGGGTGTCCGGCACGGCCTCGGGGCCGACCTCGTCCGGGGAGTCGGGGAGGGTGCCGGGGGCGTCCACGGTGGGGTCCTCGACCGTCGGCTCGTCCGGGATCGTCGTACCGAGGTCGGGCACGCTCGTGTCGGCCGACGGGACGAGCGGGCTCTCCGGGTCGCTCGTCGGGGGCGTGGCCGTGACGGTGGTGGCCGTGGGGCAGTCCGTGGGCTTGCTTGAGGACGTCTCCGTGGCCTCCGTGGACGGGTCCGTGGATTCGTCAGACGGCACCGTCGGTTCGTCAGACGCGTCCGTGGGTTCGTCCGTCGGCACATCGGTCGGTAGGTCCGTCGGTACATCCGTCGGTACATCCGTCGGTACGTCGTCGGTGGCGTCCGGTGTGACGGTCGCGGTCGGCGTCACGCAGTCGGTCGCCTCCGGGGCGGAGCTCTCCGCGCGCCCGTCCGTCGCAGACGCGCCGTCCTCGCCCGGCGAGGCACTGGACGCACTCTCGTCGGGGATCGTGGTCGGCGGCACCGGGTCAGGGGCGGGCACCACGCGGTCGTGGCTCACGTCGTGGCCGATGCGCCGCTCGATCCAGGTGTGGGTGACGACGTCGATGATCGTGATGTTGGTCATGACCTGGGTGGTCGGGGCCACGACGATCACCTGGGCGGGCCGGTATCCGGCCCAGGGGCGCCCGCTGGTGCCCGGGCTGCCCTGCGTCGCCACCGGCGGCTTCAGCGGGTTGCCGCAGGCGCACCGGACCCGTGGCACACCCCGGTCGTCGACGAGGACGGCGGTGCCGGCCTGGAGGACGGACTGGTAGCTCGTCGCCCGTCCGCCGCTGAAGCCGTGGTTGGTGACCCGCGTGTCGGCGCGCAGCGCGACCGGCGCCAGTCCGTGCAGGTAGGCGGGGATCGACGCCTGGGAGATGCCCTCGACCCGGGCGAAGGCGCGGGCCTTGGCCGGGTCGCGGGTCAGGTGGTCGATCTGCCGGTCGACGTCGCAGCTGCCGACCCGTGCGGCGCCGCCGTAGAGCCCGGGCGTCTCGCCGGACACGGACCGTACGGCGGTCGAGCCCGACCCGTCGTCCGGTTGCGGCGTTCGGGTGACCGGGGACGGCGTGGCCGTCGAGGCCGCCGTGGAGTCCGTGAAGGGATCGGGCCCCTGGGCCGCGACCGGCTGGAGGAAGAGTTCCCCGCTCGCCCTCATGTCCTGGCCCCCGTCGCCGCCGCAGCCGGCGACGAGGAGCGCCGCCGAGAGCGCGCAGGCCGTGACGAGGGTTCCGGTGGGTATGCGCACCACACTCTCCCGTCGATCCCGTCGATCCCGTCGATCCCGTCGATCCCGTCCATCCCATGCAGCGCCGCTGTCGGGGGCGCGGCAGTTCGTCACTATTGTCTGCTTCACTCACTTGGGTTACGCAAGCGGAGACCGTGGTACACGGAGAGTCACCTGGGGTTCCGGCGCGAGAACGTTCCGGCGCGAGAATTGGAGAGGAGGAGCGCACGGCCGTGGACTGGTTCACCGCATCCGAGTACTGGCTGAGCCGGCTGGTCTTCCAGCGGGCTCTGGCCGTCCTGTACCTCGTGGCGTTCCTGACGGCGGCCCTGCAGTTCCGTGCGCTGATCGGCGAGCGCGGCATGCTGCCCGTGCCCCGGTTCGTGGCGCGAATGCCCTTCAAGCACGCCCCGAGCCTCTTCCAGCTCCACTACTCGGACCGGTTCTTCGCGGCCTGCGCGTGGACTGGCTGCGCGGTGTCGGCGGCACTCGTCGCGGGGCTCGACTCGTATCTCCCCCTGTGGGCCGGGATGGTGCTGTGGCTGGTGCCGTGGGTGCTGTACCTGTCGATCGTGAACGTCGGCCAGACCTGGTACGGCTTCGGCTGGGAGTCCCTGCTGCTGGAGGTCGGCTTCCTCGCCGTGTTCCTCGGCAACGACGAGGTGGCCCCGCCGATCATGGTGCTGTTCCTGCTGCGCTGGATCCTGTTCCGCGTCGAGTTCGGGGCGGGTCTGATCAAGATGCGCGGCGACGAGTGCTGGCGGAAGCTGACGTGCCTGGACCACCATCACGAGACGCAGCCGATGCCCGGCCCCCTGAGCTGGTTCTTCCACCACCTGCCCAGGCCCCTGCACCGCGTGGAGGTGGCCGCCAACCATGTCACCCAACTCGTGGTGCCCTTCCTGCTCTTCACCCCGCAGCCGGTCGCCACGGCGGCGGCCTCTCTGATGATCCTCACCCAGCTGTGGCTGGTGCTCTCGGGCAACTTCTCCTGGCTGAACTGGATCACCATCGTGCTGGCCCTGTCGGCGGTGGAACTCCCGAGCGATCCGCCGTCGGTGCCCGACGCGCCGCTCTGGTACGAGGGCGTGGTCCTCGCGGTCGCCGCGCTGCTCGTGGGGCTCAGCTACCGGCCGGTCCGCAACATGTTCTCCCGGCGCCAGGTCATGAACCGCTCCTTCGACCCGCTGCACCTGGTCAACACCTACGGCGCCTTCGGCAGCGTCAGCCGGATCCGCCACGAGGTGGTCGTCGAGGGCACGACCGACGACGTACCGCGCGAGGACTCCGACTGGCGGGAGTACGAGTTCAAGGGCAAGCCGGGCGATCCCCGGCACTGGCCGCGCCAGTTCGCCCCGTACCATCTGCGGCTCGACTGGATGATGTGGTTCGCCGCGCTGTCGCCCGCGTACGCCGGCTCGTGGTTCGGCACCCTGGTGGAACGGCTCCTGGAGAACGACCGCGACACGCTGAAGCTGCTGCGCCGCTCGCCGTTCCCGCCCGACGCCCCGCCCCGCTATGTCCGCGCCCGCCTCTTCCGCTACCGGTACACGACGTGGCAGGAGCTGCGGGAGACGGGCGCGTGCTGGGAGCGGACGTACGTGCGGGAGTATCTGCCGCCCACGCGGTTGGCCGGGGTGGCTCAGAGGTCGTAGACGCGGGTGGCGGTGGTCTCGAAGACCTGGGTGTGGTCCTGCGCGCCGATCAACTGCCGTGCGAGATCCAGCACTTCGCCGTACGTCGCCTCCGTCGTGCACACCGGCCAGTCCGAGCCGAACATCAGCCGGTCGGGACCGAAGGCGTCCAGCACCGTGTCGGCGTACGGCCGCAGGTCCTCGACGGTCCAGGAGCCGGGGGCCGCCTCGGTGACCATGCCGGACAGCTTGCAGACCGTGTTGGGCGGCGCGGCGAGAGAACGGACGTCGGACGCCCAGGGTTCCAGCGCGCCGGAGGCGATGGGCGGCTTGCCCAAGTGGTCGAGGACGAAGGTGAGTTCGGGCAGGGCGGCCGCCGCCTTGGCGCAGGCCGGGAGCTGGTGGGGCAGGACGACCAGGTCGTAGACCAGGCCCGCTGCGGCCACGGCGGTCAGGCCGCGTCGTACGTCCGCCCGCAGCAGCCACTCCGGGTCCGGCTCGCCCTGGACCTGGTGCCGGATGCCCTTGAGGTAGCGCCCGCCGGGGAGTTCCCGTAGCCGGGCCAGTTCGTCGGCGACGTCGGGGCGGGTGAGGTCGGTCCAGCCGACGACACCCGCGATCAGGTCGTGGCCGGCCGCGAGGGCGAGGAACTCCGGGGTCTCCTCGGGCACGGTGACGGTCTGGACGAGGACGGTGCGGTCGACTCCTGCCGCGCGGGCCTCGGGCGCGAGATCCTCGACCGTGAAGTCGCACCGGAGCGGGCTGCCCCGATCGATCCAGTCCTGGTCCCGGACGGACAGGTCCCACACGTGGTGGTGCGCGTCCACGGTCACGGCAGCTCCCACACCACGGGCAGGCCGGCGTCCGCGCCCCCGCCGGAGTAGTCGTGCACCACGTCCAGCAGCTCGGCCATGCGGGCCTGCCAGGCGATGTTGACCGGCAGTTTCTCCAGCTCCGCGAGGAGGCGGGCGTAGTCCTCGCACTCCAGGACGTGGAAGAGGTCGGTGCCGCTGCGCCAGATCGTCCAGGAGGTGGCGCCGGCGGCGCGGATCGCGTCGGTGAGCTCGGCCGGGACCTCGCGGTGGGCAGCCTCGTACGCGTCGATCCGGTCGGCGCGGACCTTGGTGTGCAGGGCGACTCTCATGACGGCTCCTCGGCGGGGACGGGGACGTCGGCGGGCAGGAGGCCGGTGTCTCTGGCCTCCTGCCAGAAGGCGGCGGGGACGGTGGCCGCGAACTGGTCGGCGCAATCGTGGACTTCGGCCGCCGAACGGACGCCGACGAGAACGCTCGCGACCGCCGGATGGGCGGCGCAGAAAGCCAGGGCGGCGGCGCGCAGAGTGGTGCTGTGGCGGTCGGCGACGGACTTGAACCGCAGGGCCCGGTCCAGCACCTCGGCCGGTGCCTGGGCGTAGTTGTACGTGGCTCCCGGCTTGGGGTCCGCCAGGAGCCCGGAGTTGAAGGCGCCGCCGATCACCACCGACGTGCCGCGGTCCACCGCCGCCGGGAGCAGTGCGGTGAGCGCGTCCTGGTCGAGCAGGGTGTAGCGGCCGGCGCACAGCACCACGTCGACGTCCGTGTCGCGGACGAAGCGGGTGAGCATCTCGGACTGGTTCATGCCCGCGCCGATCGCGCCGACCACGCCCTCCGAGCGGAGCTTCTCCAGGGCCGGATAGCCCTCCCGGAAGGCCTGTTCGGCGTGGTCGTCGGGGTCGTGGAGGTAGACGACGTCGACGCGGTCGAGGCCGAGCCGTTCGAGGCTGGCCTCCAGGGTGCGTCGTATGCCGTCGGCGGTGAAGTCCCACACGCGGCGGTGGGTGGCGGGGACGGCGAAGCCGTTCGCCAGATCGTCGCCGCCGGCCTGCGAGGGTTCCAGGCGGCGGCCCACCTTGGTCGAGATCGTGTACTGGGCCCGCGGATGCTCGCGCAGGGCCGCGCCTAGGCGGCGTTCGGACAGGCCGATGCCGTAGTGCGGGGCGGTGTCGAAGTAGCGGATCCCGCGTTGCCAGGCGGCGGTCACGGCCTCGTGCGCCTGCTCCTCGCCGACTTCGGTGAAGAGGTTGCCGATCGCGGCGGCGCCGAAGGCGAGTTCGCTGACCTGGACGCCGGTGCGGCCGAGCGTGCTCACTGGCCCGCCGGGCGCAGTCGCAGGCCCTGCATGCCGCCGTCGACGGCGAGTGAGGTGCCCGTGGTGGCGCCGGACAGGGGGCTGGCGAGGTAGGCGATGGCGCCGGCGACCTCGTCGGCCGAGACCAGGCGGCCGGTGGGCTGGCGGGCCTCCAGGGCGGCGCGTTCGGCGGCCGGGTCGGGGGCCTTGGACAGCAGGCGGCCGATCCACGGGGTGTCCGCGGTGCCGGGGTTGACGCAGTTGACGCGGATGCCCTCGCGGACGTGGTCGGCGGCCATGGCGAGGGTGAGGGAGTACACGGCGCCCTTGGTCGCGCTGTACAGCACCCGCTGCGGCAGGCCCGCGGTGGCCGCGATGGACGAGGTGTTGACGATCGCCGCGTGCGCGGACTGCCGCAGGTGGGGCAGGGCGGCCCGGGCGACGCGCACCATGCCGACGACATTGACGTCCAGGACGCGGTGCCACTCCTCGTCGTCGTTGTCCGCGACGGTGCCCTGGGCGCCGATGCCCGCGTTGTTGATCAGTACATCGAGCACACCGTGTCCGCCGAGGTCGGCGACGGCGGCCGCGACGGCCGTGCGTACGGAGGCGTCGTCGGTGACGTCGGCCCGGTAGGCGAGCAGCGGTTTCTCGACCGACGACGGGTCCAGATCGAGTACGGCGACCTGGGCGCCGCGCGCGGCCAGGAGTTCCGCGGTGGCCCGGCCGAGGCCGGAGGCGCCGCCGGTGACCAGGGCCTTGAGGCCCTCGAAGTCGCTCATGCCGCCTGTCCCTTCTTGTTCTCGTCGTTGTGCGTCTCGAGATCGGCGGCCCAGAAGGCGCCGTCGGGGAAGGTGTACCGCGCGATGGACTCCGGCCGCATGGCCGCCGAGAAGCCCGGCGTGGCGGGTGCCGTGTAGTGACCCTCGCGGATCACCACCGGGTCGAGGAAGTGGTCGTGCAGATGGTCGACGTACTCGATGACGCGGTCCTCGGTGGTGCCGGAGAGGGCCACGTAGTCGAACATCGACAGGTGCTGGACGAGTTCGCACAGGCCGACGCCGCCCGCGTGCGGGCAGACCGGCACGCCGAACTTGGCCGCGAGCAGCAGGATGGCGAGGTTCTCGTTGACGCCGGCGACGCGGGCCGCGTCGATCTGGACGATGTCGACGGCGCCGGCCTGGAGGAGCTGCTTGAAGACGACCCGGTTCTGCACGTGCTCGCCGGTGGCGACCTTGACCGGGGCCACCGCCTTGCGGATCGCGGCGTGGCCGAGGACGTCGTCGGGGCTGGTGGGCTCCTCGATCCAGTAAGGGTCGAACTCGGCGAGCGCTTTGGTCCAGCGGATCGCCTCGTCGACGTCCCAGCGCTGGTTGGCGTCGATCGCCATACGGATGTCCGGGCCGACGACCTGGCGGGCGACGCGGCAGCGCCGGATGTCGTCCTCCAGGTCCGCGCCGACCTTGAGCTTGATCTGCCGGAAGCCGTCGGCGACGGCCTCGGTGGCGAGCCGGGTGAGCTTCTCGTCGTCGTAACCGAGCCAGCCCGGAGAGGTGGTGTAGGCGGGGAAACCCCGGGCGAGCAGCTCGGTGGTGCGCTCGGCGGCGCCCTCCCGGCCCTGGCGCAGAAGCTTCAGCGCCTCCTCCGGGGTGAGCGCGTCGGTGAGGTAGCGGAAGTCGACCTGGCCGACCAGCCACTCGGGGTCGGCCTCGGCGAGCAGCCGCCACAGCGGCTTGTCGGCACGCTTGGCCGCCAGGTCCCACACGGCGTTGGTCACCGCGCCGATCGCCATGTGCATCACACCCTTCTCGGGCCCGAGCCAGCGCAGCTGGCTGTCCCCGATCAGGTCCCGGAAGAGCGAGCCGGGGTCGGCGCACACCTCGTCGACGGACCGTCCGACCACATGGTGGCGCAGCGCGTGGATCGCGGCGACCTGGACCTCGTTGCCCCGCCCGATGGTGAAGGTGAAGCCGTGCCCCTCCGGACCGCCCTCGGCATCGGTGCGCAGCACGACGTACGCGGCCGAGTAGTCGGGGTCCGGGTTCATCGCGTCGGAGCCGTCGAGTTCGCGCGAGGTGGGGAAACGGATGTCGTAGGTGTCGACCGCGGAGATGCGGCGAGGGGGGCCGGGCGTGGGGGACACAGAGGGCCTTTCGGTCGGTGACGGGGTCGGGGCGGTCAGTCCTGGGCGCGGCCTGTGGTGAGGCGGGCGATCATGAGGGCGACGAGGATGATTCCGCCGTAGATGGCGTCGATCCAGAACGACGGCACTTGAGCCATGGTGAGCATGGTCTTGACCACACCCAGCAGGAGAACGCCAGTGAGGGCCCCGAACATGGTGCCCCGGCCTCCGTCGAGGCTGATGCCTCCGATGACGGCGGCGGCGAACACCGTGAAGATCATGTTCTGGCCCTGGTTGGCGCCGATCGCGCCGACGTAGCCGGTGTACATGAGTCCACCGATCGAGGCGAGAACACCCGCGACGATGTAGACGCCCAGCCGAACCCGGTCGACGCGGATGCCGGCCGCGCGGGCCGCCTCCAGGTTGCCGCCGATCGCGTACAACGACCGACCGACACGGTGGTACTTGAGTACCAGCCCGGCAGCGGCGAAGGCGCCGGCGGCGAGCCAGACCGACAACGGGATACGCAGGAACGTGGTGGTGGCCAGCGAGAAGAACGCGTCCGGCATGCCGAACAGCGTCTTGCCCTTCGTGGCGCCGACGAGGAGTCCACGCAGGATGATCAGCATGGCGAGTGTGACGATGAACGCGTTGAGCTTCACCTTCACCACCAGGATGCCGTTGAAGGCGCCGATCACCGCGCCCACCAGGGGGATGGCCAGCAGGGCGAGGGCGGGAGGCAACTCCGTGCCCCAGCCGGCCTGGGCGGCGGGCAGGACCAGGAGCGCCGCCACGGCCGGCGCGATGCCGACCGCCGACTCGAGCGACAGGTCGAACTTGCCGGTGATGAGCACCAGTGACTCGGCGAGCACCACCATCGCGAGCGCGGCGGACGAGGCCAGGATGGAGACGAGGGTCGCCTCGGTGAAGAAGGAGTCGTTGAGTACGGCGCCGAGCACGAGCAACAGCAACAACGCCGGAACCAGCGCGAGTTCGCGGGCCCGCCGCACCAGCACGGCCCTCGCCGCCCGGGCGTCCGGCACACTCACCGGCTTCACCGGCGGAGCCTTGGTGTCAGCCATGGTCCACTCCTTCGATGGAGGCGATCAGCTCGTGGTCGCGCCAGCCCGCCGGGTGCTCGGCGACCACACGGCCGTGGAAGAGGACGAGGACGCGGTCGCAGCGCCTGAGGTCGTCGAGTTCGTCGGAGACGACGAGGACGGCGGTGCCGTCCTCGCGGGCGCTGTCGACGCGGGCGAGCAGGGACTCCTTGGACTTCACGTCGACGCCCGCGGTCGGGTTGATGAGGACCAGCAGGCGCGGGTCGGAGGCGAGGGCGCGGGCCATGACGACCTTCTGCGCGTTGCCGCCGGACAGGTCGGAGACGGGCTGGTCGGGCCCCTCGGTGTGCACGTCGAGGCGTTCGATCAGCTCGGTGGCGACGGCGCGCTTGCGCTCGGTGCCGACGAAGCCGAAGCGGCCGAGCCGGTCGAGGACGCTCATGGTGGCGTTGTCGCCGACGGTCATGCCGATGACCAGGCCCTGGGCGTGCCGGTCACGGGGGACACAGCCGACGCCGACGTTCAGAGCGGCCTGCACGTCGCCGAACGGGAGCCGCTTCCCGTCGAGTTGAGCCGTGCCGCTCGTGGGGGTGTGCAGTCCGGTGAGCGATTCGGCGAGCTCGATCTTTCCGCTGGCGCTGGATCCGGCGAGGCCGACGACCTCGCCGCGACGGACGGTCAGATCGACGTTCTGGAACGACTCCGAGCTGAGACCGCGGGCGTCGAGGAGAACGGGGGCGGTGTCGTCGACGATCCTTTCCTGTACGGCCTGTTCGGCGATCGTCTCGAGGGACTCCCCGGCCATGGCCTCCACCAGGGCCGCCCTCGGCAGGTCGGCGACCGGAGCCGTGGTGATCCAGCGGGCGTCGCGCAGCACGGTCACGGTCTGGCACACCTCGTACACCTCCTGGAGGTGGTGCGAGATGAACAGGAAGGTGACGCCGGACTCCTGCAGGGCGCGCATCCGGCTGAAGAGCCGCTCTATCTCGCGGTTGTCGAGCTGGGCGGTCGGCTCGTCGAGGACGATGAAGCGGGCGCCGAAGCTCAACGCCCTCGCGATCTCCACCATCTGGCGGTCCTCGACCTTGAGGTCGGCGGTGCGTGCCTCGGGGTCGACGTGCACGTCCCAGGCGTCGAGAAGCTCGGTGGCCTCGGCCTTGAGGCGGCGCCAGCTGATGAACCTCCGCTTGAGCGGCTGGCGGTTGATGAACAGGTTCTCGGCGACCGTCAGCTCGGGGACGACCGTCGGCCGTTGGTAGACGCAGGCGACCTTGCGGCGCCAGGCGTCCCGGTCGGCGAGCGGGGGCGCCGCTTCGCCGTCGAAACGGACCGTGCCCTCGTCGGGTGCCTGGAGCCCGGTGAGAAGGGTGACCAAGGTGGACTTGCCCGCGCCGTTGCGGCCGACCAGGGCGTGGGACTCGCCGGGCAGGACGGTGAGCCTGCCGTCGGCGAGGGCGGTGGTGGGGCCGTAGCGCTTGACGATGCCCGACGCCTCCGCCAGGGGCGTGATCACGGCCGTACTCATGTGACCGTGTTCCCCCACAGCTCGGGGTCGTCGACGTTCTCCTTGGTGACCAGCGGCGCGGGCAGCTGGTCCTCGAGGATGCCGCTGGGCAGCTTGACGATCGTCGAGTCGTGGTCGGTCGGGCCGGGCTCGAACGTCTTCCCCTGCATCGCCGCCTTGATGTAGTACATGCCGTACTTGGCGTACAGGTCCGCGGGCTGGGAGACCGTGGCGTCGATCTCGCCCTTGCGGATGGCGTCGAACTCCTGCGGGATGCCGTCGTTGGAGACGATGGTGATGTGGCCCGCCTGGCCGGCCTTCTTCAGCATCCCCTTCGACTTGAGGGTCTGCAGGGTCGGCGCGAGGTAGACGCCGCCGGCCTGCATGTAGATGCCCTTGATGTCGGGGTTGGCGTTGAGGAGCGTGTCCAGCTTCGAAGCGGCGGTGTCGGACTCCCACTTGGCGGGGATCTCCAGCACCTTCAGCTCCGGGAAGTTCTTCTTCACGCAGGAACGGAAGGCCTCGGAGCGCTCACGGCCGTTGACCGAGGCGAGGTCGCCCATGATCTGCACGACCTTGCCGGAGGAGATCTCCTTGCCGAGGTACTGGCAGGCCTTCTCGCCGTACGCGACGTTGTTGGCGCGTACGACCATGGCGACCTTGCCCTTGTCCGGCGCCACGTCGACCGCGACGACCGGCACGCCCTTGCGCTCGGCCTGGTCGAGGCCGGCCTCGATGGCGGCGCTGTCCAGGGGCGCGACGACGAGGCCCTTGATGCCCTGGTTGAGCACGTTGTTGATGTCGGTGATCTGCTGCGAGGGATCGCTGTTGGAGTTGACCGTCTTCATCGCGTCCACGCCTTCGGACTTCGCCGTCTTCGGCACGTAGTCGTTGTACGACTGCCAGAACGGCGAGGTCAGCAGAGGCAGGATCACGCCGACCTTGCCGGTCCCGTCGCCTCCCCCGCTGCCGGCCGAATCGGCGGTGTTGTCCTTGGTGCTGCCGCATGCGGCGAGCACGAGCGTGGCGCCGGTGGCCGCGGCCACCGCACCGAACCTCCGAAACCTGTTCCGCTTCTCCACTGTCCTGCCGAGCATCTGGCGGCTCCTCATCGAGCGTGTCGAGCAGATGTCCGCATACTTATCAGACCACTCGGCCGGAAGAACACCCTCCGGCGGCACATTTCCCCGAGTTTTGGCCATAGTGGTCTGACCACTCGAGTGGTTAGACTTCGGGCGCACCTGGTGAGTGGAGGAATGGCGTGGACGAGACAGCCCCCCAGAAGGGCACCGTGACGCAGCGCGCCATCGAGCGGATCAAGGCGATGATCGGCGAGGGGCGGCTGGAGCCGGGCCAGCGGCTGCCCACCGAGCGCGATCTGGCGGTCCAGCTGGGTATCTCCCGCAGTTCGATGCGTGAGGCGATCCGCGCGCTCACGGTGCTGGGCGTGCTGGAGGCCCGGCACGGTTCGGGCATCTACGTCACGCAGTTGGAGGCCGGCGACCTCCTCGAGACCTTCGGCGTGGTCGCCGACCTCTCGCGCGGCCCGCAACTGGTGGAGCTGCTCGAGGTGCGCCGCATCCTGGAGTCGACGGCGACCGCGCTGGCCGCGGCCCGGATCACCTCTGACCAGCTCGCCGAGGTCGAGAAACACCTGACAGCGATGAACGCCACCGAGGACCCGGAGGTGATCCTCGCCCACGACCTGGCCTTCCACCGCGAGATCGCCACGGCCGCCGGCAACGAGACCATGGCCGCCATCCTGGACGGCCTGTCCTCCCGCACCTTCCGCGCCCGCGTCTGGCGCGGCTACCAGGAGGAGGGCGCCTTCGCCCGCACCCGCCGCGAGCACGCCGCGATCCACCGCGCGCTGGTTGCCCACGACCCGGAGGCGGCGCGGGCGGCGGCGGCCGCGCATGTGGGGGAGGTCGAGCAGTGGCTGCGCTCCCAGGTGGTCGACGAGGTCCGCTGATCACCTCACGCTTCGGTATGGAGATCGAGCCGGTCACCCTGTCCACGCCACGGCCCGTGCGGCGGCCCACGCTGGTGCAGGGCTGGCACGAACTGACCTTCCTGCACTGGCCGGTGGAGCCGGACCGGGTCGCGGGGCTGCTCCCGGCCGGCACCCGCCCGGACACCCTGGACGGAGTCACCTACGTCGGGCTGGTCCCGTTCCGGATGCGCGGCGTGGGCCTGGGTCCGGGGCCGGGCCTGCCGTATCTCGGCACGTTCTGCGAGACGAACGTGCGGCTCTACTCGGTCGACGACCAGGGCCGGCGCGCTGTCGTCTTCCGGTCCCTGGACGCGGCCCGCCTGCTCCCCGTACTGATCGGCCGCCTCGGGGTCCGGCTGCCCTACACGTGGTCGGCGATGCGCCTGCGCCGCGAGCACGATGTGATCACCTACAGCTGCCGGCGACGGGGCTCCCGGCGTGACGGCCCCGTGAGCCGCACGGCGGTGCGCATAGGCCACTCGATCGCGGAGCCGACGCCGCTGGAGCGGTTCCTGACCGCACGGTGGGGTCTGCACGTCTCGTGGCACGGCTGCACGATGCACCTGCCGAACGAACACGACCCGTGGCCGCTGTTCCGGGCCGAACTGCTCGACCTGGACGACGGTCTGATGACGGCCGCGGGCCTGCCACAGCTGACCGGGCCGCCGGTCAGCGTCCTCTACTCGCCGGGCGTCGCGGTGCGGTTCGGAAGCCCCTCCCCTCTGTCGGCGCCGGCCGCTCGGGGCCGATAGACGGGTTTGTGTCCGCATCGGCCCCCGCGACTGTTCTCATGCCCGGCGCAACCGGAGCGTCATCAACTCGAACGGCCGCAGCCGTACGGCGATCCGCTCGCCGTCCCGCCGGGGCGCCGGCGCTTCGGGCAACGGGCGTTCCAGCAGGTCCGTGACGGTGACGCCCGCCACCTCGAAGCCCGCCGTGAGCATGGCCCGGGCCCGGCCGCCGTGTGCCTCGTGGAACCGGACGACCACGTCACCGCTGCCGTCGTCGGCCAGCTTGACGGCGGTGACGACGACGGCCTCGTTGTCCACCGTCACCAGCGGCGCGACCTCCTGAGCGCCGCTGATCCGCCGCTCGGGCACATTGATCCGCCAGCCCTCGCGGACCGCGTCCCCGATACCGGCACCGGGTACCAGGGCGTGCCGGAAGCGGTGGACGCCCTGGTCGGTCTCGGGGTCGGGGAAGCGCGGGGCGCGGAGCAGGGAGACCCGGACCGTTGTCGTCGTACCGCGGTCGCCGTCGGTGCGTACCGTGCGGGTCACGTCGTGGCCGTACGTCGAGTCGTTGACGACCGCCACGCCCCAGCCGGGTTCCTCCAGGTGGACGAAGCGGTGGTTGCACGCCTCGAACTTGGCCGCCTCCCAGCTGGTGTTGGTGTGGGTGGGCCGGTGGAAGTGCCCGAACTGGGTCTCGGACGCGTACCGTTCGGCGTGCACGTCGAGCGGGAAGGCGAGCTTCAGGAACTTCTCCGTCTCGTGCCAGTCGACCTCGGTGTCCAGGACCAGCCGCCGCTCCCCCGGCGCGAGCGACAGCAGCTGGGTGACGCGGGAGGCGCCGAAGGACCGTACGATCCGCACGCCGTCCCCGTCCGGGGCGACCTCGTCCGCGTCGGTCAGGTCCGACACCGTGTTGCGGTAGAACTCGTCGACGTCCCAGGCGTCCCACATGTTCGGGAAATCCGGGTGGAGCTGGAGGAGGTTCGCGGCCCGGCCGGGGGCGATCGTCTCGCGGTCGGCCTCGGTGTCGCAGGCGGAGACGACCAGGCCACGGGCGTCGATCTCGATGCGCAGGAGACCGTTGTCGAGGACGTGTCCGCCGCCGGGGCGGTCGGTGCGTGCCCTCCGGGCCCCGGTGGCGGGGGTGCGTGCGGCGCCCGCCGGAACGCCGTCGCGGGTGTGCGGCGCCGCGTTGAAGACGAGCGGGGTCGTGCCCTCGCCGGCCAGGGCGCGCTGGGCGGCGTCGATGATGCCGGTCAGCTCTTCGGCGATCCGCTCGTAGGTCCTGCGGGCCTCCCGGTGCACCCAGGCGATGGACGACCCGGGCAGGATGTCGTGGAACTGGTGCAGCAGCACCGTCTTCCAGACGCGGTCCAGGTCCTCGTAGGGGTAGGGGAATCCGGTGCGTACGGCTGCCGTGGCCGCCCACAGTTCGGCCTCGCGCAGGAGGTGTCGCTGCGCCGGTTGCCCTGCTTGGTCTTCGCCTGGCTGGTGAGGGTGGCGCGGTGGAGTTCGAGGTAGAGCTCGCCGACCCAGACGGGCGGCTCGGGGTATTCGGCCTCGGCCTTCTCGAAGAACTCCCCCGGGGTCTCCCACACGACCGTCGCCGAGCCTTCGAGGTCCCGCAGCCGGGCCGCCTTGGCGACCATCTCCCGGGTGGTGCCGCCGCCCCCGTCGCCCCAGCCGGTGGGGGCGAGGGAGTGGCGGGCAACCCCCTTGTCCTTGAAGTTGCGGGCCGCGTGGGCGATCTCGCTGCCCTTCATCGAGCAGTTGTAGGTGTCCACGGGCGGGAAGTGCGTGAAGATCCGGGTGCCGTCGATGCCCTCCCAACGGAAGGTGTGGTGCGGGAACCTGTTGGTCTGGGACCAGGAGACCTTCTGCGTCAGCAGCCACTTGGAGCCGGCCGCCTTGATGATCTGCGGGAGTCCGGCGGCGAAGCCGAAGGTGTCGGGCAGCCACGCCTCGTCGTTCTCGATGCCGAACTCGTCGAGGAAGAACCGCTTGCCGTGCACGAACTGGCGGGCCATCGCCTCCGAGCCGGGCATGTTGGTGTCCGACTCCACCCACATCCCGCCGGCCGGCACGAACCGCCCGTCGGCCACCGCCTTCTTCACCCGCGCCCACACCTCGGGCCGGTGCTCCTTCACCCACGCCCACTGCTGGGCCTGCGACATCGCGAAGACGAAGTCGGGCTCGTCGTCCAGGAGAGCGGTCATGTTCGACGTCGTCCGGGCGACCTTGCGTACGGTCTCGCGCAGTGGCAGCCACGATCGGGTGATAGTCGGTCCATCAGCTTGCATGTGCCCCCGTCATGCCGGGTAGCCTCGGTATCGCGACCTGGGACGCCCAGTGCAGCGCCAGCGTTGGTGCCCCTGCCTCACCGGAGCGATGGGGCAGGGCTTCGCTGCCGCCCCTGGCTGTACCGACGGACCAGATCGTGAGGGACCCCGCCCGCCCGAGCAGGATCACACGCAGGACGTGTGTCGCCAACCGGGTCGCGAAAGCGGGCGACCAGTGCGCTCAAGACTGTTCGGGGCGTGCCGATGAGTGTGCTTCGCGGCGCCTCATCGCCCAGGAACGGTGGTAGTCGAGGATGACCGCCTACGATGCGGCCTCGCTAAGTGAGGTGGCCTCTTCACCGCCCCTGCTGGGGGCGGTGAAGAGGCCCACCGGTTCGTTTCCCCGCGTGCTCCCTCTCCGGGGTGCCGTCGGGCCGGTAGACCAGGCCCTCGCACTGGAAGCCGGGCATGTTCTCGTCGAAGCCGAGGTCGAGGATCGCCTCGACGGTCCTGCCCGCCCACGCCTCGGGCACGGTCCCGGTGACCCGGAACCAGCTCGTGCCCCATGGGGCACCCCACCGGGCGCCCACCGCGATCGGCTCGGGCTCGGCCGCGAGCCCCTCGGCGACCGGCACCGGTTCGCCGGGCGCGTGCCACACCGCCACCTCCAGCGGTGCGGACTCGGGGTACACGGCGGGACGGACGCGCTCGTCGAGGACGCGCTTGAGACGGGCTTCGACCAGGCTGCGGTCGTCATGCATGCGGAGTGCTCCGTAAGGGGTCCGTGGGCGGGTGGTTACCAGGGGTGGGTCACGGTGACGGGGGCCGACGACGTGTACAGCTCCCCCACGGCACGCAGTTCGAACCGCGCGGCCCGCTCGCCCTGCTCGGGCTGGAGGCCGGCGACGAAGTAGGCGTGCTGGCAGGTACCGCCGAGGAAGCGGCGGGTGCCGTCGGGGAGGAGGCGGTGGAGGGTGTAGTGGCGTGTGGCCGGCGCCATCGCTTCGTTGACGGCACCGGGGGCGGGGTTCCAGGCGAGGCGCAGGTCGCCGCCGTTCGCGGCCGTGACGCGGAAGCCCTGCGGAGGAGCGGGAGTCTGCCGGGCGTCGCGTACGGCGAGGCCGCCGAGCCGCCACTTCACGGGTCCCTCGTCGGCGGTGAGCCGGACGCCGATGGCGTGCACGGTGCCGCCGGACAGGCCCGTGAGCGGGACCGTCACGGTCTGCCAGCTGTTGACCGAGTTCACAGGCAGATATGTGTACGGCGGTGGCGTGCCGACCTCGCCGGGTTCGGCCGTCGCGATCGCCAGCTCGACGTTCACATGCCCGGAGTCCGTCCGATGCGTCAGCTCGACAACCGTGTCCACAGTGATCGGGAGCTGTGAAGCGTACAGATCCACCGTGACGGGCGCGTTCAGTTCACCGTCCACCAGCACACTGCTGCCGCCCCGCCACGCGTCCGCGAAGTCGAAGGACACAGCCGGCCGCTCCCCCTCCGTCCGTACCACCCACCGCCGCGACGGCAGCCGGTCCTGCAGTCCCAGGTGGTTCCAGGGCGCGTCCGAGGTGACGACGCCCTCCTCGTACCACCGCAGTCCGTGCCCGGCGTTGAACACGCTCGCGAACGGCACCGAGGTCACCGTCGACCGGTCGGCGACCGATACGGCCGGTGCCCGCCAGCTGTCCGTGCCGTCCGGCCGGGACGGGTCGAGGGAGCGCCCGGTCCAGAACCGGTCGTCGGCGGCGTGGAAGGCGCCCGGAGCCCGGCCGTCGGCGGGCAGCTGGTTGCGCGTCCACTCCGGCCGGTACAGCCCGATCGACGTGATGTGCGGCCGGTCGCTCGGCACGATGGCGTCCCAGTTCTCGGACGTGTTCCAGCCGTTGGCCTCCACGTCCACGCCCGCCCACAGCTCGTAGCGGCTGCGCCCCAGTTGTTCGGCGCGCGTCCCCGACGCCGCCAGGCCGCTCGCCGACCAGCGGAAGTCGACGAACATGTCGTCGGCGACCTGGAAGAACGCCTGGTTCTGTGCGTTGAGGGCGCCCTGCCAGCTCACCGCCCCGTTCACGGTCATCGAGTCGTACCAGGTCACCCGCTGCCCCGCGGCCGCGGCCAGCGACTTCAACTCCCGCATGAACCCCTGCATGGCTGTCCCGAGGGCGGTGTCCCCGCCGCCGGTCTCGGCGTTCACGAACCACCCGTCGAAGCCGTACGCGGACGCCACCGCGACGAGCTGTGCGGCCAGCGGGTAGCGCCCCGCCGCGTCCTTCTGCACCAGGTCCCGGGTCCACTGCAGCTGCCCGCCGTAGGCGGCCGGCGGCAGGAAGATGTTGCCGAGCACGGGCACGCCGTGCCGGTGGGCGGCATCCACGATCGGCGCGTTCGGCGCGAGGATCAGCCCTTCGCCGGAGGAGCCGCCCCAGAAGACCAGTTCGTCGATGTACGCCCAGTGGGTGAGGGCGTAGTAGTCGGCGGTGGCCGAGCCCTGCGAGGGGTTGCTCGCCGTGGGGCCGAAGGACACCAGCGACTGGATACGGGCCTGGCCGGTACGGGCCGTCGCATTCGCCGGGGTGGGGGTGAAGCGCGCGGCAAGCGGCACGGACGCCGCGTTGAAGGCGAGGTCCGGGTCATCGGTCGCCCGCCAGGACTTCAGACCGCGCCAGGTGATGCCGGTGCCCGGGGTGCCCGAGGGCAGCGAGTCCGGATACCAGTAGGAGGCGTAGGGCTGGAGCGCGGCGGCGGCCTTGGGTGCTGCCGCCACCGGCAGCGAGGGGAGCAGGGCGGCAGCGGCGCCGGCCCCGGCGAGCAGGACGGTGCGTCTGGTGGGCTTCACGAGCGGGTGCCTCCGTGGGGTCCTTGTGGGAGAGGGAGTACCTGGTCGGGAGTGAGGACGTCGGTGATGCCGCGCGCGGCGAGATGCTGCTGGTCCTCGGCGCGTGTGTCGAGGACGGTGGTCGGGCGGACGCCGTCGGCGACCAGCCGGAAGAAGGCGTCGAAGACGGGGCCGCCCGGTGCGCAGCGCGAGCGGGTCGAGGGGTCGGCCGGAACGACGAGCGCCGTGGTGCGGGGTGCGGGCGGCGCGTACGTGCGCTCGCTCGCCGCGCGGGCCAGCACCCGTGCCGCGTCCTTCGGTTTGCGGTCGTTGGTGAGCAGGCCGAGCCCGTACTCGAGGTCCGGGAAGTCGGCGAGGTCACGCGAGACGTCGTGCGAACACCACCAGGTGATCCCCCACAGGTCGGGGCAGTCCAGGGCGTTCGCGACGGTCGCCTCCGTGAAGGCGGCGGCGTGCTGGGCCGGGATCAGGGGCGCGGGCGCGCCGACCTCCTGGAGCCAGACCGGCCGGTGCGGGTCGTCGGCCCATGCCTTGCTCAGCTCGACGAGGTACGCGGCGTGGTGCTCGGTCGGCACGGAGGTACGGCCGTGGCGCTGCGCGGTGCCGTTGAAGACCCAGGAGTGCACGGCTGTGACGGCGCCGCGGCGGGCGGCCTGGGCCGGGGTGAACGGCTGGTCGTCCTGGTACCAGGTGGCGTCGTACTCGGCGTGCAGGTGCAGCCGGCCCGGGGCGCCCTCCTCGCAGGCGGCGAGCATGCGGTCCAGCCAGGCGTCGATCTGCGCCACGGAAGCCCGGTCGGGGTCAGGATGCGGGCCCGCCGAGAACTGGTTGACCTCGTTGCCGAGGGTCATGCCGATGAAGTTGGGCCGGTCGGCGAGGGCGGCGGCGAGCGTGCGCAGGTAGGCCGCCTGGCCCTCAAGCACGTCCGGGTCGGTGAAGAGGTTGCGCCGGTGCCAGGTGCGGGTCCAGGCCGGCAGGAAGTCGAAGCTGCTCAGGTGCCCCTGCAGACCGTCCACGTTGACGTCGAGCCCGCGTTCGGCGGCGGCGTCGGCGAGCTGCACCAACTGCTCGACGGCCCGGGTGCGGATCAGGGACCGGTTGGGCTGGAAGTACGGCCACAGCGGGAACACCCGGACGTGGTCGAGGCCCAGCTCGGCGATCGAGTCGAGGTCGGCGCGTACGGAGTCGAGGTCGAAGTCGAGCCAGTGGTGGAACCACCCTTCGCTGGGGGTGTAGTTGACGCCGAAGCGCACGGCAGGAGGCATGCAGTGTCCTTGAAATCAGGGGGTGGTTCAGCCTTTGACCGCGCCCTCGCCCACCCCGCGGAAGAAGTACCGCTGCAGACAGGCGAAGAGGGCGATCAGCGGTGCCACGGCGATGATCGTGCCCGCGGCCACGAGCCGTTCGTCGTTGGCGAAGGTGCCGTGCAGGCAGTTGAGGCCGATCGTGAGCGTGAACTTGTCCGGGTCGCTCAGCACGATGAGGGGCCACAGGAAGTCGTCCCAGGCGCCCATGAAGGCGAAGATCGCCACGACGGCGAGGGTTCCCCTCACCGACGGCACGGCGATCCGCAGGAACCGCTGCCACACGTTGGCGCCGTCGACATAGGCCGCCTCCTCTATCTCGTAGGGGAGGTTGAGGAAGGCGTTGCGCATCAGCAGGACGTTCATGGCACCGATGCAGCCCGGCAGGAGCACACCGACGAGCGTGTTGTTGAGGCCGAGCTCCCGCATGGTCGTGAACTGGGCGATGATGATGCCCTCCACGGGCACGAGCATCGCCAGGATGAAGGCGAGGGTGGCCGCGCGGCGGCCCCGGTAGCGCAGCCGGGCCAGGGCGTATCCGGCGAGGGCCGCACCGACGCAGTTGGTGACGACGTTGGCGGCGGCGACCTTCAGCGAGTTGAAGGCGTAGTCCCACACGGGGATGGTGTCGGCGACCCGTTCGTAGTTGTGCAGGGTGGGATGGTCGGGCAGGAAGGTCGGAGGGGAGCTGTAGATGTCCTCGGTGGGGCCCTTCAGCGAGGTCGACAGCTGCCAGAGGAACGGGCCTACGGTCAGGGCGAGGACGGCGAGCAACAGCGCGTAGCGCAGGGCGAGCTCCCACACCCGTACGCGGCGGCCGTGCTCGTCGGTGACGCGGGGTTCGCGGGCGACGGCCGGCCTCGGAGTGGGGCGTACCTTCTCCATGACGCTCATGACTTGTCCCTCCGGTCGGCCCGCAGCACGAGCAGCATCAGGGCGACGGTGACGACGAAGACGACGACGGAGATGGCGGAGGCGTATCCGACACGGCCGGTCAGGCCGGTGCCGGTGCGCTGGACGAGCATCACGAGGGTGGTGTCCTCGCCCGCCGGGCCGCCGGTCGGGCCGGCCATCAGGTAGACCTCGGAGAACACCTTGAAGGCGGCGACCGAGGAGAGGGCCCCGACCAGGACCATGGTGGAGCGGACGGCCGGCACGGTGACCGTCAGGAAGCGGCGCACCGCGCCCGCTCCGTCGACCGCCGCCGCCTCGTGCAGTTCACGGGGTACGTTCGCCAGCGCGGCCAGATAAATGATCATGTAGTAGCCGAGGCCCTTCCAGACCGTGACGGTCATGGCGCTCAGCAGGAGCAGCCACTGGTCGCTGAGGAAGCCGATCCGGCCGACCCCGATGGTCTCCAACAGCGAGTTGACCAGGCCGCGTTCGTCGAGCAGCCACACCCAGATCAGTCCGACCACGACGATCGACGCAACGACCGGGGTGTAGAAGGCGGACCGGAAGAAGGCGATGCCGGGGATGTTCTTCTGCACCAGCAGCGCGAGCAGCAGCGGCAGGATCACGAGCGCGGGGACGACCCCGAGGACGTACAGCGTGCTGTTGCGCAGGCCGATCCAGAACATGTCGTCGTGCAGCAGCTCACGGAAGTTGGCGAGTCCCACGAACTCGCCCGGGATCAGCGTACGGCGGTCGGTGAAGGCGTTGACCAGGGTGGAGACGAACGGGTAGAGGATGAACGCGCCGATGATCAGCAACCCGGGGGCGGCGAACAGCCAGGGGCTGGTGGGCAGTTGGCGCCGCACCCGGGAGACGGCGGACGTGGCCATCGCGCCCTATCCCTGCTGCTGCAGAAGCCGGTCGCAGGCCTCGACAGCGTTGTCAAGCGCTTCCTGGGGGCTCTCCTTGCCCTGCAGCGCCTTGGCGATCTCGTTGCGCAGCGCGGTCTTCATCTGCTCGCTGAACAGCACGGGCGTGTAATTGACGGCGTTCTTCAGCGACTTGGCCGCCGCCACCCGCACCCGTGTCTCGTCCGTCCCGTCCTCCTTGGTGAAGTACGGGTCGTCGAGCGAGCCCGCGGTGCTCGGGAAGATCGCGACCTGCTTGGCGAAGGACATCTGGTGCTCGGCGTCGGTGACGAAGTGCGCGAAGGCGACCGCGGCGGGCGTCTTCTTGGTCTGCGCGTTGACCATCACGCCCATCACGTACATGTTGACGTGGCCGGTGCTGGTGATCTGGTCGGTGATGCCGATGTTCTTGTACAGGTTCGGCGCCTGCTTCTTGAAGTTGCCGAGGTCCAGGGCACTGCCGGGGTTCATGGCGACAGCCCCGGTGAGGAACTTCTTGCCGGAGGACTCGGGGGTCGCGGTCAGCGCCTGCGGGTCGAGCGCCTTGGCGTCGTACAGCTCCTTGTACTTGGTGAGGAGTTCGACTCCCTTGGCGTCGTTGAAGGAGAAGGCGGTGCCCTCCTTGTTCATGAGCTCGACGCCGTAGCGGCCGAAGTCCTCGATGGTGGGCACGTTGGCGAGGGTGGCGACCTCGCCGTCGCTCTTGTCGGCCAGCTCCAGGGCGTCGGCGAAGAGTTCGTCGTACGTCTTCGGCGGCTGGTCGGGGTCGAGTCCCGCCTCCTCGAAGAGGGACTTGTTGTAGAAGAGCGGGCCGGTGTTGAGGTACCAGGGGAAGGCGTAGGTGCCGGTCATGCCCGGTATCTCGTGGCTGGCCCAGGCGCCCGCCAGGTACTCCTTCTTGTACTGCGGTGCCGCCTTGTCGAGGTCGAGTGCGAGGCCGGCCTTGGCGAGCGGGGCGACGAGGTCCGGCGAGACGTTGACGACGTCGGGCAGGGTGCCGCCGGCGGCGTCCGCGCTGATCTTGTCGGCGTAGCCCTCGGCGGGCTGGTCGACCCACTTGACGTGGGTGCCGGGGTACTTCTTCTCGAAGTCGGCGATCACGCCCTCGAAGTACGGCTTGAAGTTGGCTCTCAGGTTCCAGGTCTGGAAGGTGATGTCGCCCTCGACCTTGCCGGAGGCGTCGGTCGAGCCGCCGCCGTCGCCTCCCGAGCCGCAGGCGCTCAGTGACAGGGCGAGACAGGCGGTGATAGCGACAGCGAGGGTTCTGCGGGAAACGGGCACCGTGAACCGTCCTCCTTTGCGGCGGAATTGGTCGACGTGGCAGGCCCTGCACGCCGCTCCACTGGCCCGTCAACAACTTCCGCGCAGCTAATTTCTTTAGTTACTAATGCGCTTAAGGTCGCAGGAGCTGAAGCGCATTAGTGCATACTGGGCCAGGAATGCGTCGCAGGAATGGAGAAGCACCTTGTCAGGCAGGCGATCGCCGGCCCGTCGGCCGACGATGAAGGACATCGCGCGGCACGCCGGGATCTCCCAGAGCGCCGTCTCCTTCGCGCTGAACGGCCGGCCGGGAGTCTCCGAGGAGACCCGCGACCGGGTGCGGCGGGTCGCGGAGGAGCTGGGCTGGCGGCCCAGTACGGCGGCCCGCGCGCTGTCCGGGGAGGGCGCGGCGACGGTCGGTTTCGTGCTGGCCCGGCCCGCGGAGACACTCGGCCTGGACTCCTTCTTCCTGCAACTCGTCTCGGGCATCCAGGAGGTGCTGGCGGAGCGCCATCTCGGACTGCTGTTCCAGGTGGTCGAGGATGTCGACGACGAGTGCGCGGTCTACCGGCGCTGGTGGGCCGAGCACCGGGTGGACGGCGTGCTGGTGGTCGACCCGCGCACCGACGACCCCCGGCCCGACCTGCTCGACGAACTGGGCCTGCCCGCCGTGGTGATCGGCGGCGCCCCGGACGAACGGCACCCGGGGCTGTCGACCGTGTGGGCGGACGACGGGGGTGCCATGGCCTCGGTCGTGGACGAGCTGTATGCGCTCGGCCACCGGCGGATCGTCCACATCGCGGGCCTGGCAGGCCTCGCGCACACCGAGCGCCGGATCCGTACGCTGCGGGCCGAGGCCGGGCGGCGCGCTCTGACCGAGGTGGAGTCGGTACCCACCGACTACTCCGACGCGGCGGGCGCGGCCGTCACCCGCCGGGTCCTCGAGGTGTCCACTCCCCCGACCGCCCTGATCTACGACAACGACGTGATGGCCGTCGCCGGGGTCGCCGCCGCGGTCGAGCTGGGCTTCTCGGTGCCGGCCGACGTCTCGGTGGTGGCCTGGGAGGACTCGGCCCTGTGCCGCATGGTCAAGCCCTGGCTGTCGGCGCTGTCCCGGGACAGCGTGGAGTTCGGGCGTACGGCGGCCACGGAGCTGACGGCCCTGCTGGACGGCGGCCCGGCCCGGACCGTGCGGGTGCCGGTGCCGCGGTTGATCGGCCGGGACAGTACCGGGGTGGCGCGGGGAGGCTGAAGGCTCGGGAAACGGGTGCCGGTCGTCGCCGCTCGGGCGACAATGGCCGTATGCGGTCATGGAGTACGGCCTGTGTCGCCGCCGCGCTGGTGCTGGTGGCCGCGACCGGCTGCAGCGGAGACGGCGACGGCGGCGATGCCGCGCGCACCAGCCCGCCTGCGCCCACCCGGTCCCCCTCCGTCTCGCCCTCCCCCACCCGCACCCCCGTCAACCCGGTGTCCATCCCGGGCCTGATCCAGCGCGAGCACAAGGGCTCCGGCCTGCGGCTCGGCACCGTCCTCGCCCGGACCGACGCCTACACCAGCTACCAGGTGACGTACGAGGCGAACGGGCTGACGATCTCCGGCCTCATGAACATCCCGACCGGCAAGGGGCCCTTCCCCGCGCTGGTCCTGGCCCACGGTTACATCGACCCCGCCGTCTACACCACCGGCCGGGGCCTCGCCCGCGAACAGGACCTCCTCGCCCGCAACGGCTATGTCGTCCTGCACACCGACTACCGCAACCACGCGCGGTCGGACAAGGACCCCGACAACGACGTCAACCTGCGGCTCGGCTACACCGAAGACGTCATCGCGGCCGCGATGGCCCTGCGCTCGTCCGGGCGGCCGGAGATCGACGGCGACCGCATCGGACTGCTGGGCCGGTCGATGGGCGGCGGCGTCGTCTACAACACCCTGGTGGTCGCCCCGGGCCTGTTCGACGCCGCCGTCGCCTTCGCACCGGTCAGCTCGCGCCCGGAGGAGAACATCGACCACTTCCAGCGCCCCGACGGGGACCCGATCGTCGCCCAGATAGAGGCCGAGCACGGC
Organism: Streptomyces sp. a15; assembly: GCF_059026085.1. Taxonomy (NCBI): domain Bacteria; kingdom Bacillati; phylum Actinomycetota; class Actinomycetes; order Kitasatosporales; family Streptomycetaceae; genus Streptomyces; species Streptomyces sp. A15. The sequence goes on along the minus strand of NZ_JBWLKM010000029.1, from coordinate 75,268 downwards.
ACGCCCGAGGAGAACCCGGCCTTCTGGAAGGAGGCCTCGCCGATCACCTACCTGGACCGGGTCACCGAGCCGCTGCTCATCCACCACGGCACCGCCGACGACACCTGCCCCATCGCCTGGACCCGGCAGACCGTGGCCGCGTTCGAGAAGGCGGGCAAGGACGTCCAGCTCCGGACCTACTCCGGCGAGGGCCACACCTTCTACTCCCAGTGGCCGCGCTCGATGGACACCACGATGGCCTTCTTCGAGCGCCACCTGCGCTGAGCCGCCGGGACCCGCTCAGACCCGCGACCGGTACAGCCCGAACTCCGCGATCCGTACGGCCGCCCGCGCCCCGGTCACCCGTACCCGCCACCGCCGCGCCCGTACCGGAGCGGCCAGCAGCAGGATCCGGCTCGCGCCGACGGTCCCGGCGCGCGTCACCTCCGTCCACGCGCCTTCGAGCTGCGCCTCGACCACGAAGCTCTCGACCTGCTGCCCCTCCCGGATGTCCTCCGCCAGCCGGATCCGGTCCACCTCCCGCTCGACCCCCAGGTCGAGGGTGACTCGCCCCGGCGTGACGGTGGTCCGTGCTCGGGCCGCCAGGTCCTCGGGCAGCTCCCGGTCCACCCGCTCACGGAACTCCCGCAGCCGGACCACGTCCGCTGCGGGCAGCAACCCGTCCGTGTCCGGCGGGATGTTGAGCAGCAGCACGGAGTTGCGTCCCACGGACCGGAAGTAGATGTCCGCCAACTGCTCGACACTCTTGGGCTGTTGGTCGGCGTGGTAGAACCAGCCGTCCCGGATGGACACATCGCTCTCGGCGGGCCACCACTGGAGGTAGTCCGCGACGGGGCGGGCCGCCACCAGGGCGTCTCTGCCGCCCATGTCGGCCGCGTCGTAGGAGAGCGCGAAGTCGGTCCGCCCGTAGTCCTTCTCGGTGACCGGTACGACACTCCACTCGTCCTCGCGCGCCGAGCCGCCCTCGTTGCCGACCCAGCGCACATCGGGCCCGGAGACGGCGATCGAGGCGTCCGGCGCGAGCGTGCGCACCAGGGAGTACCAGCTGTCCCAGTCGTACTTCTCGACCTTGTCCGGCGGGATGTGCCCCTGGGCACCGTCGAACCAGACCTCGTCGACCGGGCCGTACTCGGTGAGGACCTCGTAGAGCTGGTTGAGCATGTGCGCGCCGTAGTCGGTGGCCTGGAGGGTGTACGACCGCTGGGGTGTGCGGTCGTCGCCGTCGACGAGGGTGGGGATGGTGTGCGCGGCGCGGGCGCTGCCGTTGGCGTACACGCCGTGCAGGTACTGGTTCTCGTCGGCGGGCGAGATGTAGACGCCGACCTTGATGCCGTGGCGGCGCATGGAGTCGGCGAACGAGCGCAGTACGTCGCCCTGTCCGTCCTGCCAACTGCTGGACGCCACGGTGTGGCCGGTGTAGCGGGAGGGATAGAGGACGAAGCCGTCGTGGTGCTTGACGGTGAGGATGGCGAGCTTGAAGCCGCCGTCGCGCAGGGCTCTGGCCCACTGGTCGGTGTCGAGGCCGGCCGGCTGGAAGACGTCGGGGTCCTCGTCGCCGGTGCCCCATTCGAGGCCGGTGAAGGTGTTCACGCCGAAGTGCAGGAACGCCGTGCGCTCCAGGCGCTGCCAGGCGATCTGCCGTGCGGTGGGCCGGACTTGGGAGGCCTTGCGGACCAGGTCGGCCTCGGTGTCGTCCGGGGAGACGGGGATGAGCTGACGGGGGCCGTCCGCGGCGGCGGACGCCGGCGGGGCCGCCACTCCGGTCACGGCCAGTGCGGTGGCGGCGGAGGTGGCGGTGACGAAGAGGCGTCGGGACACGGCCATGGGTGGGATGCTCCTCGCGTCAGTGGGCGGTCAAGTGCCAGTGGGCGGGCGGGCGTTGGTCGGGCGGGTACTGCACGAGCGCACCGTCGGCGCCGGCGCTCACGGCCATCCGCGTGATCGCGTTGACCAGGTGGTAGCCGCCCTGGGCGGGTTCCAGCTCCCAGCGCTGCAGGGTGTTCGCGGCGTCGCAGGTCTGCGGGGCGGCTGCGACACCCGGCTGGAGGGGCACATTGAGGGTGAGCTTGCCGCCACGAATCTCCAGGCAGCCTTCGTCGGTCCGCAGGGTCACATAGCCGTCGGCCGTGCGCCGCACCTCGGCCTCGAAGGACCTGCCGTCCGCGTGGAAGGTGTACGTCCCGTCCGCCACCGGCACCCGGGTCAGGTCCCGCCACCCCGGTGCGTGCCCGACGGCGGCGCCGCGCGCGGTGAACGCGGCGTACGTGGCGTCGGGGTGCGGATCGCCCCAGGTGGCCTGGGCGACGTGCCGCAGCGCGGGCCACAGGCCGACGGAGACCTCGTTCTCGGTCTCTCCGCGCCCGTTGTCGGGCCAGAGGCTGATCTTCGCGCCGGCGATGCCCTCGCTGGAGGCCAGTTTCTCGCCCTCGAAGCTGCGCGGGTCCCAGCTCTGGTCGTACAGCCCCTTGGTGTCGCTGTGGAAGCCGCCGCGGACGAGGTACAGCGCGTAGGCCGCGTTCATCAACGGGTAGCCCTGCGCGAGGAGTTGGCTCGGCTTCGTCGCCACGTTCAGCCAGTGCTCGACGGTCGTGCCCGCCGCCACCGGCACGGTGTTGGCACCGGTGAGGCCGTCGTTCCAGATGCGCAGCTTCTTGCCCTTGGCCGCCGCGTAGGCGTGGACCCGGTTGACGAAGTCGATGAACGCGTCCTGAGGTGTGGCGTCGGGGCCGTACCTCTCCTGGGCGTACCGCAGGACCTGCGGGTACTTGGCGAAGTCGGAGCCGAGCATGTACTCGTCGGCCCCCATGTGCCAGGAGCCGCCGGTGAAGACCTGGTCGTACTCGTCGATCAGACTCGTGTAGTAGTCGAAGGCGGCCGGCTGCGTGATGTCGAGGCGCGAGGGCTGCTTGGCGCCGTCGGAGTCGGTCAGCTGGAGATCCGGCCGGTTCTCTATCCACGGGTCCATGTGCCCCGGGGAGTTGATCTCGGGGATGATCTCCACGTGGTACCGCTCGCCGAGGGCCACGAGGCGGCGGATCTCGTCCTTGGTGTAGTAACCCCAGGTGTTGGCCTCGGGGTGGGCGTCGCTCTTCACCTTCAGTTCGAGGAGCAGCTGGTTGAGCTTGTGGTACGCCATCTCCCGGACGAGGTTCTCCAGCCAGGGCAGCGAGATGTTGATGTAGCAGGCGCAGACGCCGACGCCGCGTTCCTTGTAGCGGGGCACGTCGACGGTGCGTCCCGCGGGGATCCGGTCGCCCTGCGCGAGGAGCTGGAGCAGGGTCCAAGTGCCGTAGAAGGCGCCGGTCTCCGTCGCGCCGGTCACCGACAGCCGCTCCCCCGCACGGAGTTCGTAGCCCTCGTCACCGAGCGCCGCCCGGCCCGACCGTACGTCGATAACGATGTCACCGGCGCGGGCGCCGCCGGTCACCACCGGGACCCGGCCGTGGCCCGCCGCCCTGAGGTCGTCGGCCAGGGTGCCGGCGACGCGGCGTTCGGCCGGGCTGTCCGCGACCAGACGGGAACCCGGCCGGAAGACGTAGCTGCCGGAGACGGGCGTCCAGTCGGAGAGGGCGGGCACGGTGACCGGCGGAGCCTGCTCCTGCCGCGCGAGGGCCGGAACCGGTGCCAGGAGCACCATCAGCACCGCCATGACGCCGACCAGTCTCAGCCGTTTTCTCATCAGCGACTCCCATTCATCGGAGGCCTGATGATTGGCTTGCCCTCTCGGCCTGTCAATGGGGCTCGATGGCACGGAAGTTGGGCCATTGATCGGATGACCTGCCGGGTCGGTCGCCGGAGTCGACCGCCGGACCGCGAAAAGTCCAAGAAGACCGTTCCGAATGTCCAAGCGCGAACGCTCTCGACGCGGCGTCCGGTCCCGGGCAGAGTTCTCCATACGTACCCACCAGTAGCCTCCCAAGGAGCGCCCGTGACCAACTGGGTCGGCCGGACCGCCGCCGAGATCGCCGCCGCCGTACGCGAGAAGCGCGCCACTCCCCGGGAGGTGGTGGCCGAGCACCTCGCCCGGATCGAGCGGCTCGACGGTCGCGTCGGGGCGTTCCGGGTGGTCCGGGCCGAGGCGGCGCTCGCCGAGGCCGACGAGGTGGCCGCGCGGGGCGACCTGGGCGAACTGCCCCTGGCGGGCGTACCCGTGGCGATCAAGGACAACCTCGCCGTGCGCGGCGAGACGATGCGCGTCGGCTCCGCGGCGACACCCGAGACGCCCGCCACTGAGGACCATGTCACCGTGGCCCGGCTGCGGGCGGCGGGTGCGGTGGTCGTGGGGCTGACCAACGTGCCGGAACTGTGCGTCTTCGGCACCTCGGAGGGCGTCCACGGCATGGCCCGCAACCCGTGGGACACCTCGCGCACCGCGGGGGGCTCGTCCGGGGGCAGCGCGGCCGCGGTCGCCGCCGGCCTGGTGCCGATCGCACTGGGCAACGACGGCATGGGCTCCCTGCGCATACCCGCGGCCAACTGCGGCCTGGTCACCATCAAGCCGGGCCCCGGAGTGGTCCCGGCGGGCACCAGCACCTGGTTCGGCATGTCCGAGAACGGGCCCCTCGCCACGACGGTCGAGGACGCGCGCCTGCTGCTGTCGGTCCTCGCGGACACCGACGTCGTACGGAAGGACCCGTCCGCCACCCACCGGGTCGCCGTCTCCCTGCGCAGCCCGATCGCCGGCGTCGCCGTCACCAGGCCGTATACGACCGCGGTGCGGGAGGCGGCGGAGCTGCTCATGAAGGCAGGTCACAGGGTCCGCCGGGCCGATCCGCCGTATCCCCTGTCGCTGAGCCTCACCTCGCTCGCCCACTGGACGGCCGGCACCGCGGTGGACGCGGAGAGCCTCGACCGACGGCTGCTGACGCGGCGCACCCGGGTGCACGCGGCCGTGGGCCGCCGCTTCGTGAACACCGTCCGGTCCGGCGAGGCGCGTCAGGCGCTGCGCCGGCGCCTGGAGCCGTTCTTCGGCGAGTACGACGTGCTGCTCACCCCGGCGCTCGCCCGCCGCTCCCCGCAGGCCGCGGCCTGGCACGAGCGGGGCTGGCTGCGCAACGTCCTGGCGAACACGAACTACTCGCCGCTGACCCCGCCGTGGAACCTGACCGGCTGGCCGGCTATGTCGGTCCCCTTCGGGACGCTGCCCTCCGGCGCCCCCTGCGCCGTACAGCTCGTGGGGCTGCAGGGGTCGGAGGCGGATCTGCTCGCGGTGGCGGAGCAACTGGAGGAGCGGCACCCGTGGCAGCGGACGGCACCTCTGGAGTAGAGGCGCGCTAGAGGGCCTTGTACATGATGTGCAGGCCCACGCGCCCGTGCCGGGGGTGTTCGTAGGCGTCCGGGACGGTGCCGAGGATCGTGAAGCCGAAGGAGGTCCACAGCTTCACGGCCGGGTTGGTCTCGACGACGGCGTTGAACACCATGCCCCGATAACCCTCGGCCTTCGCCGCGCCCAGGATGTGCTCGGCGAGGGCGCGGCCGAAGCCCCGGCCGCCCTGGTCGGGGTCGACCATGAAGCCCGCGTTGGCGATGCGGGCGGCGGGGCCGCCGTAGTTGGGGGTGAGGTAGGCGGAGGCGACGAGGGCGCCGGTGTCGTCCTCGACGACGTAGACGCGTTTGGCCGGGGCCATCCACAGGGCGCGGGCCGCCTCTTCGGAGGTGTCCGGGTCCCAGGTGTAGGTCTCGCCGACGGCGACGATCCGGTGCCAGAAAGGCCAGATCCGTGGCCAGTCCTCGGCCACGGCTTCTCTGATCAGCATGGGCGTGAGTTTCGCACGCCCATGCCTTCGGCGATCGCGACGGGTCCTGTCCCGGTCGGTCAGTCCACGCTGGGCAGGATGTGGGGCTCGGCGAGGTCGTCCTCGTAACCGGCCAGGCGGATGGGGGCGGACCGGGCCCACACGTCGAGGCTGCCGAGCTCTCCGGGCCGGCGGCCCGCACGCTCCGGGCGTTCCTTGGGGCGTTGCTCGCGATTCGTCTTCTCCGGTGTCACCGCGCACTCCTTATGTGTCGGGTCACCCTCGGGGCATGCCTGCCAGTCAAAGGCCTGGTCCTCGGCGCCCGCTCGGGTGTGGCTGGAAGCAGTTCGGACGCGGTGGCGCCGGTTGGTCGTACGAGATCAAGCCGTGGTGAACGGGCGTGTCCCATGACGGACCTTGGGTGTGGGTAGGACCCCGTGCTGCCGTCCGTCGCCTACAGATTAACCAAATGAGCGGGCGGCCGCTCGATAGGGCTGAAAACAAAGGGTAACTATCCGGAGTCGTCCCGTGTTCGACCAGGCATGATATGTGCCTGTTCGTAACATCATGCACCGTTTGGGACTCCCCCGTATGGCCTACGCCGCCGAACAGGCGACGCAGTTCAGATCCCGTTGGCCGATTCGCAAGCCGGCCATGATCTGCTGGCGGACCATACGGCTTGTCCGGCGGGAGGACTGGCGCATGGAGCTGCGCAGTGTCGAAGAGCTGATGGATCTGCTGAACGCCTGCCGGGGCGCGTGGGCCACGCCCCCTCTCGGCGGCGGCCGAGTCGACCTCCACCAACACGCGCTGCGGACCGCCGCCCTGCTGCGCCGCACCCGGCCCGCCGACAAGGAGCTCCAGGTGGCGGGCCTGGTGCAGGCGATCGGCCCGCTGCTGCGGCCGGGCGACGAGACCGCGCAGGCGGACTGCGCCGCCGACGCGGTCCGCGCCCTGCTCGGCGAACGCGTCTTCGCCCTCGTCCGCGGACACGCCACGGGCGACGCTCCCACCGACGACGACCTGCTGCGCCTGCGCCAGGCCGACGAGGAGGGCTGGTTCGCCGGGTTCGACGCGGGCGTACTGGAGGACTGGCGCACCGTGCTGGAGCTGGTGGCGGCGCGCAACTCCCGTCTCGGGGCTGTCGACTGACGGTCCGTCATGAGACGGTACGCCGATGACGTCGTCGTACGGACTTGAGGGCAGGGCCGCGATCGTCACCGGCGCCACGCGCGGCATCGGGCGGGCCGTCGCGGGGCAGTTGGCCGGCGCCGGGGCGCTGGTGTGCGTGACCGCCCGGGATGCCGACGACGTGCGACGGACCGCCGGGGAGCTGGGCGGCATCGGCTTGGCGGGCAGCGTCGCCGACCCGGCCCACCTCTCGCAGGTCACGGAGCTGGTCCTGCGGGAGTTCGGGCGGCTCGACGTGCTGGTCAACAACGCGGCGACCAACCAGCCGTACGGACCGCTCATGGAGGCCGATCCGGACGCCTGGCGCCAGGCGTTCACGGTCAACGTCGAGGCGCCGCTGCGGCTGGTGCGGTGCGCCTGGCGGGCCTGGATGGGCGAGCACGGCGGCGCGGTGGTGAACGTCTGCACGGAGGGCGCCGGGCATGTCGGGCCGAGCGTCGGGGCCTACGGCACCAGCAAGGCGGCCCTCCTCCACCTGACCCGGCAGCTCGCGGGCGAACTGGCGCCGAAGGTACGGGTCAACTCCGTCTCCCCCGGCCTCGTCCGCACGGAAATGGCTCGATTCGTCTGGGAACCGGGCGAGCGCGACGTGGCCGCAGGGCTGCCGCTCGGGCGGATCGGCGAGCCGGAGGACGTGGCGCGGGCAGTGGTGTGGCTGGCATCGGACGCCGCTCAGTGGGTGACCGGGGCGGACCTGCTGGTGGACGGGGGGACGCGGGTGCGGGCCGCGTACACGTCGGCGCCGTACACGGTGCACGAACGGCTGCGCGGACACCGCTGAGCACCGCACGGTGAGCACG
>NZ_JBWLKM010000029.1:0-67442 GCF_059026085.1 Streptomyces sp. a15 | reverse complement strand
ACACGTCGGCGCCGTACACGGTGCACGAACGGCTGCGCGGACACCGCTGAGCACCGCACGGTGAGCACGGGTGCCCGCGGTCAAGGCGGCTACGCGCTCGCCCCGGACAGGGCGAACAGGTCCGAGGGCGGGCCTGCAAGGAGTCGAAACCGTGAAGTACGCGTGACCATCGCACCGGGCACCGGCGCGCGTCCCACCGTAGGCCGGCGGATCAGTGTCCTACCACTTGCCCGGCGCGTAGTCCTTCAGGAAGACGCCGTACACGTCCTCGCCCTCCTCGCCGCGGACGATCGGGTCGTATACACGGGCCGCTCCGTCGACCAGGTCGAGCGGGGCGTGGAAGCCCTCCTCGGCGAGGCGCAGCTTGTCGTAGTGGGGGCGCTCGTCGGTGATCCAGCCGGTGTCGACCGAGGTCATGAGGATGCCGTCGGTCTGGAACATCTCCTGGGCGCTGGTCCGCGTCACCATGTTCATCGCGGCCTTGGCGGCGTTCGTGTTCGGGTGGCCGGCGCCCTTGTAACCGCGGCCGAAAACGCCTTCCATCGCCGAGACGTTCACGATGTGCGCGCGACCGCTGGTCGCCTTCGTGGCGGCGGCGGCCATGACCGGGCGAAGCTTGCTGATCAGGATGAACGGCGCGGTGTAGTTGCACAGCTGGGTCTCGAGGAGCTCCACCGGGGAGATCTGCTCGATCGTCTGCACCCAGGTGTTGCTGTCGACGACGTCGGGGACGAGCCCGCCCGCGTCGATGGCGGTGCCGTCGAGGTGCCGGGCGACGCTGGCGTTGCCCGCGACCAGGGCGAGGTCGGCGACCTGCTGCGCGTCCATGCCGGAGATTCCCTCGGGCAGGGCGGCCGGTCCGGCGAGATCACTGACCGCGCCGGAGCCGAAGGCGCCGATGACGTGGTGGGCGGGCAGCTCACCGGCCGGCAGCGGAGCGCTCTCGCCCTCGACCAGGGCGGCGTAGGCGGAGGGCAGGCGGCGCACGGTCTGCGTCGCGTTGTTGATGAGGATGTCGAGGGGGCCGGCCTCGGCGACCTGGTCGGCGAGGGCCACGGCCTGCGCCGGGTCGCGCAGGTCGATGCCGACGACCTCCAGGCGGTGCATCCAGTCCCCCGAGTCGTCCATGGCCTTGAAGCGGCGGATGGCGTCCTTCGGGAAGCGCGTGGTGATCGTCGTGTGCGCGCCGTCGCGCAGCAGCCGCAGCGCGATGTACATGCCGATCTTGGCGCGGCCGCCGGTGAGCAGGGCGCGCTTGCCGGTGAGGTCGGCGCGGGCGTCGCGCTTGGCACGGTTGAGGCCGGCGCAGTCGGGACAGAGCTGGTGGTAGAAGTAGTCGACCTCCACGTACCGGGCCTTGCAGGTGTAGCAGGAGCGCGGGCGCTGGAGTATCCCCGCGATCTTCCCCTCCCCGGTGGCCGACGACGGCAGGATGCCCTCCGTCTCGTCGTCGATGCGCTGGGCGGAGCCGGTCGCCGTGGCCTCCGTGACCGCCTTGTCGTGCGCGGTCTTGGCGGCCCGGCGCTCCTGGCGGCGGCGCTGCTTGACGTTGCGGTAGATGCCCGCGGTGGCCCGGCGCACGGTGATCGCGTCGGGGTGGTCGACGTCCAGCTTGTCGAGCTCCTCGAGCACGCTGAGGCAGACGGCGAGCCGCTCCGGGTCGATGCCGGGACCGTAGACGATCTCGTCCGTGGTCGCCGAGCCGTTGTCTGTCACCGTCATGGCCGCTGCCGTTCCCTGGGTGTTTCGCGCGGCGCTCCGACGACGACCGCTTTCGAACAGGGCATTTTACGGAGCGCCGGGCCATAGCACCAAACCCGCGACGATCATGGGTCGCAGGCGGTGATCAGCGTCTGCACCTCCTCGGTCACGGCGAGGGCCAGCCGGTCGAGATCCGGTACGGCCTCGGCGTCGGCGACGAGCCCGTAGTGCACGCGCCCGCGGTACGTCGAGATGGCGACCGCGAGGGACTGCCCGCGGGCCAGCGGGGCGAAGGGAAAGACCTCGGTGACGGGGTTGCCGCCGAGCTTCAGGCCGATGCCCGGCAGGGGCACGCTGGTGACCAGGATGTCGAACCAGAGCCGGGCGGCCTGACTCACGAAGGGGCCGCCGAGCCGGTGGCCGAGCGCCGGGACGTGGTCGGCGAGCAGGGCGACGGCTCCGGCACCCCGGTTGGGTCCGGCGTCCTTGTTGCGGTCCATGGCCGTACGGACCGTGGCAAGGCGGCCGAGCGGGTCCGGGTCCGCGACGGGAAGCCGCATCAGGTACCCGGAGAGCCGGTTGCCCTGTGGGTGGGCGGTGCGCGGGCGGCGCCTGGACACGGGGATCAGGGCGCGGGGCGCCACGCCCTCGCTGCCGTCGCCGCGCTCGTCCAGCCAGCGGCGCAGGGCGCCCGCGACGACGGCGATCAGGACGTCGTTGACGGTGCCACCGACGGCCTTGCGGACGCGGTGCACGTCGTCGATGTCGACGACCACCCCGGCGGTGCGGCGGGTGCCGGTGGACCGGGCGGTGAGGGCGGCGGACGTGCGCACGTCCAGGGTGGAGCGGGCGACCGAGGCGCCGATGTCGAGGGCCCGGCCCACGTCGGACAGGGCGCCGCGCACCAGCCCCGGCAGTCTGCGGACGTCCGGGAGGAGGCCGCGGGGCGGCTCAAGAGGGCGGGGACGGCGGGCCGGCACGTCCATCGGGTCCAGGATCGCGGCGGCGAGCGTCAGCGCGCGCAGGCCGTCGGCCAGGGCGTGGTGGAACTTGAACAGCACGGCGAACGAGACGCCGTCCTCCCCGGGGAGCACATGCGCCTCCCAGGGGGGCCGCTCGCGCTCCAGCGGCCGCTGCATCAGCCGGCCGGCCTCGGCCTGGAAGTCCGCGGTGGGGGCGTGCAGGGTGACGTGGGCGAGCGGGTCGAAGTCCGGAGCGGGCTCCCGCGCCGCGCCGCCGAAGGCCCCGGGGAAGCCCAGCGGCCACACGTCCCGGATCCGCATCCGCAGTCCGGGCACCGCGGCGGCCCGGGCGGCCAGCAGATCGGCCGCGTGGGCGCCGGCGGTGGGCGAGTGTGCCGTGAAGACACCGAGGGCGCCCAGGTGCATGGGGTGCTCGGCGGATTCCATGTTCCAGAACGCCAGGTCGAGAGGTGCGAGCAGGTCAGAAGTCAATGGCTTGCCTCGCGTCGACGAAGGGTGAGTCAGCAGTCAACCGCCCAGAAGCGATTACGGTCAAGTACGATCAAGCTACGCACAGTTAACAACGGATTAAGTCCCGCCTCCATGAGAGAGGCGGGACCGGTGTGGCGTATGGGGTCAATCAGCGCAGGCTTCAGGGCCTTCCGGTCATACGTCGACAACCCGTTCAGCTCACCCTCGACGTCCGCGATCCGCGTGTGGACGTCGCCGACGACGCAAGAGGCTCTACGGCACCCGCTGGCCCTTGCCCAACGCGATCACTCCGCCCTTGGAGACCGTGTACAGCTCGGCGTCCCGCTCCGGGTTCACGCCGATGGTCGCGCCGGGCGGCACCTCGACGTTCTTGTCCAGGACGGCACCGCGCACCACCGCGCCCCGCCCGATGTGCACGTTGTCGTGCAGCACCGAGCCCTGGACGACGGCTCCCGGGTCGACCACGACACCCGGCGAGAGCACCGAGCGCGTGACCTGGCCGCGGATCAGGCAGCCCGAGCTGATGATGGACTCGCTGGCGATGCCGCCGGCGTTGAAGCGGGCCGGGGAGAGCTGGCCGGAGTGGGTGTAGATGGGCCAGCTGCGGTTGTAGAGGTTGAAGGTGGGGCGCTCGGCGATGAGGTCCATGTGGGCGTCGTAGTACGCGTCGAGCGTGCCGACGTCCCGCCAGTAGCCCTGGTCGCGGGTGGTCTCGCCGGGCACGTGGTTGGCGCTGAAGTCGTAGAGCTGGGCCTCGCCGCGGTCGGTCAGCTGGGGCAGGATCGAGCCGCCCATGTCGTGCACCGAGTTGACGTCCTCGGCGTCCCGCTGGAGCGCCTCGATGAGGGCCTTGGTGGTGAAGATGTAGTTGCCCATCGAGGCGAACACGCACTCGGGGTCGTCGGCCAGGCCCGGCGGGTCGAGGGGCTTCTCCAGGAAGCGCTCCACCGTCTGGCCGTCCGAGCCCGGCGTGATCACACCGAAGGACGGCGACTCGGAGCGCGGTACGCGGATGCCGGCCACCGTCACGCCCGCGCCGCCCTCGATGTGCTGGGCGAGCATCTGCCGCGGGTCCATGCGGTAGACGTGGTCGGCGCCGAAGACGGCCACGTACTCAGGACGTTCGTCGTAGATGAGGTTCAGGGACTGCAGGATCGCGTCGGCGCTGCCCAGGTACCAGCGGGGGCCGAGACGCTGCTGTGCCGGAACCGGCGTGATGTAGTTGCCGAGCAGGCTGGACATCCGCCAGGTGGTGGTGATGTGCCGGTCCAGCGAGTGCGACTTGTACTGCGTGAGGACGCAGATGCGCAGGATGTCGCCGTTGACGAGGTTGGACAGCACGAAGTCGACCAGGCGGTATGTGCCGCCGAAGGTGACCGCAGGTTTCGCGCGGTCCGCGGTCAGGGGCATCAGGCGTTTGCCCTCTCCGCCCGCCAGCACGATGCCGAGCACCGAAGGACCACCACGACGCATGGCCGCTCCCCTCACCTGGTTGATCCATTCCTGCCCCTGGGCAGGTCGCGCTACGCCTGTTCGAGGAACTCCTGTCGCACTAATCCGGCTTGAGGATCTCCTCGTAGAGCCGGACGGTACGCCGGGCGACCGCGTCCCAGCCGAACTCGCCCACCGCTCGCTGCCGTCCGGCCTCACCCATGTCCCGCGCGGCCGCCGGGTCACCGAGGACCGAATCCAGCGCCCGCGCGAGGCCCGTCTCGAAGTCGTCGTCGACCGGGACGAGTATCCCTGTCTTCCCGTCGTCCACGACTTCGGGAATGCCGCCGACCCGGGAGGCCACGACGGGGGTTCCGCACGCCATCGCCTCCAGATTGACGATGCCGAGGGGCTCGTACACCGAAGGGCAGACGAACACCGCCGCGTGCGTGAGGAGTTGGATCACCTCGGGGCGCGGCAGCATCTGCGGGATCCAGTGCACGCCCTCGCGGACCCGGCTCAGCTCCTGGAAGAGCTCGCGGAACTCCTGGTCGATCTCGGGGGTGTCGGGGGCGCCGGCGCACAGCACGACCTGCGCGGCCGGGTCGATGTCCCGGACCGCGCGCAGCAGATGCGGGACGCCCTTCTGGCGGGTGATGCGGCCGACGAACAGGACGTACGGGCGGTCCGGGTCGAGGCCGATGCGGCGCAGGACGTCGGTGCCGTGGTCGGGTCGGTAGAGGGTGGTGTCGATGCCGTTGTGCACGATGTGGACCTTGGCCGGATCCAGCGCCGGATAGCAGCCGAGGATGTCCTCGCGCATGGCGCCGGACACCGCGATCACCCCGTCGGCGGCCTCGATCGCGGTGCGCTCCGCCCAGCTGGACAGGGCGTATCCGCCGCCGAGTTGCTCGGCCTTCCAGGGGCGCAGGGGCTCCAACGAGTGGGCGGTCATCACGTGCGGGATGCCGTACAGGAGCTTGCCGAGGTGGCCGGCGAGGTTGGCGTACCAGGTGTGGGAGTGGACGAGTTCGCGGCCTTCGAGGCCGGCGGTCATCGCGAGGTCCACCGAGAAGGTGCGCAGCGCGTCGTTGGCGGTGTCCAGCGCGGACCAGGGGCGGTGGCGGATCACGCCCTCCGCGCGGCCCTCCCCCCAGCAGTGCACGTCAAGGTCGACGAGGGACCTCAACTCCCGGGCGAGGAACTCGACATGAACACCCGCACCGCCGTACACGTCCGGCGGGTACTCCCGGGTCAACAGGCCCACTCGCACCCGGAACCCCCTGTCTCAGCGGCTGCTTGCCTTCATGGTCACCCAGATGCGGCGCGCGGGGAAGACCGCGGGGGTCGTGTGAAGCAACAGTCACCGCAGACGCCTCCGCCGGGCACACGGTAGTAGAGGCAGCAGCTGCGCCGCCGGAAGGCGGTTCCGGTGAGGATGCCGGTGCCCGCGAGGAGGGGGTGGGCGAGGAGTTCCGCGGTGCGGGCACGGGCTCGGGCGGCCACGTCCGTACGGCCGTGAACTCGCGCCCAGCCGTCCAGCTGCCGGGCGGCGCCCGCCAGCGCGGAGGCGGCGTTGCCCCACAGCAGGCCTTCGGCGACTCGGTAACGGGAGTGCAGGTGCTCGGTCAGTGGCCGCAGGTGGGCGTGCAGTACGACGTCGGTGAGGGTCTCGGCGTCCGCGGGCAGCGGTCGTACGGCGGACAGCCACAGGTCGTCGGGGGCGCTGCCGTCGGGATCCCAGTGCAGCAGCCGGGGGTCGAGGTCGGGGATCCGGTCGTAGAGGGCGGCGCAGCCGAGGGCCACCGACCACAGGCGGGCAGCGAGTCCCTGCTGGGCGACCGAGGCGGCGATCCGCACCTCGGGAGAGCGAAGGACCTCCCCTACTTTCCGTACACGAAAAGTCATAGGATTGCCGTAAACATCCGCCGAACCCTTCGCGTACGCCTGCGCGAGCGTGGGCAGGGAGGCCTGCGGGGCTCCTGCCGGGTTTAGTGCGGTGCGCAGGGCGAAGAAGCCGCCGAGCGGGCGCAACGCGGCGAGATCGGGGTCGAGGTCCACGAACAGCAGTAGTACCAAGGCTTCTAGGGGCTGCGACCACTAGGGGTCCGCCCCGGGTCACCCACCTTGGGGATGATGGCGACCGATTCGTACTCCATCGGCAGTAGGACCCATTGCCTGCTCAGGTACGACGACGGGAAGAAATTTTCGCGGGATCGTATTGGTTATGGAAGCCGACCGTACGCAGCGCCGGGCCCAGCGCCCCCGCCTCACGCAGAGGAGTCGCTCATGAGTGCCCTCGCGTTGTCCGTGCTGCTGTCGTTCGTCTCCGCCGTGGCGTATGCGGGCGGAGCGATCGTCCAGGAGCAGGTGGCGGTGTCCTCCCCCGGTCAGCAGTACGCACCGCTGCGCCGGCCCATCTGGTGGGCGGCGGTCGCGCTGAACGGCCTGGGCGCACTGCTGCACGTGGTGGCACTCGCCTACGGCCCGCTGAGCCTGGTCCAGCCGCTGGGCGCGCTGACCATCGTCTTCGCCCTGCCCATGGCCGCACTGTTCGTCGGCCGCAAGGCCGGCGCGACGGCGTGGCGCGGCGCGATAATGGCCACGGTCGGTCTCGCCGGTCTGCTCTCCCTGGTGGGCGCGTCCGACGCGCAGTCGCTGGACACCACGCAGCGGGTGGGCGTGGCCGTCGTCACCGCCGGTGCGGTGATCACGCTGATGATCGCCGGCCGGGCCGCACACCGGCACCCGGCGGTGCGCAGCATCCTGCTCGCCGTGGCGTCCGGCATAGCGTTCGGCATGTCCTCGGTGTTCACGAAGACCGTCGCCGTCGACTGGACGGGCGGCGTCTCCACGGCCGACGTGCCGTCCCTGGCCGTGATCGGCGTCCTGGCCACGGCCGGCATGCTGCTCTCCCAGGCCTCCTACCGCGGCGCGGGCCTCGCGGCCCCGCTGGCCACGCTCACGGTCGTGAACCCGGTGGCGGCGGCCGCGGTCGGCATCACGATGTTCGGAGAAACCTTCCGCTACGGCACGACGGGCACCGCCCTCGCGCTGAGCTGCGGTGTGGTCGCGGCGGGCGGCCTGATCCTGCTGACGACGGAGCGGATGGAGCGTACGCACGCGGAGCCCGTGGAGCCGCAGCCCCAGCCCGCGGCCCAGCCGGTGGCACCGCTTGCCGAGCCGGTCCCTGCCGAGGGACCGTCGGCGCGGGTGCCCGAGCAGCCGGGGGTGCGGGAGGGCGTGCTCGTCCCGACCCCGTCGACCACGGCGGTTCAGGAACCCGTGCCCGCCCCGGCACCGGTGGCTGCCGCGATCCCGGAGAGCGTGCTCGTTCCGGCCCCTGTGTCGCCGTCGGTGCTGAAGAGCGTCCCGCCGGTGCCGGACAGCACACCACCGGCACTGGAGAGCGTCCCGCCCGTCCGGCAGGACGCCCCCAAGGACGCGGAGCCGTCGGTGACCGATGTACCGCCGTATCTCTACGGTCCCTTCTACGGCGGCCCGTTCATTCCGCTGTCGGTGCGCGGCCGGGGCCGGCGCCGGACCCGCGTCAGATCCTGACGCCCCCGGCCCTCAGATAGGCCACCGGGTCGATGTCCGTTCCGAAGCCGGGCCCCGTCCGCACCTCGAAGTGCAGATGCGGGCCCGTGCTGTTGCCGGTGGAGCCCGAACGCCCGAGGCGCTGACCGCCGCCCACCGTCTGCCCGGCCTTCACGGAGATCGCCGACAGATGCGCGTACTGGGTGTAGCGGCCGTCGGAGTGCCGGATCACCACCTGGTACCCGAACGAACCGCCCCACCCGGAGGTGACGACCTTGCCGGCCGCGACCGCCTTCACGGACGTGCCGGTGGGCACGGCGAAGTCGACGCCGGTGTGGTAGCCCTTCGACCAGGAGGAACCCGTCTTGCGGTAGGGCGTGCCCAGGGTGGCGTTCACCGGGGAGACCAGGGAATGGCCGGTCGTGGCCTTGTCTTCAGTGTCCTGGGTGTTCTGAGTGTCCTGGGTGCTCTGGGTGCTCGAAGAGGCCTTCTCGCTGGTGGACCTGCCGCTGCCGGACTGCGTGGTCGTGGTGGTGCCGGCGGCCTCCTGGCCGCGCAGCTTCAGCCGCTGGCCGGGCACGATCAGGTCGGGATCCGAGCCGATGGTCTTCCGGTTGGCCGTGTACAGCCCGCGCCAACCGCCCGGGACGCGCTCGGCGTCGGCGATCTCGGAGAGCGAGTCGCCGCGGACCACCGTGTACATCTCGGCGGTCCCGGCCCGGGACTGGGGCGTGGTCTGCGGCTGCACGTCCGCCGCGGAGCCGCTGCCCGACTTCTTCGGGGTGCTGTCGCCGGTCCCGGCGGGACGGATGTCCGGGGTGTCGCCGCCCCGCGTCAGCCCGGCCCGCACCGAGCACGTCGGCCAGGCTCCGGGCCCCTGCCCGTCCAGCACCTTCTCCGCCACGGCGATCTGCTGGTCCTTGGTGGCCAGATCCGCCCTCGGCGCGTACCGCGTGCCGCCGTACGCCTCCCAGGTGGACCGGGTGAACTGCAGTCCGCCGTAGTAGCCGTTGCCGGTGTTGATGTTCCAGTCGTTGCTCGACTCGCACGCGGCGACCTTGTTCCAGGTGTCCACGTCGGCGGCCTGCGCGGCCCCGGCCCCGATGAGCGGCATCGCCATCCCGGCGCCGCCCGCCGTGACGGTGAGCGAGGCGCGGTTGATCCTGTTCGGCTGATACCGGCGGTGCCGGCCGCGTACGGCCATGAAGAAGCCCCCCTCGACATGCGTCAGGAGGGGCAAAAGTAAGCGCTGCGAACAGGCCATGACAAGACGGCAATCGGCCGCTTCCTTTACCTCCGTGGGGCGGGAACTCGTTCAAGGTGGTCCACGCAAAGTGGAGTTGACCAGTCATCAGGCGGCTACACTCCGTTCCACCAGGGGCGGAGTCGTGTTCAGGCAGATTCCTGGACACGGGGAATGGGGCAGCGATGGACTACGAGTTCGACGTGTTCATCAGTTACCGAAGAAGCGCGGGACACGTCAGGGAATGGGTCTGGAATCACTTCTTCCCCATCCTCAAGGGCTGCCTGGAGGACGAGATCGGGAAGGTCGAGATCTTCATCGATCGCCATCTCAACGACAAGATCGGTATCCCATGGCCCGACGAGCTCGTGGGATCACTGCGCAGGAGTCGGCTGCTGGTTCCCGTCCTGTCCGCTCCGTACTTCCACTCGGAGTGGTGCGCGGCCGAGTGGGGAACGATGGAGGAGCGGGAAAGGCTGACACAACGCCAGGGCCTCATCTTCCCTGTCGTGTTCGCGGACGGTGAGAACTTCCCGGCGGAGGTACACCGCCGACAGCTCGACAACGCGTTCAAGAACTACAGCGTGCCTCACCTCAAGTACCGGGACTCCGAGTCGTACGCGGACTTCCATCAAGAGGTGCAGCGCCTCGCGGGAGACATTCGCCAACGCCTGGCGCAAGTACCCGAGTGGTGTGGCGACTGGCCGACCAAGATGCCACCGGTGGCCCAAGCCCGGCCTGCCCCGCTCCCACGGTTCGGTGCCTGATGGAGACCGGCCAGATCGTCACGTTCTACTCGTACAAGGGTGGAGTGGGCCGCAGCTTCGCTCTCGCCAACACGGCGGTTCTCCTGGCTCGTTGGGGTTATCGGGTGCTGTGCGTCGACTGGGATCTCGAGGCGCCGGGACTCTCGTACTTCTTCGACCCGTACCTGGAGTCCCCGCCCCGGGCAGGGCTGTTGGAAATGGTCGAGGAAGCCCGCGACGCACCCACCCGCCCGTCCCTCGCCATGGAGCATCGCACCGCGGTCAGCCTCCCCGAAGGCGTACGGCTGGATCTGATCCCGGCCGGCAGACAGGACGAGACCTACATCTCCCGCCTTCAGGAAGTCGACTGGGAGAACCTGTACGCCGACCACGATTTCGGGGAGACCCTCGAATCGTGGCGAGCGGAGTGGATGAACCACTACGACGTCGTCCTCGTCGACAGCCGCACCGGCATCACCGACTCCGGAGGCATCTGCACCGCGCAGGTCCCCGACGTGCTCGTCTTCGCCTTCACCGCGAACCAGCAGAACGTGGACGGCGTCCTGGACATCGTCGACCGCGCCATGAAGGCCAGGGACGGTCTCCCCTACGACCGGCCGCGCCTGCTGACCGTGCCGCTGCTGAGCAGGTTCGACGCACAGCCCGAGTACGAACAGGGCGAGACCTGGCGCCGGACGCTGGCCGAGCGGATGGAACCGCGCCTCAGGGACTGGGCTCCGCGAGGAAGCACTGCGGCTGAACTGCTGCAGCGGATCACCATCCCCTACTTCCCCATCTGGTCCTTCGGCGAGTCGCTTCCCGCCCTCACCGAAAGCCATCGCAACCCCGAGCAGGTCACCTACAGCATCGCTTCGCTCGCCGCGCTCCTCGCCCGTCGCCTGGAAGACGGACGTCTGTTGATCGAGAACCGTGACTCCTACGTCGACAGCGCGGTGCAGGCAGCACGGCGGACGTACGAGGCGGACGTCTTCATCAGCTACAGCCGGACGACCCAGAGGCTGGCCCGGGACATCATTCCGTTGCTGAACGAGAACGGTGTGACGACGATGCCGGGGCGGATTGACGGACCGGACGTTCCGCCCTCTCCCGAGTTGCGACAGCTACTCATGGACGAGTGCCGCCACTTGGTCATGCTCGCGGACGAACACCCCCCGGTCGAGCAAGAGCGGGACATCACGTATTTTCTGCGCCATTCGGTCAGTTCGGTCACCGAGCGGCTCACGCTGCCCGTGGTGACCTCCTCCGAGGCGCTCGCCACGCTGCCCCATGTCGCCCGGACCCTGCAGGCCTTCAATCTGGAGAACGGCACACTGCCCCAAGCCGCTCGTGCCATCGCCGCCCAACTGCGCAAGGGGCCCGTGCCGGTCGAGTTCAGTGCGCCGGGGCACAGTCCTGACGAGCGCTTCGACGTCTTCGTCTCCTATGCCCACGAAGACCAGGACTGGGCGCTGGCCCTCGCCGAGAACCTCCAGCGACTGGGTCTGCGTGTGTGGGTGGACCAGTGGCACCTCGGCGTCGGCGATCACTGGGATTCTCGGATTCAGGTCGCTCTGGCCAACTCCGACGTGCTTGTCCCCGTGGTGAGTCCGCACTGGATGCGCTCGACGTCGGCAGCGGAGGAGTACACCACGGCGCTGGGCAGGAAACGCGTGGTCACCGTACTGCTGGGTGACATGGATCGCCCTCCGTTCGTCTCCACAGAGCCGCAGGTCGACTTCCGCGGGGTGTCCTCGCCCAGGCACTACGTGAGCGAGGTCGAACGTCTGGCCCGGCTCGTGCTCGGCGTGTCCCGCGGTCATCCACTGTCCCGCAGGGGCTCCTTCGTGCTGCCGGATTACCTGCTTCACTGAGCCACAAAGGATCCTGACACGTATCTGCGTACGCGCCTCCGGAAAACACCCCGGATGTGCGATCGGTGGGCGGGCGCGTCAGGATGGCCGAGGGGCAGTATTGGGTACGCACGACCGGCACCACTGATTTCCGGACTTACATGGGAGCCAACCGTATGAGCACTTCAGCCCAGATCGGCGTCACCGGACTCGCGGTCATGGGCCGCAACCTCGCCCGAAACTTCGCGCGCAACGGCTACACGGTCGCTGTGCACAACCGGACGGCGTCGCGTACGCACGCGCTGGTGGAGGAGTTCGGGAGCGAGGGCGACTTCGTTGCGGCCGAGACCGCCAAGGACTTCGTGGCGGCGCTGGAGCGGCCGCGGCGGCTGGTCGTCATGGTGAAGGCCGGGGAGCCGACCGACGCGGTGATCGAGGAGTTCGCCCCGCTTCTGGAACCCGGCGACATGATCATCGACGGCGGCAACGCCCACTTCGCGGACACCCGGCGCCGGGAGCGCGCACTGCGCGAGCAGGGCATCCACTTCGTCGGCACCGGCGTCTCCGGCGGCGAGGAGGGCGCGCTGCACGGGCCGAGCATCATGCCGGGCGGCTCGAAGGAGTCCTACGACTCGCTCGGTCCGATGCTGGAGAAGATCTCCGCGAAGGCGGCGGACGGGGCGCCGTGCGTGACGCACGTGGGTCCTGACGGCGCCGGGCACTTCGTGAAGATGGTGCACAACGGCATCGAGTACGCCGACATGCAGCTGATCGGCGAGGCGTACCAACTGCTGCGCGACGTCGCCGGATACGAGCCCGCGCAGATCGCCGAGATCTTCCGTACGTGGAACACCGGGCGGCTCGACTCCTACCTGATCGAGATCACCGCCGAGGTGCTGTCGCACGTGGACGCGGCGACCGGCAAGCCCTTCGTGGACGTGGTGGTGGACGAGGCCGAGCAGAAGGGCACCGGACGCTGGACCGTCCAGATCGCCCTCGACCTCGGCGTCCCGGTCTCCGGCATCGCGGAGGCGGTCTTCGCCCGCTCGCTCTCCGGGCACGCCGCGCTGCGGCAGGCCTCGCGGGGGCTCGCCGGGCCGAAGGCGTCACCGCTGAGCGAGTCCGAGGCGGGGGCCTTCGCGGACCGGGTGGAGCAGGCGCTGTACGCCTCGAAGATCGTGTCGTACACGCAGGGCTTCCACGAGATCGCCGCGGGCAGCGAGGAGTACGGCTGGGACATCGACCTCGGCTCGGTCTCCTCGCTCTGGCGGGGCGGCTGCATCATCCGCGCGGCCTTCCTGGACCGGATCCGTGCCGCGTACGACGCCCGGGCCGACCTGCCGAGCCTGCTGTCCGACGAGACGTTCGCGCAGGAGATCGCCGCGGCCCAGGACGACTGGCGTGAGGTCATCATCGCCGCGACCCGCCAGGGCGTCCCGACGCCGGGCTTCGCGGCGGCCCTCGCCTACTACGACGCCCTGCGCGCGGAGCGGCTGCCCGCGGCGCTCACGCAGGGGCAGCGGGACTTCTTCGGTGCGCACACCTACCGGCGGACCGACCGGGACGGGTCGTTCCACACGCTCTGGGGCGGGGACCGGTCGGAGGTCTCCGAGTAGAGACGCGGTACGGAGGTTCGACGAACGGCGGTGGGCGGCCCGGTGGCCGTCCACCGCTGTTTTGTACGCCGGGCCCTGGGACCGGCGGTGCCGGCTCAGGACAGGGGCGGTCCCGGCTCCGGGTTCGGGACCGGCTCCGGGCCCGGGGGGATCGGGGACGGAGACGGCTCCGGGGTCGGGTTCGGGTGCGGGGGCGGGGTGGGTCCGGGCGCGGGTGGCGTCGGATCCGGGTCCGGCGGGGGCGGCGTCGGGGTCGGACCCGGCGGGGGCGGCGTCGGAGTCGGGCCCGGCTGCGGGGGCTGGGGGTCCGGGCCGGGTGTGGGTCCCGGCCCGGGACCCGGCGTGGGGTCCGGGTGGACGGGATCGGGGTACGGGTTGGTCATGGCGTCCTCCGGCCAGTCGGTCGACATCGGCTCTGGACTACTCCCCCGCGTACCCGACGGCAGCGCCACCACTCACCCCGCCGCGTGAAGGGGCTGAGCCGGGTGGGTCTGCGGGCGTGCGCCCCGCGTACCTCCTCGCCGAGGGCGGGACGGCGTCGGCGGTGTCGCGACCGGTCCGGCGAGGACGTTCAACCGGAGTGGTCGGACCGCGTCGCTCAGAACCGGCCCGGACGGTCGCTCAGAACCGGCCCGGATGCGCGACCAGCCACTGCTTCGCCGCCCGCAGCAGTTCAGGGGCGGCCGGCGGAGCCTCGTCGGGGTGGCGTTCGGCCCACTTGACGACGTACGGGCACAGCGGGGCGACGACGATGCCCTCGCGCTTCGCCATGGCGTACAGCTCACGCGCCAGGGAGCCCGCGATGCCCTTCCCCTCGTGGGCCGGTTCGACGATCATGTGGACCGGGACGAGCGCGCCCTCGGGCGAGTCGAGGACGAACTACTCGACGTGGCCGACTACTTCACCCGAACCGCCGCCGATCGCCTCCAGGCGGCCCGCCGCCCGGTCGTCGCGGATCTCGATGTCGCTCATGGGCACGCTTCTGGTCCGAAGATCGTCGAAAGTCGGGGGTCAGACCACCACGGCCTGCGGGCTGCGCTCCTGGTCCGAGCCCGGCACCGGCTCGGACGGGTCGGCCCCCAGGGCCACGACGCGGTTGTCTCGGTCCACGTGCACGACCCGGGGTTCGAGTGCCCCTGCCTCGGCGTCGGTCACCTGAGCGTAACTGATGATGATCACCAGATCGCCGGGGTGGACGAGGTGGGCGGCCGCTCCGTTGATCCCGACGACACCCGACCCGCGCTCGCCCTCGATGACGTATGTCTCGAGCCGGGCCCCGTTGGTGATGTCGACGATGTGCACGAGTTCGCCGGGCAGCAGGTCGGCGGCGTCGAGCAGGTCGGCGTCGATGGTCACCGATCCCACGTAGTGCAGGTCGGCCTGGGTGACGGTGGCGCGATGGATCTTGGACTTGAACATGGTGCGCAGCATCGAGGTACTCCCGAAAAGTAGGCTCCCTGCCTGCGTTTTTGCAGGTCAAGGGCTATTTCCACACCCTACTGACTTTTCTGACGGTTCATCAGACGCCGGGAGGGGCATCCGGGGTCATCCTCACGCCCCCCGGGGTGTCCCTCACGAACGGCCACGAACAGCGTACGCAGCGGCCCCCCGAAGACCCTCGTGACGATCGCCACAGCAGGGCTCGACCATCCGACCATCCGACCATCAGGTCGAGCAAGATTCGTCGTCTGATCCGGCGAGGCTGCAAAGCTGCTCGGCATGTCCACCAGCTGGGCTGCAGGGAAGCTTCGCAGCCTGGGCTGAAGGGGTACAAGCTGGGTCGTGGCAGGAATGCCAAGGTTCTGTACGAGAAGACCGATGTCCTCAAGTGGTTGGAGCAGCAGAAGATCCATTAGCCTCCATTAGCCTCCCCGTTTCGGTTGAAGCGACGAGGCGTCGCTGACGGGCCGGCCGATCCCCACGCCCGAGCGTGGGGCCCGTGGCAGGGGATGACGTGGGGCCTACTCAGGGTGTGCGGGGTCCTGAGCTTGACTCTGTCGGGGATCTTGGAGTTTTCCGGTGCGCCAGCATGATCAGCGGGCATGCTCGGCTGGACGGGCCGTGGTTCGACGAGGACTTCGCGGGCTGGTACCCGCGCGACGGACGCCCCGGCATCTCGCCCGCCCAACTGGCCACCGTCTGTGTGCTGCAGTTCCTGCTTACGCGTCGACGTCATCGACGACGGACCCGGCATACCGCCCCCCGTTCGCCGGACAGCTCTTCGAGCCCGGTCAACGCGCGCATCCCGGTGACGGACACGGCGGAGCGGGCCTGGGACTGCCGCTGGCGCGACGCCTGGCCCGCTCCACCGGCGGCGAGGTGACGTACGACCCCGGGCACACGCCCGGGGCACGGTTCTTGGTCAGCCTGCCTGCCTGCCTGCCTGCCGGATGACGGCGGCCCCGCTCGGCGGTACCGGGGGGGCAGAACAGGCTGCACGACCCTGTCATCCGGAATCCGAACCCGTCGCGCGTGTCACAGCGTGGCGTCGTGCTGGATGTCCTTGCGAGAGGCGGCCAGATAGCCGACGAAGCCGAGGATGGCCACCGTCCAGGACAGCGTGACCGGCCCCAGCCCCAGGTCGAGTCCGCCTCGGTCATGGCCGACGGCCATCCAGTCGGCGACGGAGGCACCGAGCGGGCGGGTGATGACGTACGCGGCCCAGAACGCGGCCACCGCGTTCAGGCTGCTCCAGCGGTGAGCGACAGCCGGAACGGCGATCGCGGCGGCGTACAGGACTGCGGAGCCCAGGTAACCCAGGCCGATCGTGGCGGTGAGGTCGCCCGCGGCGGTGCCCAGCGCGAACGTGGCCAGCACGGCGGCCCAGTAGAAACTCTCGCGGCTCCGGGTGTGGATGCTGTGGATGGACAGCGTGCGTTCACTGCGGTACCAGAGGGCGAAGACGGCGGCCAATACGGCTATGAAGAACGGCGTCGAGAGCGTGTACGGCACACCGAGACCGACGTGCAGGACGTCGGCGGCCATCGTGCCGAACACGCTGACCATGACGATCGCCGTCCAGTAGATCCAGGCCACGTACCGACGGACCGCGAACTGCACCGCCAGAGCGGCCACCAGGGCGATGCCGCCGAGGCCGACGGCGGGTATCGGGCCGAGCACATGGGCCAGGAAGTCGGAGGCCGTCTCGCCCATGCCGGTCGTCAGCACCTTGATGATCCAGAAGTAGACGGTCACCTCCGGCACCTTGCTCGCCACGTGTCGTGCGCGGCGCGAAGGCCGGTCGTGAGTGAGGTGATCTGTCGTCATGGCAGGCACGATGGCACGGCGCCCGACGGTTGCCCCAGACCCCTTTACCAGAGTTTTGGCGCTTCCGGTGCTCAAGTTGCCCGAGGCCCGTCCGAGCCTGAACACAACCTGAACGTAGTGGCCGATGGGCTGGTCAACGGCGTGCGGCCGATGATATCGGCAGTCTCCCGACGTTGCTGTCGAGGCCCAGAGGCACGAACCCGCGTGACCATGCGTTCTCCCGGGCGGCCAGCGGTGAGCCCGGCAACACGGGAGCGGGATGCCGTTGATGTCGGCCCTGCCGAGTAGATGGCCAAGTACTGGGACTCCGCACATAGCTGGTGCGGCTGCAACAGGTACCGCTCTTCCCGGCGGGGCTTCGTCGTCTCACACCGCCCCTGTGACGGGGGGCACGAGTGTGTGGATCCGACCAGGTGGAAGACCTCCCGGGCAGCGTAGCGTCTGAGGCATCGGACGATTTCGCGTCGGGTCTTGCCCTCTTTGCTGCGGCGTTCGTGGTAGTCCTCGGTGCGCGGGTCGAAGCGCAGGCGAGTCTGCACGATCTGGTGCAGGGCGGCGTTGGCCTGCCGGTCGCCGCCACGGTTGAGGCGACGGTCCTGCCGGCTGCCCGAGGAACGCGCGACAGGGCTGACCCCGCACAGCGCGGCGAAGGACGCCTCACTGCCCAGGCCTGGATCTGCTCGCTGAGCTGCCCGATTCGCTGGGCCGGCAGACACAGGGTGATGCGGGTGGCCTGCAGTACCGCCTCTTCACCGTCCTCGTCCGACCGCCGGACAATACGAGAGGTCTTCACCGTCGCTCGCTCTCGCTTACGAAACCACCGGATGCCGGCGCCTGCCCGGTCAGCTGAGCGGGCGGCGGGTGAGAGGTCGCCGTGAAGGCGCCGGCATCCCTGTTCTGCGCGGGTCAGCTCGTCACACGGAAGGTGGCGTCGCTGCGCGCCGTCACGGTGGTGATCGGTTCGAGCTTGAGTTGGTACGCGTAGTGGCGGATGTACCGGTCCGGGTAGTTGTAGGACTGGAACGACGACCATGTGGAGTCGGCGAGTCCGGCGACCTGGCGGAAGGTGGCGTCCTGGGCGAACGCGGTGGTGCCGTCGTTGTAGGCCAGTGAGAAGTCGAAGTCGGTGTGGCGCAGGAAGTATCCGGGGAAGTTCACCGACTCGAAGGAGACGGTGCCGGTGCCCGCCAGGCCGGTTCTCATCCGGAACTGGGAGTCGTCGACGGGGCTGACGTTCGGGTCGATGCGCACGTCGAAGTTGGTGTGCCGCACGTACCGGTCCTGGAAGTTGAACGACTGGAGCCGGTTGACCGCGGTGTTGGGCCAGCGTGCGAGCACGCGGCTCTCCTCGGCGGCCGTCATGTTCAGGATCCAGCCGTGGCGCTTCTTGGTGCCGCCCATGTTGTAGCTTCCCGACGCCTGCCTCTGGTAGGTGGCTGGGTCGGAGGGGTTGGTCGTCAGGACCGGCATGTAACCGCCGCCCGTGGCGTACTGGTCGAGGTAGAGGGCCCACTTGTTGCTGCCGTTGAACTTCATCCACATCGGGCCTTCGACCTGGGAGCCGGTGAGGCCGACGCCGGAGAGGTTGCCGAGGTTGGTCCACGTCCCCAGGATCGAGTTGCTGCCTTCGAGCGTGATCTGGCCGTCACCGGAGGCCCGCACGTACCGGTAGTTGCCGACGCCGGACGGCACCTCGATGATCTGGGTGTCGATGATGCCCTGGGTGCCGGCGCGGTCGATGTAGAGCTGGGGGGTGGTGATGGTGCGGAAGTCGGTGGTGCGGGCGTAGTAGATGCGGTGCTTCAGCACGCCGTTCAGCGTGGCGTTCGTCGCCCAGTACAGGACGTAGTCGTTGGTCTCCGGGTTCCAGATCGCCTCGGGCGCCCACGCGTTGCGGCCGTCGGGGATCGCGCCGGCGACGTTGAGCAACCGCGGCTGCGACCAGGTGGCCAGGTCCGTGGACTCCCACACCACGAGGTTGCGGCTGGCATCGGTCTGGGAGGAGCCCCACGTCTGCCCGCAGCCGATGCACAGGTCGGTCGCGATGATCCAGTACTTGCTGCCGTCGGGGGATCGCACCAGTGCGGGGTCGCGCACCCCCTTCGTACCGACCGTGGAGCGCAGAACCATGCCGCCGCCGTTGAGGTCGTTCCAGTTCACGCCGTCCGTGCTGTGCGAGAGGTACATCTGCTGATTGGTCGACCCCTCCCCCGTGAAGTGCACCATCAGGTAGCCCGGATCAGCGGCGGCGGCCCGCTCGGGTGTGGTCAAGGCTTGGGAGGTGAAGAGTAGGCAGGCGGCGACCAATATCGCCGCCAGCCGGCCGAGGAGCCTGGCCATGTGCGTCTCCTGTCGTACTACGGGTGCCATGATCGGGGGAGGTGGGTTCGAAGGGGCAGCTCGCGATCGCTGTGCTGCGGGACAGCAGCTGCTGTCGCGTGACGCGGAACGTCGCGCTGGGCCGGTCAACGGGCGAGGGGCCAGAGTGATCGCCTGAGCGTGGCAGCGACCGGGGACAGCGCAGCGGCGGGCTGGGTGACGAGTGGAGCAAGCAGGGCCGGCAGAGGAGCCACGAGAGTGGACCAGTAACGGGTGCGGTACACGGGCTGTCCCCTTTGACGGCCATGCGTTCGACATGTCGAACGCCGTGCGTAACTTCGACAGGAAGATAGGTTTCGGCCAAGAGCACGTCAATGGAACTGCCACTTTGCTGCCGAATATTCTGTGGGCGCACGAAGCGCCACGACGCTCGGGCCTGGAAAGGGCCCTGTTCGCCCTTCGCCCGAGCTCAGGAAGTGTGCCGACTGTCCTCGGGCCCACCTCTGGGTGGCACCTTCGATCCGTTGGCCGTCGCCCGGTTGCCGACCGTCGATGGCGAGTCCGTTGGAGCGGTTGACGACGGGTCCCTCTCAACCAGCCGCAAGACACCGACCGGGGCATAGCAGTCGGGCGTGGGCTGCGCGGTCGTCATCGTTCCCGCCCCGGCGCCACTGATACGACCCGGGCGGCCCGTCGTAGGCGTTCAGCCCTTCGAAGCGCTGGCTGTTGATCGACTGCCGAACACGGAGACACTCGGGACGGCGCCCGGGAGCCCGACGGCCGCCTCGACGCAGTTGCCGCCCTCCTGATTGCACCGCACACGGCGGTGCTCACCCGCGTCGACCCGTCCCGCGCCCCCGCGGGCCGCACCCGCCGCCCTGCCGTGACCCGCCGCCCTGCCGTGACCGGCTGCCCGGCGCCGGGACCGTGGTGGGTCAGGTGAGCTGGTCGGTGCGCAGTGTGGGCAGGATCGTGCCGAGGCGGGGCAGGGTGGTCTGCTGGAGGGCCGGCAGGACCATCAGCTCCGAGTCCTGCAGGAGGAGCTGGGCATGGAGTGCGCGCAGGCTCGGGCCCGGTTCGGCGCCCATCTCCGCGATGCTGCGGGCGCGGTGGTCGGAGTACAGCTTCAGGGCCTCGTTGCCTCGGTCCGAGCGGTAGAGGGCCAGCATCAGCAGCCAGACGAAGCGTTCGCGCAGCGGGTACTTGTCCACCGCGTAGTGCAGGTACGGGACGGCGTTGCGGTGTCTGCCCAGCTCCAGTTCGAGCTCCGCGCGTACCTCCATGTCGGAGAGGAAGCGCTCCTGGCGGTACAGCCGTTCGCGCTGGAGCATCGGGCCCTCCAGGCCCTCGGCGAGCGGTCCGGTGGACATGACGCGGGCTCGCTCCAGCAGTTCCGCCGCCTTGAGGATCTCGCCCTCGCGGGCGGCGCTGATCCCGGCCGACGCCAGCCCTTCGTACGCGTAGAGATCGACGTACGCGTTCCCGGTGTCCAGGCGGTAGCCGCCCGCCGACCACTCCAGGGCTATGCCCTCCTCAGGGGAGGCTTCCGCCGCGAACAGGCCACGGAGGCTGGAGACGGACTTCTGGATCAGGTTCTTGGCGTAGGCCGGGTAGTCCTCACCCCAGAGCGCCTCGATCAGCTGATCGATCCCGGTTTCCATACCGCGCCTCAGTAACAGCATGGCCAGCAGGGCGCGTTGCTTGGGCGGGCCCAGCTCCAGTGGGCTGTCGGCGTGTGTCACCTGCAGCGTGCCGAAGAGGCGGAAATGCCAAGGTGACCCGTCTCTTGGTTCGAAGCCGACCTCACGCAGCAGCACGCCAGACATACGCAATCCCCCGGTCAATTAAAGCCATGTGACAGCAGAACGGTATGCACTGCAAGCGCTTTCTGCCAGCCGGTAAGCGGCCGGAAGATGGCTCAAACTCTGCCCGTGGCGGACCCGGAACAGGGAACACTGTGACCCAGTCCTCACGCGCGGCCCGTGCATACGAGGCTCGCCGGGGCCCGCGTCCACCCGCCGGTCATGCCGGCGAGGGCCGTCAGCGTTTCGCCCAGTCCTTCGTCCAGCCTTTCGTCCAGGGCTTGTTCCAACCCCCTCCTGCAAGGTGATCCCGTTCTCACTCACCTGCCAGGAGGATCGATGACGGGCCCAGCACCGCAGGACCAGCTCCGTTCCGCCCTCAGATACGACAGCACGGTGCCCCGCGCCACGGTCCACCGTGCGGCCATAGCCGAGGTCTTCCTCACCGACGCGCGACCGGTGCCGGACCAGCCGGAGACATACGAGGTGGCGGCACAGCTGCCACGCGCGCACATCATGGGTGAGCAGTCCGAGAACCACGACTTCCTCCTGCTGGTGGAGGTCCTCCGCCAGGGTGGGCTGTTTCTCGCCCACACCTACGAGAAGGTCGGCCTCGACGAGGCCTTCATCTTCCGTGACCTGCAGATACAGATGCTCGACCTGTCCGCCGTCCGGACGGGCAACCGCCCGGCCCGAGTCGTCTGCTCGTTCGCGGTGATCCCGCAGCGCAAGCGGAACGGCCGCGTCCAGGCGATCGGCTTCTCGGGCGTCCTGACCGTGGAGGGCAAGGACGCGCTGCGTTTCAGCGGCGGGCTGGCCTTCTTCAACCGCAAGGTCTACGACGCGCTGCGGGTCCGCCGTCGCGCCTCCCTCGCCGGGGTGCTCGGCATGCTGCCCGTGCACGTGGCCGCCGATCCCGCCACGGTGGGGCGCCGGCACGCGTACAACGTGGTGATCACCCAGCCGGTCGTGACGGGGCCGAGCACGCTGACCGCCACCGTGCTGTCCGACACGTCCCACCCTCACCTGTTCGACCACCAGCTCGACCACATCCCCGGCAACCTCCTGATGGAAGCGGCCCGGCAGCTGGCGGCGGCGTCGGTGTCGTCGCTGCACTCCATCTCCGCGCACGGGCTGCAAGTGACGGCGCTGGACGTCCGTTTCCAGGAGTTCGCCGAGCTCGACCTGCGTGCCGAGGCCCGCGCCCGGGTCGAGCAGTTCCGGCTGGACGAGTCGCTCGGCACCCTCGTCGTCCCGGTCACGGTCGACATCGTGCAGCAGGACGGCGTCGCGGCCTCGTTCCGTCTCGAGGTGGCGCAGTGACCACCACGCCCATCACCACCGTCGTGGTCGATTACGGCGGAGTCCTCACCAATCCCCTGGAGGAGACGTTCGCGGCCTTCGCGTCGGCCGTCGGGGTTCCGGTGGCGGACCTGCGGGACGCCTTCGCGAAGGCCACCGCCCGCCACGGCCGCAGCCCGATGGCCGACCTGGAGACAGGCCGGTGCACGGAGTCGGAGATGGTCGAGCGCGTTCTCGTGGAACTGCCGGACGGCAGGGGCCAAGGCCTGCTTGACGGACGGGACTTCGCCGAGCTGTGGTTCAGCGCCCGGACCGTCAACGAGCCGATGGTCTCCTTCGTGCGCTCCCTGCGCCAGAACGGCTACCGAACCGCTCTGCTCACCAACAACGTCGCCGAATGGGGACCGCGCTGGCGGGCCCAGCTCCCCGTGGACGAACTCTTCGACCTCGTCGTCGACTCGTCGGCCGAGGGCGTGCGCAAGCCCGACCCCGAGATCTACCGCCGACTGCTGGAGCGGCTGCCCGCGGCGTCGCACGAGTGCCTCTTTCTCGACGACCTCGAGGAGAACTGCTCCACCGCCTCGGACCTCGGCATGTTCGCCGTGCCCTTCACCACCACCGACGAAGCGATCGACCACATCTTCGCCATGCTGCGCTCCCGCGGGACCCATCCAGTCAGGAAACCGGTATGAGTAACCAGGAACCCGTGCTGATCGCGGGAGCAGGCCCGACCGGGCTGACGATGGCGTGCACCCTCCTCCAGCACGGCGTGGAGTGCCGGGTGATCGACCGCAGGGGCGGACCGGCCAGCGAGCCGAAGGCCCTGATCCTGTGGAGCGGCGCGCTGGAGGTGCTGCGCCGCATCGACGTGGCCGACTGCCTGACCAAACGCGCGCTGCCGCTCGCCGGGGCGTCCTACTGGTCCAACGGCAAGCGCGCCGGCCAGGTGCGGTTCGGTTCGCTGGCCGGCACGGCCTTCCCCCGCCCGCTGTGCGTACCGCAGTCCATCACCGAGGCCTCGCTGTACTCGCGGCTGCGCAAGCTCGGCGGCGACGTCGAGTGGAACACCACCCTCGTCGGCGTCGAGCTCACCGGCGGCGCCACGGCTTCCGTCTCGGCGACCCTCTCGGCGCCTGGTTCCACCCCGCTCTCCTCGATGTCACCGCGCTGGCTGGTGGGGGCGGACGGCTCGCACAGCAAGGTGCGCGAGGCGGCGGGGATCGCCTTCGAGGGCAGTACGTACGCCCGTGACTTCCTGCTGGGCGACGGAGAGATCAGCGGGGACCTGCCCAAGGACGAGGCGCAGTACCACCTGACTCCCGAGGGTGTCCTGGTGGTCGTGCCGCTGCCGGGTGGCGGGCACCGGATCTTCTTCGACCGGGACGCCACCGGTGAGGTGTCGCCGCTGTCCGACGACGACCTCCAGGCGCTGCTGACGGCCCGTGGTCCCGACGGCTGGAAGATCCGGCGCACCAGCTGGCGGAGCACGTTCCGGGTGCACACCAAGGTGGCGAGCGCTTTCAGGTCCGGCCCGCTCTTCCTGGCGGGTGACGCCGCGCACTGTCACAGCCCGGCCGGCGGGCAGGGCCTCAACACCGGCGTGCAGGACGCCTACAACCTGGGATGGAAGCTGGCGGCCGTACAGCACGGCGCGGACCCGGCGCTGCTCGACAGCTACGAGGCGGAGCGGCGCCCCGCGGCGCTACGGGCGCTGCGCAACTCGGACCGGCAGACGCAGCTGTGGATGCTGCGCGCCGGACCGAAGCGGGTACTGCGCGACACAGCGCTGAGGCTGGCGTCGGCATCGGGTGCCCTCGACCGCAAGATGGTGCCCGAACTCGCGCAGCTGGACCCGGGCCTGGAGTCGAGCCCCGCGGTGCCGGGCCGGCTCTCGGCGGGCGGCGCAGCCGGAGAGGCCGGCGCCCGCGTCGACAAGAAGTCCACGCTGCGGCCTGGTGGGCGGCTGCCCGACGCCGGCTGGCATCCACTCTCCGGCACGTCCACGAGGTCGCTGCACGAACTGCTGGCGGCCGGCCGGCACACGCTGCTGGTCGTCGCGGCCGGAGCCGGTTCCGCGGATGCCGAGCGCACCGCTCAGGAGACGGCCGACATGGTGGGCCGCTCGCCGGTGGCCGACCAGGCGGACGTGGTGGTGGTGACCGGTCTCCGGCCCACGGGCGTCTGGGACGACTTGGTGCCGGTCGCCCGGGTCGTCGAGACGGGTCAGTCGCTCGTCTCCCTGGCCGCGCAGGGCCCTGTGGTGATCTACGTCCGGCCCGACGGCGCGGTCGGCGCCTGGTCCTCCCACCACGACCTGACGGCGCTGGCGTCGGGCGTGTCGGTGCTCACCGCTCCCGCGGGGCGTGCGGCGTGAGGCAGGAGCCGCCCGGGCGCGCGTCCTTCGGGCTGCGTTCTCTCGGTGCCCGGATCGCGCACCGGCCATGGCTGTTCCTGCTGGCGGCCGTCGTCCTCATTCTCGACGCCGTCATCCTCGGCGCGGACCTGACCGGGCGGCTCAGCAACGGCGGCACCACGGACCCCGGCTCGGAGTCCACCCGGGTCCAGCGTGTGCTGGAGGAGCACTACCCGGAGATGCAACCGAACGTCGTACTGCTGGTGTCCGTGCCCTCCGGGGCACAGGTCGACGACCGGAAGCCGGCCGCACAGGGCGTGCGGCTCGCCGAGCGGCTGGCCTTCGAGACCTCGGTCACCGGGGTCCTGTCCTACTGGCAGACCGGACTGGAGGAGCTGCGCTCCCGTGACGGCGGGCAGGCGCTGATCGCCGCGCGGATCGACGGCGGTGACGACCGCGCCAGGGCCGAACTGGAGCGGCTGGCACCGGACTACCGTGGCCGTCAGGGCGATCTGACCGTACGGGTCTCGGGCGCGCTCGCCGTGCAGAACGAGATCGAGAGCACCGTGGCGGAGGATCTCACCCGCTCGGAGCTGATCGCCCTGCCGCTGACCCTGATCGTCCTGGTATGGGTGTTCGGCGGCCTGGTCGCCGCGCTGCTGCCCGTCCTGGTGGGTCTGGCCACGGTTCTCGGCACGGGCGCCCTGCTGCGCATCGTGACGGGGTTCACCGAGGTGTCGGTGTTCGCCCAGAACCTCACCACGGCGCTCGGGCTCGGGCTGGCCATCGACTACGCGCTGCTGATCGTGCGCAGGTTCCGCGAGGAGCTGGGCACGGGTGCCGACCCCGGGACGTCCGTGGTGCGCACCCTGCGCACGGCCGGACGTACCGTGCTGTTCTCCGCGCTGACAGTGGCGGTGGCGCTCGCCTCGATGCTGCTCTTCCCGCTGTACTTCCTGCGCTCCCTGGCCTACGCGGGCATCAGCGTGGTGCTGGTGGCCGCGCTCACCGCGCTCACCGTGCTGCCCGCCGTCCTGGTGCTGCTGGGACACCGGGTGGACGCACTGAGGGTGCGCCGCCGCCGTACGGCCGAGCGTCCCGCCGCGTCGGCGGGACGGCTGACGAAGGCGGTGATGCGGCGTGCGCCGCAGGTCACCGTGGTGGTGACCGGTCTGCTGCTCCTGCTCGGACTGCCCTTCCTGGGCGCCCGCTTCGGCACGGCCGACGACCGCCAGCTGCCCGAGACGAGTGAGGCACGGGCCGTCCTGGAGGTCCTGCGGGACGACTTCGACGACTCGCCCGAGGGGGCGGTCCCCGTCCTGCTGACCACCGGCACCGCCTCCCGCGCCGAGGCCCGGGCCGTCGTGGGACGGCTGGCGGCCGAGCTGTCCGGCCTCGACGGCGTCACGCGCGTCGAGTCGTCGGCGGGCACTTACCGCGACAGAGGCCGGTCGGAGGTGCCCTCGCCCGCCAACGCGTCGCGCCGGCAGGCCGGTCACGACCTGCTGACCGTGGTCGCCGACGACGACACGTCCGCCACCTCCGCCCCGCACCAGCGGCTGGTGGAGGAGCTGCGCGCGGCCTCCGAGTCCGCGGGAGCGTCCGTGGGCGGGCCAGCCGCCGCCCTGGTGGACAGCAAGGCCGCCATCGGCCGCGGCCTGCTGCCCGCCCTCGGCTTCGTGCTGATCGCCACGCTGCTCGTGGTCTTCCTGCTGACCGGCAGCGCGGTGCTGCCGCTGGTGGTCGTCGGACTGAACGCCCTGAGCCTGACGGCCATGTTCGGAGCGGTGGTGTGGGTGTTCCAGGACGGCCATCTGTCCGGGCTGCTCGGCTTCACCGCGACCGGCGACGTGGAGACGACGCTTCCGGTGCTGATGTTCTGCGTCGCCTTCGGCCTGTCGATGGACTACGGCGTCTTCCTGATCGCCCGGATGAAGGAGGAGTTCGACCGCGGCGGCGACCACCGCGCGGCCGTGGCGCACGCGATGCGGACCACCGGCGGACTGATCACCGCGGCCGCCGTGGTCCTGAGCGTGGTGTTCGTGTCCATCGGCCTGTCGCGGATCACCAACACGAAGATGCTCGGCTTCGGCATCGCCCTCGCCGTGCTGGTCGACGCCCTGGTGGTGCGGACCCTGCTGGTCCCCGCCGTGATGCGGCTGCTCGGACCCCGCGCCTGGTGGGCCCCTGAACCACTGCTGAAGGTGCACCGCCGCTTCGGCCTGCGCGAGGAGCCGGCCGCGGACCTTGCCCACCCGTCCGCCGTCCCCGACCTCGCTGACCTCGACCCCGCTGCCCCCGACCCCGCTGACCCCGAATCCCGTGAAAGGACGAAGAATGAGCGACACGTCGCCTCCCGGTGACCCCAGGGGAGCGGGGGACTCCACCGGACTGCGCAGAGTGCTCGTCACCGGAGCCACCGGCCTGCTCGGCAACGCCGTGGTGGAACAGCTCCTGGCCGGCGGCACCGAGGTGACGGCGGTGGTACGCAACGCCGACCGCGCTCGCGAGCTGCTGCCGGACCACTTCGCGCTGCGGCTGGTCACCGGTGACGTCACCGACGTCCGGACGTACGCCGACGCCCTGCGCGGCATGGACGCCGTGATCCACACGGCCGCGTACTTCCGCGAGTACTACCAGCCGGGCCACGACCTGGAGTTGCTCTACCGCACCAACGTGGCCGCGGTGGAGGAGCTGCTGAAAGCGGCGTCGGACGCCTCGGTGCCGACGGTGGTGCACACCAGCTCCATCGCCGTGCTCGGCGGCGGCGACGTCCGGTCACCGGGCGACGAGGACACCCCCAACGGGGCGCCCACGCAGGACAACCACTACCGCGCCAGCAAGATCCGGGCCGAGCGGGCGATCCGCGACGTCGAGGACGCACTGCGCGAGCGGTACGGCGCGCGGTACGGACTCAGGGTGCCCCTCGTCCTGCCGGGCTGGATGTGGGGGCCCGGTGACGCGGGCCCCACCTCTGCGGGACGGCTCTTCCTGGCCGTCGCGCACGGTGCCGTCAAGGCGCTGCCCGCGGCGGGCAACCACGTGGTGGACGCCCGTGACGTGGCCGCCGTCTGCGTCGCCGCCGCGGAGCGGGGCGACGCCGGGCGCCGCTACATCGCGGGCGGCTCCTGGTACCCGCTGCACGAGATCTGCTCCGCCGTCGTCCGGGCGACCGGCACCGGGACGGTGCCCCGCAGGCTTCCCGCCCCCGCGGCCATGCCGCTCGCCTCGCTCATGGAGTGGCAGGCGAAGGCGCGCGGAAAGGAGCCCGTCGCCACCCGCACCGGTATGCGGGTCCTGCTGGAGGGCGACCGCCGCAGGGTCTCGTCCGCCCGGGCGATACGGGAGTTGGACATCGCCTTCCGTCCGCTCGATCAGACCATCGCCGACCAGGCCGCGTGGCACCGCGCCCGCCGGCAGCTGCCCGCCGTGGCACAAGGGACGAGGATCGCATGAGCATCATCAGGCGGACGGCCGTGCTGGCCGCGTCGCTGGCCCTGCTGGCCAGCCCGGTGGCGGCGGCCATGGCCACCTCCTCCGGCGATTCCCGGGGCCCCTCGACGGCCCGGGAATCCACCGGTGTTCCCACTCCGGCCGAGCGGGCCGAGGCCGCGAAGGCGACGGCTGCCCGGATGCGCTCCGGCGACATCGTGGACGTACCGGTCAGCTTCACCGTGCGCAACACCAACCGCAGCAAGACCGGTTGCCGCACGGGCGGCACAACCCACCGGGTGAGCGGACACCTGACCGCGCCCGCGTCGGTGCTGTCGGGCTCGAAGCGGGCGATCACGCTCTACCAGCACGGCATCGCGTCCGGGGAGTGGTACTGGCGCCTGGACGTGCCCGGTTACCACTACGCCGAGGAACTGGCCAAGCGCGGGCATGCCTCGCTCACCATCGACCGTCTCGGCTACGGCGCGAGCGACCGCCCCGACGGCCTCGACACCTGCATCGGCGCCGAGGCCGACATCGCCCACCAGATCGTGCGGCAACTGCGCTCCGGCACGTACGGCCTGGACGCGGCGGCGGCCACCGACCCCGCGGCCGTCAAGGGCGACCCGCCGGCCTTCGACACCGTGACGCTGGCCGGGCAGTCCAACGGCGGCCAGATCGTGCAGATCGAGGCGTACTCCTTCGGCGAGATCGACGGCCTGATGATCATGGACTGGTCGGACCGGGGCCTGACCCCCGAGGCCAACACCCGATTCTTCAGTGCCCTGCAGACCTGCATGGCCGGCGGCCAGCCGAGCCAGAAGGCCGGCGACCCGAGCGGCTACACCTACTACGACCTGGGCGCCGACCAGTTCCGGCGAGGGAACTTCCACGACACCGAGGAGCGGGTCGTGGACGCCGCCACCCCGCACCAGAACCGCCACCCCTGCGGTGACATGACCTCCCAGCTCGACACCGTCTTCACGGACCTCGAACACATCGGGTCGATCAAGGTGCCCGTCCTCCTGGTCTACGGGGACGACGACGCCCGCGTCACGGGCGGCGCCGCCCACCAGCGACTGTTCACCGGGGCCGACACCGAACTCGTCGACATCCCCGGGGCCGGCCACTACGCCACCATGGCCCGCTCCGCGCCCCGCACCTTCGACCGGATCGCGAGCTGGCTCGACGCCCGCGGTCTGTGACCGGATCCCCCACTCACAAGCCCCCCGTCACCCCCACCCACCCGGAGACCGAGAATGCCGACCACACATCAACCGGCAAGCCCGCACGCCGCGCAGAGCCCGCCGGCCCTACGACGATGGGGCCGGGTCACCGCGACCAGGTCCCGGCTGGTGATCTGGACGAGTGTCGTCCTCACCGTCCTGGGACTGGTGCTCGCCGCGGGCGCCATGGACCGCCTGGTCCTCAGCCGCTTCGAGAGCCCCGGCTCCGAGTCGCTGACCACCAGGGCACAGCTGGAGAAGGAGTTCGGCGAGGGCACGCCCAGCGTGCTGCTCATGGTGACCGCCGAGCGGGGCACCGTGGACGACCCGGCGGTGGCCGCCGAGGGCCGCAAGCTGGAGAAGGAACTGGCGGCGCAGGACGGGGTGGCCGAGGTCTCCTCCTATTGGTCGCGAGGGGCCTCGCCCGCCATGCGCGGCACCGACGGCAAGCAGGCCTTGATCATCGCCCGCATGTCCGGCACGGTCACCGAGGCCCGTACCAACCTCGGGGAGTTCTCCCCCGAGTTCAGCCGGGACACCGCGCTGGTGAAGGTCCGGGTCGGCGGCGGGGACGAGGTCTTCCGGCAGGCTGCCGAGCAGTCCCGGAAGGACTTCCTGCGGGCCGAGATGATCGTGTTCCCGCTGGTGCTGCTGCTGTTGTTCGCCATCTACCGCCGGTTCTCGGCCGCCCTGCTGACACTGGGCATGGGCCTGTTCTCGGTGATCGCCACACTGGCCCTGCTGCGGGGCGTCACGTACTTCACCGACGTGTCGACGTTCGCCGCCAACCTGGCCCTGGTGATGGGCATCGGACTGGGCGTCGACTACAGCCTGTTCGTCATCAACCGGTTCCGTGAGGAGCTGCGGGCCGGGCGGTCCGTCGCCGAGGCCGTCGAGTACGCGGTCGGCAGCGCCGGCCGCACGGTCGCGTTCAGCGGGCTCACCGTCCTGGTGTCCCTGTCGTGCCTGCTGCTCTTCCCGTTCCCGTTCCTGCGTTCCTTCGCGTACGCCGGTATCGCCACCGTCCTGACGTCGGTGTTCGCCGCGCTCGTCATCCTGCCGGCGTCGCTGGCCCGCCTGGGCCACCGGGTCGTCCGCAAGAACGCCGCCACCCGCTCCGACAACGGCTGGTGGCACGCCACGGCCCTGCGGATGATGCGCCGGCCGCTGCTGTGGGGCATCCCGGCCCTGGTCGTGCTGCTGGGTCTGGCCGCGCCGACCCTGGGCCTGACGTTCGGCGTGCCGGACGAGCGGGTGCTGCCCGAGACCACCTCCAGCAGGGTCGTCCAGCAGGACATCCGCGACAACTTCGCGGGTGAGGAGATGGACGCCATTCAGGTGCTGCGCACCGGCCAGCCGGGCACCGCCGCGGGCGAGGCCTCGATCGACGCCACGGCGGCCGCGCTGTCCCGGATCGCCGACGTCCAGCAGGTCGACGCGCTCACCGGCTCGTACGCCGAGGGCCGGAAGATCTCCGGCGCGAACGCCGCCTCCGACAGGTTCGCCCACGACAAGGACACCTGGTACTCGGTCGTCGCCACCCACCACGGCCTGGACCGGGACATCGACCGGGTGCTCTCCGAGATCCGGACCACCGCCGCCGAGGGCGCGTCCGCCGACGCCGAGGTGCGGATCGGCGGTTACCCCGCCGAACTCAAGGACTTCCGCACCGAGTTGACCGACCGGCTGCCGCTGGTGTTCGGGCTGATCCTCGTGGTCACCTTCGTGATCCTGTTCCTGATGACCGGCAGCGTGCTGCTACCCGCGAAGGCCATGGTGCTCAACACCCTCAGCATGGGCGTGATGTTCGGGGCCCTGGTGTGGGTCTTCCAGGACGGCCACCTGTCCGGCCTGCTGGGCTTCACCCCGAGCGGCTCGATCGAGCCCAGCATCCCCATCCTGATGTTCTGCACCGCCTTCGGCCTCTCGATGGACTACGAGGTCTTCATGCTGTCGCGCATCAAGGAGGAGTACGACCGCACCGGTGACAACGTCAGCGCGGTGGCCGTCGGCCTGGAGCGCAGCGGCCCGCTGATCACCTCCGCGGCGGTCATCCTGGCGGCCTCGTTCGCGACGTACGCCTCGTCGGGCATCGTCTTCCTCAAGATGCTGGGCCTGGGCATGGTCGTGGTGATCCTGGTGGACGCGACGCTGATCAGGGCGGTGCTCGTCCCGGTCTTCATGCGGCTGGCCGGCAACGCCAACTGGTGGGCGCCCGCGCCGCTGCGCGCGTTGCACGACCGGTTCGGGATCTCCGAGTCGGAGCCCGTCGAGGCGAGCGGCCCGCGCGCCTCGACCGCGACTGTCGGCGCGCCCGCCGGCCGTTCCTGATCCACCGAGTTCTCCCGAGGAGAGACGATGCTGGGAATCGGAATGTGGGTGCTCATGCTGGCCGGCTCCGGCCTGCTCCACATCTACCTGTGGAGGCGTCTGGTCCGTGACACGACCAGGCCCGCGACCCTCGGTCGGCGGCTGGGGACGGTAGCGGTGGTGGTCTCGGCGCTGCTCGCACCCGGAACCAGGATCGTCACTCCGATGCTGGACCCGTCGCAGGACGGCGGCGGGCGCTGGCTCGCCTGGCCGGGCTACACCCTGATCGGGGTGCTGCTCTACCTGCTGCTGGCGCTCGCCGTGCTGGAGGTGCCGCGGGTCCTCGTGCTGCGCCGCCTGCGGCGCACCGAGCGCCGGACGGCGCCCCGGTCCGCCGAGGCGCAGCCGGTGACCGCCGCCGTGGCCGGCGTCCCGGTCACGGCGGGTGCTCCCTCGGCCGGGGCCGCGGCGGCCCCGGTGGCCGACGGGGACGGGGCGGCGACCGGCCCCGAGGACGCCTCGGGGCCCCGTCCCCCGGCGGACGGCCCGATGATGGGCCGGCGGCTCCTGATCGGACGGGCGGTCGGCGCTCTCGCGGGTGCGACCGCGCTCGGCACCGTCGGTCACGGGATGTCGGTGGCGCTCGGCGACCCGCGGATCAAGCGGGTTCCGATCCCCCTGTCCAAGGTGAACGCGCGGCTGGCCGGTCTGCGCATCGCCGTCGTCAGCGACCTGCACCTCGGTCCGATGCTCGGGCGGTCGCACACCGAGCGCGTCGTCCGGATGGTCAACGGGCTCCAGGCCGACCTGGTGGCGATCGTCGGTGACCTCGCCGACGGCACCGCCGCCCAGCTGGGACCGGCGACGAGGCCGCTGCGGCACCTGGAGTCGCGGTACGGCAGCTTCTTCGTCACGGGCAATCACGAGTACCTCTACGACGGCGTGGAGGACTGGCTGGACGAGATGCGCGCCGTCGACGTCCAGCCGCTGGTGAACGAGCGCGTCGAGATCCGGCACAACGGCGCCTTCCTCGACCTGGCGGGCGTGGAGGACCTGGCCGGAGAGGAGACCGGCCGTGGCCCCGATCTGGAGGGCGCCCTGAGCGGACGGGACACCTCGCGCCCTGTCGTGCTCCTCGCCCACCAGCCGGTGTTCGCCGAGGAGGCCGCCCGCCACGGTGTCGACCTCCAGTTGTCCGGGCACACCCACGGCGGTCAGATGTTCCCGCTCACCGCCGTGACGGCGATGTCCAGTCCGGTCACCGCCGGGCTCGGCAGCGTGGACGACACCACCCTCTACGTCACGAGCGGCGCCGGCTTCTTCGGCCCACCGGTCCGGGTCGGCGCCCCCGCGGACATCTCCCTGCTCGAACTCCGCCCGCAGAACGGGTGACCAGGGCTGCCCGCCGACCGGTCACCAGCGTTCCACGACAGCTCCAGCAGCCGACGAGACAGGAGAGCCCCATGCGCGGCCCGACCACCCACCCGGAAGCCGGCACCGCCCCAGACCTGCCGCGGACCGACGACACCGCACGCCCCGACCCCGAGGCGTCCCACGAGCCCGTCCCCCACCGGCATGCGGCCCTCCACAATCCCCTCACCCACATCCTCGGCATCTTCGTCGGGGCGAACCCGCGCCACACCGGGCTCCGGCCCTGACCTGACCTCATCCGCCCGCGCGTCCTGCCCGAGCAGATCCGCTCCCAGCTGAGCCGTACCAGCGCGGCCATCAAGGCCGCCACCGGAAAGGCGCCCACCCTCTTTCGCCCGCCGTACGGCGCCATCAACACCACGGTGAAGGCGGCGACCACGCTCTCCCTCGTACTGTGGGACGTGGACACCGAGGACTGGAAGTACCCCGACGCCGCCAAGGTCGCCCCAGACCGTCATCACCAAGACCGGGCGCAACGACGTCGTCCTGATGCACGACATCCACCCCACCTCGGTCGCCGCCGTACCCGAGATCCTGCGGACGCTGACCGCGCGCGGCTACCACTTCGTAACGGTCAGCCACCTGCGGGCCACTCTGTGACCGGCCTTTCGCCCTTCGATCCCCAGCCCACTCGCGCCACAACAACGGCGCCCCGCGCAGGCGCCGAGGGCG
The DNA here is from genome assembly GCF_059026085.1 of Streptomyces sp. a15. NCBI lineage: Bacteria > Bacillati > Actinomycetota > Actinomycetes > Kitasatosporales > Streptomycetaceae > Streptomyces > Streptomyces sp. A15. Next base: position 33,747 of record NZ_JBWLKM010000029.1, on the reverse strand, counting down.
TGCGCGGGGCCGGGCCGGGTCGGGCGGTGGCGATCAGTTCACGCCTTTCCCCTTGTCGGGTTGTCGGGTCGCCGTGGTCTTCCCGCTGCTGTCAACCGCCGTGGTGAGCAGGCTGTCCGATGCCTGGCCTTTGGTGACCCAGCCGACGATGGCGGTCAGCGCGTCAGATCCCAGTGCCGTCGCCCAGGCCCGCGAACAGCTCGCCCTCTGCGACGGCTGAACCCACCGGACTTTCTGCCTGGGTTGTGCCTGGAGCCCGCAACGCGCCCCTGATTGGCTGCTGTTGACCCACAGCACAGGCAAGAAGGGGGAGAGCCGGTTGAGCCCGGTACTGACGACCGCGTCGGTTCCCGACGGGGACAAGGTCACCTACTGGCGCGACGCACTGGGGCGAGCGCTCGTCCCCGTGGCCGTCGCCCCGCACGGCACCGGTCCGTTCGACGGCCGGATCGTGACCGGCGACCTCGGCCATCTGCGGGTGTCCACCATCGAGGCGGACGCCCAGCGGATCAGCCGTACGCCGTCACTCATCGCGCGCTGCCCCGGGGCGTTCCTGGCCGTCGGCATCCAGGTGTCGGGCACGGCGACCCTCACCCAGGACGGCCGCAGGGCCCAGGTGCACGAGGGCGACCTCCTGGTCTACGACACGACACGGCCGTACGCCCTCGACTACCCGGAGCGGTTCGCCACCCACCTCTTCCGGCTCCCCGGCCGGGCACTGGGCGTACCGGACGCCGACCTCCGCGGGATCAGCGGCACCGCCATCGGCGGCGCGGACGGCTTCGGCACCGTGCTGCCGCCCTTCCTGGCCTCGCTGGCGGCCTCGGCCCACTCCTTCTCACCGGCCGTCGCGGGCAGGCTGGCCGGCAGCGTCGTCGACCTGGTCGCCACCCTGGTGACCGAGGGGACCCGTCAGTCCGACACGGACCAGGACGACACGCGCGCCCACCTGATAGGCCGCGTCCGCCGCCACATCGACCGGAACCTCAACGATCCGGCTCTGTCGCCCGAGGCCATCGCGGGGGCGCACCGGATCTCCGTCCGGTACCTGCACCGGCTCTTCGAGGGCGAGGGCATCACCATCGGGCGGCTCGTGCAGCAGCGCCGTCTGGAGGAGTGCGCCCGCGAACTGGCCCGCCGCGGCCGGACGAACGCCACCGTGTCGGCCGTGGCCCGGCGGTGGGGCTTCGTCAGCCCCACCCACTTCAGCCGGGCCTTCCGCACGGCGTACGGCGTTTCCCCGAGCGAGTGGCGCAATCCGCGCACCCACGAGATGTCCGGGGCCGGTCCCGGCACCTGAGCCGTCGGCCCCGCCTACGCCGCCGACCCGATCTCCGTGATCTCCGTGATCTCGCCGTCCGACCGCTGCGCGAACTGCGTCCGGTACAGCTGGGCGTACCGTCCGCCGGCCGCCAGCAGCTCCTCGTGCGTGCCGCGTTCCACGATCCGCCCGGCCTCGACCACGAGGATCAGGTCCGCCGTGCGCACGGTGGACAGCCGGTGGGCGATCACGACCGCCGTCCTGCCCTCCAGGGCCTCGGCGAGCGCCTCCTGGACGGCCGCCTCCGAGGTGTTGTCCAGGTGGGCGGTGGCCTCGTCGAGGATGACGACGCGCTGGCGGGCCAGCAGCAGCCGGGCGATGGTCATGCGCTGGCGTTCGCCGCCGGAGAGCCGGTAGCCGCGCTCGCCGACCACCGTGTCGAGGCCGTCGGGCAGGGACCGTACGAGAGCGTCCAGGCGGGAGCGGCGCAGGGCGTCCCACACCTCCTCCTCCGTGGCCGTGGGCCGGGCGAGGAGGAGGTTGGCGCGGACGGTGTCGTGGAAGAGGTGGCCGTCCTGGGTGACCATGCCGACGGTGCCGCGCAGTGACTCGGCGCTCAGGTCGCGGACGTCGACGCCGCCGACCCGGACGGCACCTTCGTCGACGTCGTACAGCCGCGGCAGCAGCTGGGCGACCGTCGACTTGCCGGCGCCGGACGAGCCGACGAGGGCGACGGTCTGCCCGGGTTCGGCGCGGAAGGAGATGCCGTGCAGGACCTCGGCGCCGCCCCGGGTGTCGAGGGACGCGACCTCCTCCAGGGAGGCGAGGGAGACCTTGTCGGCGGACGGGTAGCCGAAGCGGACGTTCTCGAACTCGACGGGGACCGGGCCGTCGGGGACCGGCCGGGCGTGCGGCTGCTCCTTGATCAGCGGCTCCAGGTCCAGTACCTCGAAGACGCGTTCGAAGCTGACCAGGGCGCTCATCACCTCGACGCGGGCGCCGGCCAGTGCGGTGAGCGGGGCGTACAGGCGGGTCAGGAGCAGGGCGAGGGCCACGACGGCGCCCGGGTCGAGGGTGCCGCGCAGGGCGAACCAGCCGCCGAGGCCGTAGACCAGGGCCAGGGCCAGGGCGGAGACCAGGGTCAGGGCGGTGATGAACAGGGACTGCGCCATGGCCGTGCGGACGCCGATGTCCCGCACCCGGCGGGCGCGGACCGCGAACTCCTCGGACTCCTGCTCCGGGCGGCCGAAGAGCTTGATCAGGGTGGCGCCGGGCGCCGAGAAGCGCTCGGTCATCCGGGTGCCCATCGCCGCGTTCAGGGCCGCCGCCTCCCGCTGCATCCCGGCCATGCGGCTGCCCATGCGCCGCGCCGGGATCACGAACACCGGCAGCAGCACCAGCGCGAGCAGGGTGACCTGCCAGGACAGGGTGAGCATCACGGCGAGGGTGAGGACCAGGGTGACCAGGTTGCTGACCACTCCGGACAGGGTGTTGCTGAAGGCACGCTGGGCGCCGATGACGTCGTTGTTGAGACGGGAGACGAGTGCTCCCGTACGAGTACGTGTGAAGAACGCGACCGGCATCCGCTGCACATGATCGAACACAGCTGTCCGCAGATCGAGGATGAGGCCCTCCCCGAGCGTCGCCGACAGCCGTCGGCCGAGCACGCCGAGGGCCGCCTCCGCGACCGCGATGAGCGCGATGAGCAGCGCCAGGCGTACGACGGTGCCCTCGTCGCGGCCCGACACGATCGCGTCCACGACCTGTCCGGCGAGGACCGGGGTCGCGACGGCGAGCAGCGCGGTCACCACGCCGAGCGCGACGAACCGGGCGATACGGTGGCGGTGCGGGCGGGCGAACTCGCCGATACGGCGCAGGGTGGCGCGGGCGAGGGGGCGGCGTTTCTGCTCGGCGTTCATGACGCTCTGCAGCTGGGTCCAGGCTGTGGTCTCCATGCTCATGGGAAGGACCGTAGGACCTCAAGCATGATTGAGGTCAATGTGCTTCCGTCGTCCACCCGTCCGTCCCCCGCCTCGTCCCCACCCCTCGTCTCCCCGCGCGAAGGTTCCGATGACCGTACGCAATGCCTTGTCCCCGCTTCCGCAACCCGCAGTTGGTGCGGGGTGGGAAGCCTCTCCGGATGTGACAGCGGTACAACTCCCCGAACTCCCCCGTCGCCTCCCGGTCCGCAGGATCCGCCAGATCCTGTGCCTGCTTCCGCTCCTGCTCGTCACCGTCGTCGCGGTGGAGCACCGGTCCGTGCTCGCCGAGGGCTTCGGTCATCTGCGCAACGCCGCGTGGCCCTGGCTGCTGGTCGCGGCCGGCGCCACCTGTCTGACGTGGGTCGCCGCCGCGCTCACCCGGCAGGGTGCCGTGGTCGAGTCGCTGCCCAAACGGCGGCTGGTGGCCACGCAGTTCGCAGCGGGCGCGGCCAACCACCTGCTGCCGACGGGCCTGGGCGCGAGCGCGGTCAACCTGCGCTTCATGACGGTGTGCGGGCTGCCGCTCGCCCGTTCCTCCGCCGCGCTCGCCCTGTATCTGCTGGCGGAGTCGATCGGCCGGCTCGGTCTGCTGGCCGCGCTGCTGATCGCCTTCCCGGACGCGCTGCGGCTCGGGACGCTCCTGCCCGAGGGGGCCGTGGGCCCGCTGCTGCTGATCGTCGCGGCGGCTCTGGTCGTGGCGGCGGGCGTGCTCGCGTGGGTACGGCGGCTGCGTACGGCCGTGCTGTCCTTCCTGCGGACCGCGCTGGGCGAGGCCCGGTCGGTGCACACGCGTCCGGCCCGGGCGCTCGCCCTGTGGGGCGGCTCGCTGGCCTTCCCCGCGTTGCAGGCGGCCGGGCTGGTCGCGGTGGGACAGGCGCTCGGGCTGCCGGTGCCGCCCGCGCACATGGCCCTCGCCTATCTCGCGGCGACGGTCGCGGTCGCCCTGGTGCCCACGCCGGGCGGGATCGGCTCGGTCGAGGCGGCGCTGATCGTGGCCCTGGTGGCGGCGGGCGGCCCGGTGGCCGTGGCCACGGCGGTGGTCCTCGCCTACCGGATCATCACCGTGTGGCTGCCGCTGCTGCCGGGAGCCTTGACGCTGGGCGCGCTGGTACGACTGAAGGTGATCTGACTCAGCGTTCCGACAGCTCCACGCGCACCGGACCGCCCTTCCCGTCCACGCCCCGGGTCCAGCGTGCCGTCAGGGTCACCGTGCAGTTCGGTACGACGCTCCGGAGGCGTTCGAGGTGCAGCAGACGGCCGTCCTGGGTGACCCGCAGGACCGGGCGGGACAGTTCGGCCGCCGTGCGCAGGACGTACGGCAGCCGGTCGGCCGGCGTGACCCGGTTCGGGGCGATCCAGCGCAGGGGCGGGTCCGCGATCAGCGGGACGCCGTCCGGCGATTCGGCTCCGGCTTCGGCTCCGGCTCCGGCTCCGGCGAGCGCCTCCAGGACGGCACCGGCCGCGTGCGCACCCTCGCGGGCCGCGGTGGCCGCGCTCTCCACGGGGTGCAGCACGCTGCCGACGGCGAACACGCCGGGCCGCGAGGTGCGCAGGAAGCCATCGACGGCCGGGCCGCGGGTGCCGGTGTCGAGAAGCAGTCCGCCGCGCCGGGCCAGTTCGTTCTCGGGCACGAAGTCGCCGGTGAACACGACGGTGTCGCAGGGCAGCGTGGCCGTCCTGCCGTCGCGGTGGCGTACCCGCACGCCGGACAGGCGTCCGTGGCCGACGAGTTCGGTGACCGTGGTGCCGGTGAGGAGCGGAACGCCGTGGCGGAGGCGGGCGTCGACGGCGCGGGCGGGCGCGGTCTGCGGGCGGGGCAGGTCGGTGACCATCGCGACGACCGCGGCTCCGGCGGCCCGTACGGTGTCGGCGGCCCGGTACGAGACGTCCTCCGCGCCGACCACGACCGCGCGCGTGCCGATGTGCTGCCCGTACAGGTGCACGGCCTGCTGGAGCTCCCCCGTGGTGTACACCCCGGCGGGGCGGGTGCCGGGCACCAGCCGTGCGGCGCGGGGTCGTTCGCGTGCGCCGGTGGCCAGGACGACGGCCCGCGCGCCCAGGGTCTCCGGCCCGTGCGGGCCGACCGTGCGCAGCGCCAGCGGCCCGGCCCAGTCGAGGGCCGTGACCCCGGTGCGTACGACGGCTCCGGCGCGCTCGGCGGCGGTGACGAGCAGGCGGGCGTACGACGGCCCGGTCAACGGGCGCAGCCAGGTCCCGTAGCCGCCGTGGGCGCAGTGCCGCGGGACTCCCCCGGCGTGTTGCTCACGGTCCAGGACCTCGACGCGGCCGACGCCGGAGGCGGCCAGGCGGGCGGCGGCGGTGAGTCCGGCGGGGCCGGCTCCCACGACGAGGACGTCGACCGCCCTCACGCCCCGGCCTCCTCGAACAGCTCCCGCACCGCCGCACCGCAGTAGAAGCCCTGGCAGCGGCCCGCCCGGGCCCGGGTCCGGCGGCGCAGACCGTCGAGGCCGGCCGGGGGGATCGTACTGGCGAGGGCGTCGCGGATCTCGCCGCGGGAGACACGTTCGCAGTGGCAGACGAGGGTGCCGTACTCCGGGTCGGCCGCGATGAGCTCGGGCCGCTGGTAGGGGCGCGGGAAGGCCTCGCCGAGGTTGGGCATGCGGACCGGCGCCAACGCGCGGACGGTGCCTGTCTGTTCCAGCCCGGCTTCGGCGAGCAGTCCCGTCACGTGCTCGGCGATGGCGAGGGACGCGGTGAGACCGGTGGAGCGGATGCCGCCGACGGTGACGTACCTCTGGTCGGGGTGGGCGGCGATGCGGTAGTCGTCGTGCTCGGTGGCCGCGCGCAGGCCCGCGTAGACGGCGGTGACCTCCTCGTCGAGCAGGTCGGGGAGGATACGGCGGCCCTTCTCCCGGAGCAGGGCCAGCCCGTCGGCCGTCGAACCGGTGGCCCGCTTGTCGTCGAGGTCCTCGGCGGTGGGGCCGAGCAGGACGTTGCCGTAGACCGTGGGGGCGACCAGGACGCCCTTGCCGAGCACCGTGGGCACCGGCAGCAGGATGTGGCGTACCAGGTCGCGGGCGAGCTTGTCGAAGACCAGGAGCTGGCCGCGGCGCGGGGTGACGGTGAAGTCGTCGTGGCCGAGCTGCCGGTCGAGCGTGTCGGCGTGCAGGCCGGCCGCGTTGACGAGCCAACGGGCGCGCAGCGGGCCTCGGGTCGTGCGCAGCACGTGCGTCTCGTCCGGCCGGCTCGCCTGCTCCACCCGGCAGTCGAGGTGCAGGTCGACTCCGTGCCGGACGGCCTGGGTGGCGTAGGCCAGGGTTGTCGTCCAGGGGCAGATGATGCTCTCGCCGGGTACGTGCAGCGCGGCGAGCGCGCCGGGGCCGAGGTGCGGTTCGCGCTCGTACAGCGCGGCGGGCCCGATCAGGCTCGTGTGCCAGTAGTCGTTGCGTTCGGCCTTCTCGGCTCGGCGGGGCAGCGCGGCGAGCTGCTCCTCGTCCCAGGCGACGAGGAGCGCGCCGACGGGTTCGACGGGGATGCCGGACTCGGCGGCGTACCCGGCCAGCAGGCGTGCGCCCTCGCGGACCAGGCGTGCCTCCAGGGAGCCGGGCACCGCGTCGAAACCAGTGTGCAGGATCGCGGTGTTGGCCTTCGAGGTGCCCTGACCGATGTCGTCCTGCGCCTCGACGAGGGCGATGCGCAGCCCGGGGTGGCGGGCGAGGGCGCGGGCGAGCGCGCAGCCGACGACTCCGGCGCCGACGATCGCCACGTCGTACGTGGTCGACGGCAGCGGACCGCGGTCCGTGACCGTCATGCGGGCGTCCCGTCCAGCAGGGCGGTCACGGCCGCGCGGAAGCGGCCGAGGCGTTCGGCCGCCTCCTCGGGCGACACGCGTGGCTCGTACACCGCGGCCGGCTTCCAGTCCGGCAGTGCGTCGGCGACGCTCAGTCCGGGTTCCGCGCCGAGCCGGGCCAGCGCGCCCACCCCGAGTGCGGTCGCATCAGGCAGCGCGGACACCTCGACGGGGCGTTGCAGCAGGTCGGCCTGGGTCTGCATGAGCAGGGCCGAGCGGGTCAGGCCGCCGTCGACGCGCAGGACGTCGAGCGCGTCGCCGAGGTCGGCCGCGGCGGCGTCCGCGAGCGACACCACCTGGGCGGCCAGCCCTTCGCAGAGCGCGCGCACCAGGTGCCCGGGCCCGGTGTCCAGGCCCAGTCCCGTGAGGGAGCCGCGCAGATCGCCGCGCCACCAGGGGGCGGCGAGCCCGGCGAGGGCCGGCACGAAGGTGACGCCGCCGCTGTCGGACACGGCCCCGCCCACGGTGTCGAGGTCGGCGGCGCCCCGGATGACGCCGAGGTCGGTGAGCCAGCGGACGGCGGAGGCGGCCGTGTACACCTGGCCGTCGAGGCAGTAGCTGGTGTGTCCGCCGAGCCGCCAGGCGACACAGCTGACCAGCCCGGAGGTGCCGCGCCGGGGCGTGTCGCCGGTGTGGGCGAGGAGGAACGCGCCCGTGCCGTAGGTGCACTTGGCGCCGCCGGGTGTGGTGATGCGCTGGGCGAGCAGGGCGGCCTGCTGGTCGACGACCAGCCCGGTGAGCGGAATCGGCGGAATCCCAGTGCCGAAGGCGGTGGTCGTACCGACGAAGCCCGCGTTGTCCACGACGTCCGGCAATCGCTCGTCGGACAGTCCGTACCTCTCCAGTGCGCGCGGCGACCACTGGGCGCGGTCGAGGTCCAGGAGCTGTGTACGGCCGGCGGTGGCGGCGTCCGTGACGTAGGCGCCGGTGAGGCGGTGGACCAGCCAGGCGTCGCTGGTGGTGACGACTCCCTCGGCGGTGCGGTGCCGTCGTATCCAGGCCATCTTGGGGGCGGCGAAATAGGGGTCGAGGGGCAGGCCGGTCAGCTGCCGCAACTCATCCGCGTGCTCGGCGAGTTCGGCGCACACGCTCTCGGCCCGGCGGTCCTGCCAGACGAGGGCGTCGGTGAGCGCCCGGCCCGTCGCCGGGTCCCAGGCGAGCACGGTCTCGCCCTGGTTGGCCAGGCCCAGCGCGACGACGGGCTCGCCCGCCTGGGCGAGGGCACGGGTACCGGCCTCGACCACCGAGTCGTACAGCTCGGCCGGGTCGACCTCCACCAGTCCGCCGGGCAGGTGGCGGGGCCGTACGGCGGCGAAGCCGGTGCCGATGACGCCGCGTTCGGGACAGATCACCAGGGCCTTGGTGCCGGACGTGCCCTGGTCGACGGCGAGTACCGGACCCGTCATCACGCCCCTTCCTCGGTGATCACAGCCCGACAGCCTGCCGCCGTCGGCGGTGTCGCGTCAAGGGCGCGCCGACCAGGCGGTACGCGCCGCCGTGCATTGGCTGATGGCCAGTCAATTGACCTTTACAACAAAGAAGTCCGGGAACCGCGGGTGGCGCACATGCGGCGCCCCTATAGTGACCGCCGACCAACGCGATCTCCTCAACCGCCGCCCCGAGGAGGGCTGTTGTTACTCCACCCTGCCGTCCTGCCCGACCTGTTCCCGTTCCCGGGGGCGAGCGGCTGATGGCCAGAGACGGAGCGCGTCCCGCCTACGACCCCGCAGGCCACGACACCGACCTGCGCGCCGCCCTCCAGGAGGTGCGCACCGGACGCTGGATGTCGATGCGCACCCTGCTGGAGCGGACCGTGACCTGGTGGCAGTGGACGCAGCGCACCCAGGTCCTGGCCGCGGCCGCCGCCGGCACCGACGTGGTGCGGACCTGGCTCGCCGAGGAACCGGACAGCGTCCCGGCGGCGGTGATGCGGGCCCGGGTCGCCGTGGAACGCGCGTTACGGGCCCGGCGCGAGGAACACCTCCGCACCCACGAACTGTGGATCGAGGCCTGGGACCTGAGCGACGCGGCCACCCGGACCGCACCGAAGGACCCGGTGCCCTGGATGTGCCTGCTGGCGCTCGCCCAGCTGGACCGCAGACAGCTGTGGGAGGAGCACCGGGCGGCGCCGCCCGAACCGATGCTGCCGCCCGGGCCGTGGGGCCTGCTGGCCGAGGCCGAGCGGCGCGACCCGTACAACCGCGAGGCCCACCACCGCATGCTGCAGTTCCTGTACGCACAGGCGGCGTCGGAACAGCTGGCGGAGGCGGTCGGCTACGCGCACTGGGTGGCCGACACGGCCCCGCCGGGCTCCGCGCTGCACGTCCTGCCGCTCCATGTGCGGGTCGAGCGCTACCGGCGCGGCGGCGGGCGCTCCGCCGCCCTGGACCTGCACTGGGTCGCGGAGGAGGCCACCCGCGAGGCACGCCGGGCGTACCACTCCTGGTTCGAGCAGTCCCTCCCGGTCGAACAGTCCCCGCTCGACCTCAACCACCTCGCCCACGCCCTGTGGGGAGCGCTGCAGTTCGAGGAAGCGGCCCGGGTGTTCGACGCGATCGGCCCGTACTACACGCCCGTGCCCTGGCCCCACCGCACCGCGGATCCGGGCGACCAGGCCCAGGCCGTTCAGATCTTCCTCCAGGCCCGCGCGCGCAGCCGGTCAGCGCCCCGCGAGGCCTGACGCCTGCCCGTTGATGTCCCGGTACGTCCGTCCCTTCCCCGGAGGTTCCCCGCATGTCCCCCACTCCCGGTCCGTCGACATCCCCAGGAGTCCCGCCGCACGACGAGGAGAAGCGGCTGCGCGAGCTCGGCTACCGGCCGGTGCTCGCCCGCCGGATGGGCGGCTTCGGCAATTTCGCGATCAGCTTCTCGGTGATCTCGATCCTGTCCGGCTGCATGACCCTGTACGGCTTCGGCATGGGGGCGGGCGGCCCCGCCGTGATGCTGTGGGGCTGGGCGGGCGTCGGCCTGTTCGTGCTGTGCGTGGGCCTCGCGCTGGCGGAGGTCACCAGCGCGTATCCGACGTCCGGGGCCCTGTACTACATGGCCGACCGGCTCGGCGGGCGCCGCTGGGGCTGGTACACGGGCTGGCTGAACCTGCTCGGTCTGCTCGGCGCGATCGCCGGCATCGACTACGGCGCCGCCCTGTTCGCGGGGGCGTTCGCCAACCTCCAGTGGGGCTTCGAGCCGACGCCCGAGAAGACCATGCTGATCTTCATCGCGATCCTGCTGCTGCACGCCGTGCTGAACCTGTTCGGCGTGCGGCTGGTCAGCGTGCTCAACTCGATATCCGTCTGGTGGCACCTGGCGGGCGTCGCGCTCATCGTGGGCGCCCTGGCGATCGTTCCCGACCACCACCAGTCGCCGTCCTTCGTCTTCACCGAGTTCGTCAACGACACCGGCTGGTCCAACCCGGTCTACGTGGCCGCCATCGGCCTGCTGCTCGCCCAGTACACGTTCTCCGGCTACGACGCCTCGGCGCATCTGTCCGAGGAGACCTCCAACGCGTCGGTGTCGGCCGCGAAGGGCATCGTCCGTTCCATCTGGGTGTCGTGGCTCGCGGGCTTCGTGCTCCTCACCGGTCTCACCTTCGCCATCCAGGACTACGACGCCACGCGGGCCACCGAGACCGGCGTGCCGCCCGCGCAGATCCTCCTCGACGGCCTCGGCACGGACGGCGCGAGCGCGCTGCTGCTCGTGGTGATCGTGGCCCAGCTGTTCTGCGGCAACGCCGAGGTCGCCGCGGCCAGCCGCATGGTGTTCGCGTTCAGCCGGGACAAGGCCCTGCCGGGTTCCGCACTGTGGCGCAAGGTCAGCGACCGCACCCAGACCCCGGTCGCGGCGGTGTGGCTGTCGGTGGTGGTCGCCTGTCTGCTCGCCCTGCCGTCCCTGTACTCGGCGACCGCGTACGGCGCGGTGACGGCCATCAACGTCATCGGCATCACCCCGGCGTACGCCATTCCCGTGCTGCTGCGGCTGCGCGCGGGGGATCGTTTTCAGCCGGGTCCGTGGAACCTGGGCCGGTGGAGCAAGCCGATCGGATGGGTTGCTGTGGTCTGGGTGGCCTGTGTGACGGTCCTGTTCTGCCTGCCGCAGTCCTCGCCGGTCACGGTGGACACGATGAACTACGCGTCCGTGGCCCTCGCCGTCGTCCTGCTCCTGGCCACGGTGTGGTGGTTCGTGGCCCGCCGCTCGTACGGAACGCCCACCACGGCCGCGTACTCCGACCGGGAACAGGCCGAACTGGCCGAGGGAATCGTCTGAAACACCGCGATCCGGCACCGCTCCAGGTACGAACTCCTGTACCGGATGCGGCAGGATGAGCGGTCGCGTCGGCCCTGGGGGGCTTCCTGGCCGACGCGGCCTCTCATCCCGGAATCGAACAGGTGGCAACGTGACGCAACTTCACATCCGGCCGTCGGCGAAGGCCTTCACCGCAGGACTGCTCTGCGGAGGTGACCGGTGAAGCGGGACCTCACCATGGACGACCTGGTGATCGCCGGCATCGCGGTGATCGCGGGCCTGCTGGCGGCGTTCCTGCTGCGTATGCTGCTGCGTTGGCTGGGCAAGCACGCCGACCGCACCCGCTGGAGCGGCGACGACGTCATCGTGGACGCGCTGCGGACCGCGGTCCCGTGGGCCGCGATCGCGGGCGGCGCGGCGACCGCGGCGGCGGCGCTGCCGCTGACCGCGACGGTCCAGCACAACGTCAACCAGGTCCTGACCGTCCTGCTGATCTTCGTCGTGACGGTGGCCGTGGCCCGGGTCGTCGCGGGCCTGATGCGGTCGGTCACCCAGTCCCGCCCCGGCGTCGCCGGATCGGCCACGATCTTCGTCAACATCACCCGGGTACTGATCCTGGCGATCGGCTTCCTGGTGGTGCTCCAGACGCTGGGCATCTCCATAGCGCCGATGCTCACCGCCCTGGGCGTCGGCGGTCTGGCGGTCGCCCTGGCCCTCCAGGACACCCTCGCCAACCTCTTCGCGGGCATCCACATCCTCGCCTCCAAGACCGTCCAGCCCGGCGACTACATTCGGCTGAGCAGCGGCGAGGAGGGCTACGTCGAGGACATCAACTGGCGGCAGACGACCGTCCGCTCGCTCTCCAACAACCTGGTCGTCATCCCCAACGGGGAGCTCGCGAAGACGAACATGACCAACTTCATGCGTCCCGAGCAGCAGTTGACCATCCTGGTGCAGGCGGGGGTGGCCTACGACAGCGACCTGGAGCAGGTCGAGCGGGTGACCATCGAGGTCGTCGCCGAGGTGATGACCGAGATCACCGGCGCGCTCCCCGACCACGAGCCGCTGGTCCGTTTCCACACCTTCGGCGACTCCCGGATCGGCTTCACGGTGATCCTGGGCGTCGGCGAGTTCAGCGACCAGTACCGGATCAAGCACGAGTTCATCAAGCGCCTGCACAAGCGCTACCGCGCGGAGGGCATCCGCATCCCGGCGCCGACCCGGACGGTGGCGTTGCAGCAGGGCGCGGTGGTGATCCCGCAGCAGCGCGGCGCGGAGATCGGGATCGAGCCGGGCGAGATCCCCTCCGCCCGGCTCGACTGACCGTCTGCCTCGACTGACCGTCTGCCTCGGCGGATCTCTTACAGGGTGGCCGAGTTGTCGTGGTAGTGCCCGCCCGTCCGGCTCTCCGGCTGCCGCAGCGACGAGCTCACCGGCGTGACCGTCCAGTCCGGGTGGCCGGGCATCCGCGGGGTCTTCGTGCCGTAGAGCCAGTCCCGCAGGAAGCCGGACTGGTCCTGCCCGGAGACCTCCGAGGCGACGGCGATGTAGTCCTCCGTGGACGCGGACGCGCCCCGGTACCGCTCCAGGAAGGTCCGCTCGACGGCGTGGAAGACGTCCTCGCCGACGGCCTGCCGGAGCGCGTAGAGGACCAGGACGCCGCCCAGGTAGCGCTGGCTGTCGAAGAGGTTCGCCGCGTTGGGCGACGCGACCGGGCCGGAGGTGCTGCGCCACTGGTCGCCGCGCGCGTACATGTCCTTCATCCGGGCTTCCATGGTGGTCAGGCCCAGTGAGTCGGCCCAGCCGCGCTCGTAGCGGTACAGCAGTCCGTAGAAGTCGGCGTGACCCTCGTTCAGCCACAGGTCGGCCCAGGTCGCGGGGCTGACGCTGTTGCCGAAGTAGGAGTGGACCAGCTCATGCATCATGTGCGAACCGATCCGCGACTCCTCCTGGAGCAGGTAGTTCGGCTTGTAAATGGTGAGCGTCTGGGTCTCCAGACCCGTGAAGTCGAAGGCGTTCGGGTCGTCGGAGTTGCAGGGCAGCAGGCCGTACGTCTCGAAGGGGTACGCCCCCAGGCGCTGCTCGATCCACTCGACGAGACCGGGGGTCAGCGCGAGGGCGGGCTCCAGGGCGGCGGCGCGGGCGACCGGCACGACGTCCCGGAGCGGGAGGCCGTGCGGGCCCTGCCGGTCCTTGACCAGGTAGTCGCCGACGGTGATCTGGACCAGCTCGGTGGCGATCGGCGAGCGGGACCGGTAGGTGTACGCGGTCCGGTCGCCGTCGAGGCTCTCGGTGCGGACGAGCACGCCCGTGGCGACGCCGCGCAGGCCGCTGGGCACCGTGAGGCGGAAGGTGAAGCCGGCCTTCTACGCCGGGTGGTCGTTGCAGGGGAAGACGGTGTGCGCGGAGTTCGGCTGGGGGCACACCGCGAAACCGTCCGGGGTGGCGACCCAGGCGGTGTGCGCGAGCTCCCGGCGCGGGTCGGCCGTGTACTCCACGCAGACGGTGACGGGCGCGTTCGCCGGCAGCGGGCGCGCCGGCGTGATCCGCAGCTTCTCCTCCGCCTGCTCGTACGTGGCCGGGCGGCCGGCGACGCGGACCGTGCGTATGTCCAGCCCCAGGGCGTCGAGGGAGAGGCGGGTCAGGGCCTGGGTGGTGTGGATCCGCAGGGTCGCCGTCGCGTCGACGAGCTGCGTCGTCGCGTCGTAGGCCAGATCGAGGTGGTAGGCCGAGACGCGGTAGCCGTCGTTGCCAAGGCTCGGGAAGACGGGGTCGCCGAGGGTCTCGGGGCCCGGGGTGCCGGTCTCCTTCGGGGCCGCGTAGGCCAAGGGTGCCGTGGTCAGGGCCGCGGCCGTGCCGATCAGAGCGGTGGCCGGAGCCGTCACTCTCGTGCGATATCTCATGGTCAGCTTTCGCTCGGGCAACCGGGTGGTCAGGTCCGGCCGCCGCATCCGGTGGGTGATCGTGGGTGATCACCCTCCATGACCGCATGATCGGAAGCATCGGTTGCCTGGGAGCGGATATTTCTCACGGGACCGCACGACTGTGCGGACCCCTGTCGAGCCGAGGTCGATCAGGAGATATCTTGATGTCGAGCAATGTTGCAGACGTGGAGCGGAGCACCCGGTGACTGACTCGACCATCATCTATACGCACACTGACGAGGCCCCGGCCCTGGCGACGTATTCCTTCCTGCCGGTGGTCCAGGCGTACGCCTCGCAGGCGGGTGTCGCCGTCGAAACCCGCGACATCTCCCTCGCCGGGCGCATCATCGCCCTGTTCCCGGAGTACCTGGAGGAGGGGCAGCGCATCCCGGACGCCCTCGCGGAGCTCGGCGAGCTCGCCAAGACGCCCGAGGCCAACATCATCAAGCTGCCGAACATCTCGGCGTCGATCCCGCAGCTCAAGGCCGCGATCGCCGAGCTGCAGAGCCAGGGCTACGCGCTGCCGGCCTACCCGGACGACCCGAAGACCGACGAGGAGCGGGACATCCAGGCCCGCTACGACAAGGTCAAGGGCTCCGCGGTCAACCCGGTCCTGCGTGAGGGCAACTCCGACCGCCGCGCCCCCGCGTCGGTCAAGAACTACGCCAAGAACCACCCGCACCGCATGGGCGCCTGGACCCCCGAGTCCAAGACGAACGTGGCGACCATGGGCGTCGACGACTTCCGCTCCACCGAGAAGTCCGCCGTGATCTCCGAGGCGGGCTCCCTGAAGATCGAGCTGGTCGGCGACGACGGCTCCACCAAGGTGCTGCGCGAGTCGGTACCGGTCCTCGCGGGCGAGGTCGTCGACGCGTCCGTCATGCACGTCGCGCCGCTGCGCGAGTTCCTCACCGCGCAGATCGCCAGGGCCAAGGCGGAGGGCGTGCTGTTCTCCGTGCACCTCAAGGCCACGATGATGAAGGTCTCCGACCCGATCATCTTCGGTCACGTGGTGCGCGCCTTCTTCCCGAAGACGTTCGCGAAGTACGGCGAGGCCCTCGCCGCGGCCGGCCTGACCCCGAACGACGGTCTCGGCGGCATCTACAAGGGCCTGGAGGGCCTGCCCGAGGGCCCCGAGATCAAGGCCTCCTTCGACGCCGAGCTCGGCGAGGGCCCGGCACTGGCCATGGTCGACTCCGACAAGGGCATCTCCAACCTGCACGTGCCGTCCGACGTGATCGTCGACGCCTCGATGCCGGCCATGATCCGCACCTCCGGCCACATGTGGGGCCCGGACGGCCAGGAGGCCGACACCCTCGCGGTCCTGCCGGACTCCAGCTACTCCGGCGTGTACCAGGCCGTGATCGACGACTGCCGCGCCAACGGCGCCTACGACCCGTCGACGATGGGCTCGGTCCCGAACGTCGGCCTCATGGCACAGAAGGCCGAGGAGTACGGCAGCCACGACAAGACCTTCGAGATCCCCACCACCGGCACGGTCCGCCTCGTCGACCAGGCCGGCAACGTCGTGATCGAGCAGACGGTCTCCGCCGGTGACATCTTCCGCGCCTGCCAGACCAAGGACGCCCCGATCAAGGACTGGGTGAAGCTGGCCGTCACCCGCGCCCGCGCCACCGGCAACCCGGCGGTGTTCTGGCTGGACGAGACCCGCGCCCACGACGCCAACCTGATCGCCAAGGTCAAGGCATACCTGACGGAGCACGACACCGAGGGTCTGGACATCCGCATCCTGAACCCGGTCGAGGCGACCAAGCTGTCGGTGGAGCGGATCCGCCGCGGCGAGGACACCATCTCGGTCACCGGCAACGTGCTGCGCGACTACCTGACCGACCTGTTCCCGATCCTGGAGCTGGGCACCAGCGCCAAGATGCTGTCGGTCGTCCCGCTGATGGCGGGCGGCGGGCTGTTCGAGACGGGCGCCGGCGGCTCCGCGCCGAAGCACGTCCAGCAGCTGGTCAAGGAGAACTACCTGCGCTGGGACTCCCTCGGTGAGTTCTTCGCGCTGGTCCCGTCCCTGGAGCAGTACGCCGACTTCACGGGCAACTCCCGCGCCAAGGTCCTCGCCGACACCCTCGACCGCGCCACGGCGACCTTCCTCAACGAGGACAAGTCGCCGACCCGTCGCGTCGGCGGCATCGACAACCGCGGCAGCCACTTCTTCCTGTCCCTGTACTGGGCGCAGGAGCTGGCCAAGCAGACCGACGACGCGGACCTGGCGAAGGCCTTCGCGGCGGTCGCCGAGACCCTCGCCGCGAACGAGCAGAAGATCATCGACGAGCTGAACGCCGTCCAGGGCAAGCCGGCCGACATCGGCGGCTACTACCAGCCCGACCCGGCCAAGGCCGCCGCGGTCATGCGCCCGTCCACCACGTGGAACGAGGCGCTCGCGTCCCTGAGCTGACGCGACGGCCCAAGACAGGCCCGTACGTGACTCCGCCCCGGCCGGCAACCGCCCGGCCGGGGCGGAGCCGTGTCTCACCAGTCCCGGGTGGCGATCAGCTCCTCCACGTCCGCGTCCGCGAAGCCGTAGGCCTGTGCCACGAACCAGAAGTCCTCGGCTATCTCCTCGCGGGCCACCGTCTCGATGTCGCTGTCGGCCTCCTCGAAGGCGACCTGCAGGTCGTTGAACTCCTCGGTGGCCGCCTGGGTCAGGACGGACAGCGCCTCCAGGTCGGCGGGCCGCTCGGCCTCGATGCGCTCGCACAGCCGCAGCAGGATCTCCCTGCCCCGGTCCACCACGTGGTCGGGGTAGTAGTCGTCCCGGTAGAGCCCCTTGAGAAACGGGTGTGCGGTCACCTGCTGGTGGCTGACGGGCATGCTGCGCCCCGCCCTTCCTCGACGTTCCGATGTGGCACCTTGATCGTGCACCACGCCACTGACAACGCCCCCGGGAGCCGCCTCATGACCTCCGCCGCACCGTCCTTCGAACTGCTGCCCGGCGCGGCGGACTCCCCGGTGATCCTTCATGTGCCGCACTCGGCGCGGGAGATACCGCCTGCGGTGCGGGCGGGGGTCGTGCTGGACAACGCGGGGCTGGAGCGGGAGCTCGACCACATCACCGACGCGCACACCGCGGAGATCGCCGCCGAGGCCTCCCAGTTGTCCCCGGTGGTTCCCTGGCGGTTCGTCAACCGGCTCTCGCGGCTGGTCGTGGACCCGGAACGGTTCCCGGACGAGCGGGAGGAGATGCTCGCCGTGGGGATGGGCGCCGTGTACACGCGGACGACGCATCGCGCACCGCTGCGGCCCGCGGACACCGAGCCGGAGCCGTTGATCGCGCGGTACTTCCGGCCGTACGCACAGGCGATGACGGCGGCCGTGGCCGAGCGGCTCGCGGCCGCCGGACGGGCCGTGATCATCGATGTGCACTCCTATCCCACCCGCGCGCTGCCCTACGAGCTGCACGGCGAGGGGCCGCGGCCGCCGGTCTGTCTGGGCACCGACTCCTTCCACACGCCGCCCGAACTGCTCGCCGCCGCACGGGAGGCGTTCGCGGAGTGCGGGGAGATCGGGCTCGACAGCCCGTTCGGCGGGGCGTACGTGCCGCTGGAGTTCTACGGGACCGAACCCCGGGTGAGCGCGCTGATGGTGGAGATCCGCCGGGACACCTACATGAGCGAGCCGGGCGGTCCGGCCGGCCCCGGGCTGGCGCGTCTTGCGTCCGCGCTGGCCGGCCTCGTCGCGGCCGTGACCGGCTGACCTCCGGCCGGAGCACTCCGGCCCGACGGGCGGACCGGCGGCGGTGAGGGTGAGGGCATGACCGAGGAGACCACCACGCCGACCGGGCAGGTGCCGCCGCCGGTACGGGACTGGCCCGCGCTCGCCCCGGAGGGGACCGAGTTCGCCCCCGCCCTCGCGGACCTCATGCGCGCGGACCCGCTGACCCGCATCCGCCTGCCGCACGGCGAGGGCCGGGCGTGGCCGACCAGGCCGTTACGACGACGAGAAACGGGTGGATCACGGATACCGTCCGGGCCCGCGCCCACAGCACCGGCGACAAGGTGCACTCCCTGCTCGGCCCCGCCGTGGCCCGGGACGATGTCGGCGAGACCGAGGCGGTCGGTCTCGCCGGTCCGCTGCATACCGGCGGCGAGGCCGTCACCCACGACTGCGGCCAGATGCTGCACCTGCTGCCCACCCGGCCGGAGCTGATGCCGCGGGCTCAGGCCCGCAGCCACTCCGTGACCACCACCTCCCCGCCGGCCCGCAGCCGCAGTGCGAAGGGCCCGGCGGGGGCCACGTCGGACGTGAACCGCCCCATGTCGTCGGCCGTGAGCGAGGCGCCGGTGCGGGGTCCGCTGAGCACCTCGATGCTGGCCGGCTGCGGGGGCAGCACCTGCCCCATGAGGCCCTGCGCCGTCACCTCGACGTCGACCGTCACGTCACCGGTGTGGAAGGTCAGCATCCGCGGCGGATCCGTCGCTCCTCTGACCGGGATCGCGTCGACCAGCGAGTCGAAGGTCAGCTCGGCGAGCCTGGCGTCGAGGTCATGCAGCGCGTAGGCCTCGACGGCGAGTTGCCGCAGCTCGGCCGGCACCGGGTCCAGGATGCCGGCCGCCAGGCGCAGATCGTCCAGGAGACTGTCGTCGAACCCGGTGTCCGGTCCGTCGCCGAACTCCTCGTCGCCGATGCCTTCGCCGGCGAAGGAGCCACCATTCAGGTCGTTCAGATCACTCATGTCGTTCATGTCGTTCACAACGCTCCCCGTGCGTCGAGTCGGGCCCGCAGGCGGCGCAGACAGCGCTGGCGCAACGGCCCGATACTGCCCACCGCGATCCCCAGTGCGCCGGACACCTCCTGGTAGCTCGGCGGCGGCGAGGCCATCAGCACCCGCAGCAACTGCCGGCACCGGTCGCCGAGTTCCTCGAACTCCTGCCACACCCGCCGGATCCGCTCGGTCTCGGCGGCGGCTTCCTCCGAATCGAGGAACGACTGCTCCGGCGTACGGTCCTCGCTGATCCGGTCCAGGACCTGCGGGTCGTCCGTCGGCATCAGCCGCCTTAAGCTCTTGAGCACCTTCAGGCACTCGTGCCGCGCGGTGCTGGCCAGCCAGGAGCCCGCCTTCTCCGGCTCGCGGATCCGGCCCAGATGCTGGGCGAAGCGGAACCACACGGTCTGGTACACCTCGTGCGCGTCGGCGTCGGACAGCCGATGTGCGCGCACCACGGACCACACCAGCGGGCTCAGCCCTTCCACCAGCGCCTTCCAGGCCGCCGCGTCGCCGTCGACGGCGGACTGGACGAGCGCGCCGACCTCTGCACGGTCCACGGTCCCACCCCTCGTGTACGGCAAGTCATCGTACGCCGTGGAGTGGACGGTTCCGGCCGTCATGCGCCCGCCGGGGGCTGCCCGCCCGGGACCGGCCGCCAGGTGGCCGGCCGCAGCGCCGGCACGTGCGCCCCGCGCACCTCCGCGAACTCGGTGTTGGAGGCGAGCAGTTGCTGCCGGGCGACGCGGGGGTCGGTCTCCTTGTGGGCGGTCATGTGGGCGGCGATCAGGCCCGCGACGACCGGGGTGGCGAAGGAGGTGCCGCTCCACTGCGCGAGTCCCTCGAACGTCACCTGGTCGGGCGTGACGGTGTCGCCCTCCTCGCTCAGTACACCGGTGTGCTGCGGGGACTGGCAGGTACAGGCGTAGGTGAAGCCGTAGCGGCAGTCGTCGTACGTGGAGTGCTGGTACAGGTACGGGACGGGTGCGTCGAAGCCGGTGAGGGGGCTGGTGAGGCGCTCGCCGGGGGCGTAGGCGTTCACCCAGGTGCCGTGGTTGCTGAAGCAGGCGCCGTGCTCGCCGTCGCCGCGCAGCGCGCCGACCGAGAGGACGGCGTCGTGGTAGTCGGGCAGCGAGGCGTAGGCGGCGGGCCAGAAGGGCGTGGCGCTGGCGTTGTTGCCGGCCGCCGCGACCAGCAGGGTGCGCTGCTGCCGGAGTTCAGCCATGAAGGCGTCGATGCCGAGCAGGCCGTCGGTGCGGCCGTTGGAGGTGCCGGCGGAGAGGCTGATGATGTCGGGCCAGCCGTGCTGTTCGACGGCGTCGAAGAGCCGCTCGCCGAACTCCGACTCCAGGATGGCGCCGGCGTCGGTGAGGCTGCTCAGCACGGTGATGTCGGTGTTGGGGGCGACGGCCGCGACGAGGCCCGCGATGAAGGTGCCGTGGCCGATGTACTGCAGGAGGTTGCCCTGGCTGTCGGTCTCGGTGCCGTGCAGGTCGCCCTGGACGTGGGCGAGCAGGGAACCCGCCGCCGGGTAGTCGTGCGTGAGGCCGTTGTCGATGACGAGGACGCCGACGGCGGTGTCCGGGTCGTGGCCGGCCTCGGCCGGGGCCGGGTTGGTGCCCTGGGCGCGCGGGGCGGGCACGGGCTCGTCGCCGGGGCAGGAGTTGACCGCGATCGACACCACGTGGTTGCGGCTGACCAGCCGGCGTCCGGCGCGTCCCTCGGGCGCGCGCAGGGCGCGCAGGGCGTTCGCGACGGCCGGGTCGCCGCGCCGGTCGCCCTGGCCGGGGTCGCCGACCCGGATACGGGTGATGCCCGAGCGGTTGGTCTCGGGGCTCGCCCGGCGCACGTGCTCGGGGGTCAGGTCGGGCGCCTCGGTGAAGTGGGCGCGCACGCTGTCCTCGACGAGCCGTGCCTCTTCGCCGTCGCGGGCGAGGATCACGCCCTTCTCGTAGACGAACTCGGCCGAGTCGTCCGGGCCCAGGGCCAGCGGAACGTCGGGCATGGAGCGTTGGATCTGGTCGAACTGCTCGCGGAAACGCTGTGGTGCCATGGCATGTCCTCCCGTTGAGGCGGCGGGTCGTCAGTCAGAGCCGCCACCGCGCTGCTTGATACAGCACCAAACTCGTGTGGCATGCAACCGGGGCCACTACCATCCATGGAGTGACAGCGGGAAGCGACTCGGTTCTCGAACTGCTGCCGATGGTGTTCGCCGCACCGAACGAGGCTCTCGCACGGGCGCAGGCCGTGCTCGACTCAGACCCGTCTCCATGGTGTGCCTCTGTCGCCCACCAGGTGATCGGGATCTGGCAGCGGGACTGGGGCGATCTGAAGATCGCGCTGCACCATCTGCGCCTGGCCCGCGATCTGGCGGTGCGCGCGGAGTCTCCCGACCGGGAGGCGGACGTCCTGGCCGCCCTCGGTGTGGCCCTGGTGCATGCGGGCCGTACCCGGGAGGGCCTGAAGGCGCTGGAGCGTGGTGTCGCGGTGAGCAGCGGGCACACCCGCGCGCGCGTCCTGTTCCGGCGGGCCTACGCCTCGTGGGTGCTGGGGCATCACAAGGAGGCGCTGGAGGACGTACGCCGGTCGATCCCCGTACTGCGGCAGGCGGACGACGTCATCTGGACGGCGCGTGCGCTGACCCTGCGCGCCACGGTGCATCTCGCGCTCGGCGCGGTGGACCGCGCGGAGGCCGACTTCACCGCCGCCGAGGCGCTGTGGGACACCACCGGCCAGGAACACGACAAGGCGGACGCGGTGGAGAGCCGGGGACTTGCCGCGTTCCGGTCGGGCGACATCCCGGCGGCGCTGCGGCTGCTCGACGAGGCCGAGGAGCGGTACGCCAAACTCGGCACGCCGACCTTCATGCTCAACATCCGGCGCTGCGAGGTCCTGATGGCGGCCGGGCTCGCCCCGGAGGCGCTGGCCGAGGCGGACGCGGCGATCGCGGTCCTGGACGGCATCGGCGGGCAGTCCACCCGCAAGGCCGAGCTGCTGCTGGCCGCCGCGCGGGCGGCCCGGTCGGCCGGTGATCCGCATACGGCGATCGCGCGCGCGGACATGGCCGTACGGCTGTTCGCCGGGCAGCGGCGCACCTGGTGGGAGACGCACGCCCGGCTGGTGCTGATCGAGGCACGGGTCGCCGCCGGGCGCGGCTCGGGGCGGCTGGTCGCGGACGCCTCCGCGGTGGCCGACCGGCTGGCCTCCTTCGGCGCACCGGCCGCGCCGGAGGCCTCGCTGCTCGCCGGGCGGATCGCTCTCGGCCTCGGCTGGACGGCCGACGCCGAACGGCACTTGACGGTCGCCGCCCGCAGCAGGCACAGCGGTCCGCCGCTGGCGCGGATGACGGGCTGGGCGGCGCAGGCGCTGTGGGCCCGGGCCGCCGGTTCGGGCCGGGGTGTCCTGGAGGCCTGCCGGCGCGGTCTCGACGTGCTGGACGACCACCGGACGACGCTCGGCGCCTCGGAGCTGCGGGCCCGGGCCACCGCGCAGGGCGCGGAACTCGCCGCGCTGGCCCAGCAGGCCAGTCTCGACTCGGGCGGCCCGCGGCGGCTGCTGGTGTGGAGCGAACGCTGGCGGGCCACCGTCCTGTCCGCGCCGCCGACCCGACCCCCGGCCGACCCCGCCCTGCTCAGCGGCATGACCGCCTTCCGGGAGATCGCCGCCCGCGCCGAGGCCGCCCGGATGGAGGGCCGTCCGGTTCCCGCACTGGAGCGTGAACAGCGGCGGCTGGAGCGGGAGATCCGCTCCCGGACCCTGCACATCCGGGGCGACGCACCGGGCGACGGCGACCGGTTCGACCCCGCCCGGCTGCTGGAACGCCTGGGGGACGACGTACGGCTCGTGGAGCTGGCCGTGCTCGACGGGCGGGTGCAGGTGCTGCTGTGCGGGCGGGGGCGGGTGCGGCGGTTCGAGGCCGGGCTGCTGGCCGAGGCTGAGACCGAGGCCGAGCATGTGCAGGCCGGGTTGCGGCGGCTGGCCCACCCGGGGGCGGAGGCCCGGCTTCCGGTGGTGGAGGCCGCGGGGGGCCGCCTGGAGGAACTGCTGTTCGGTCCGGCGGCCGCGCATCTGGGCACGGGCCCCGTCGTGGTGGTGCCGCCGGGACGGCTGCACCGGGTGCCGTGGGCGTTGCTGCCGTCGCTGCGGGAGCGGGTGTTCAGCGTGTCGCCGTCGGCGAGCAGCTGGCTGCGCGCCCGGAACACGGCACCGCCGCCGGGCGGCCGCCACGTGCTGGTGAGGGGGCCCGGGCTGGCGACCGGCGGCGCCGAGGTGCCCGAACTGGCCGACCGGTACGGCGGATCGACCGTCCTGGAGCACGATGAGGCCCGTGTTCCCAAGGTGTTGGAGGAACTGGACGGCTCGGCGCTGGCCCATATCGCCGCGCACGGCACGTTCCGCGCGGACAGCCCCCTGTTCTCGTCGCTGCGGATGGCCGACGGTCCGCTCATCGTCCACGACTTCGAACGCCTGGACCGCAGCCCGTACCGGATCATCCTGTCCTGCTGCGACACCGCCCGGTTCGCGTCCGTCGGCGCCGACGAGCTGCTCGGCCTGGTCACCGCGCTGCTGCCGCTGGGCACGGCAGGGGTGGTGGCGTGCAGCGCGCCCGTCAACGACGCCGCGGTGGTGCCGCTGATGCTCGCCCTGCACAAGGGGATCAGCGCGGGCCTGTCGCTGGCGGAGTCCCTGCGCGACGCGCGCGCCGCGATGCCGGGCGACGCGACCCACCAGGCGACGGGGTGGGCGTTCTCGGCGTTCGGGGCGTCCTGATCCTGTGCGTGGGGCGGCCTGATCCGGTGCGTGTGGCCGCCTGATCCGGTGCGTGTGGCGGTCTGACCCCTCCCCCGATGACGGGGGTCAGACCGCCGGTCCGGTGGGTGCGGCTCAGGCCGGCTGCGCCTGCGGCAGTTCGACGAGCCACGGCAGCGCGCCGCGGTCGCTCGCGCCGAGGCGGACGTACGCGCTGTAGAGGTGATTGCCGACGGTACGGATCGACAGGGTGAGCTTCTCCGCGATCTGCCGGTTGCTCAGGCCGGCGGCGGCGAGCGTGACGATCTGCCGCTGCCTGGCGGTCAGTTCGCCGAGGACCAGGCCGGACAGCGCCGGGGTGCGGGCGCCCTGGCAGCGGCGGGCGAGGGCGACGGCACGGGTACGTGAGGTGCGGGCGGCGCGCGGGTCGCGGTGGGCGCGTACGGCCTGGGCGTGCGCCTCGGCCGCGAACAGCAGGAAGCCGCGCTCCTCCAGCTCCCGGGCCGCCCGGTCCAGCGCGGGACCGTCGCCGCGGGCGAGCGCGTCGGCGTGCCCGCGGAAGACGCCGGACAGCCGGCCGCCGTCCGGCTCGGGAACACCGAGCCGGACGGCGTCGTACCCGTCGTCGGTGATCGCCTCCACGGCCCCGTCGAGGTCGCCGCCCGCCGCCGCCAGCCAGGTGGCCGCCCCACCCCCGTGGGGGCGGCCACCCAGGATCTCGTGCGCGGTCGTCGCGTCGCCCGACTGGGCGACGGCGAGGGCGAGTTCGTTGCGGCAGGCAACCCGGTCGCCGGGCCCCCGCAAGCCCTCCCGCGCCCACGCCGCCGCCTCGCGCAGTTCTCCCCGCAGCCGCGAGAACCGCGCGCGTACGGCCGCGTATCCGGCGGGCACCGCGGCACCCTCGTCCAGCAGCCACTCCCCCACCGGTGCCGGGATCGCCCGTACGTCCGCCCGCTCGATCCCTGTGGTCAGCGCGGCGGACTCGGCGGCCAGGGCGGCCCCGCAGCTGTCCGGCGTGCGGGACAGCCGCCGGGCCCGCAGCCGTCCGGCCGCCGCGCGCAGGACCGGGCCGTACAGGGGGTGGGCGAGGCGGACGGCGCCGTGGTCGTCGACGCGGACCAGGCCGTCGGCCTCCAGGTGTTCGAGGGGACGCAGGTCGAGGTCGTCGAGGTGGAGCGGCAGGGGCTCGGCGAAGGCCAGTCGTTCGAGGGTCTCGCGCTCGTCGGGGTCGGTGCGGTCCAGGAGGTGCGCGGTGCGTTCGCGGACGGTCGCCGTGATCGGCACCGGGCCGCGCCAGGCCCACTCGCCCAAGGAGCCCGGGACGGGAGCGAGCAGCCCGCGCACGGCACCCAGCAGGTCGCGCAGCAGCCGCAGGTCGCCCTGGCACAGGCGGTACAGGCGGTTGACGGTGAGCGGCTCCAGGCCCTCACCGGCGCCCGCGGCGAGCAGCTGGGTCGTCTCCTCACGCGGCAGCGGCTCCAGGGCGAGGCGCGGCAGCAGCTCCCCGGTCCACAGCCGGGAGATCGCGCCGGGCACCGGGGCGCCCTCGGTGGCGACGACGAGGAGGCGGGTGCGGCCGTGCACGGCCAGCTGGTGGACCAGGGCGGCCGAGGCGTCGTCGAGCAGATGGGCGTCGTCGACCAGCAGCAGCCGGGTGCCGGACAGGAGTTGGACGGCGCGGTGCAAGGAGACGGACTCGGGAAGCAGATGCGCGAACGCAGCGAAGGGGATCTGCCGGGTCTCGGGCGTCCCGGCGACCTTGGCGCAGTCGGTGCCGCGGACCGCCTCGGTGGCGAGGCGGGTCTTGCCGCTGCCCGCCGGACCGGTCACCACGATGCCGTGGCGGGCGGCGGTCAGGGCCCTACGGACCAGGTCGAGTTCATCCTCCCGGCCGGTGAACGGCCAGGGCAGCTCCAGCGTCTTCGTGTCCCGTTCGAAAATCGTCACGACTACAAGAGCCGCCATACTCACGCCTGATACAGGGGGACTTGAGTAGCCCCCGACTCAGGCGCCCCGGGGCGGCCCGGGGCAGTCTGTTCGCCATGACCGCACGCTACTGCTCACTCGCGCAGCAGCCCGCCCCGGCTTTCACTCCGGGACTGGCCGCCGAGCGGCACAGTGCGCTCATCGCGGGCGGCCGGATGTGGGCCAACCAGACCGTGCTGCACTACTACTTCTTCGACGACGACACCGACGGGTCCGTCATTCCCGTGCCGGGATCCGGCGCGACCAGGCGGGTGTCGTGGGTCGGCGCCAAGGAGCAGCGGGACGTCGTGCGCGAGTGCTTCCGCGAGTGGCAGGACCTCGGCATCGGGGTGTCGTTCACCGAGGTCGGCGACCGTTCGGAGGCCGAGCTGCGGATCGGGTTCCAGCTCGGCGACGGCTCCTGGTCGACCGTCGGCAAGGACGCCCTCCAGGTCGGTCTGCACGACCGCACCATGAACTTCGGCTGGGACCTGACCGCGCCCGGGGAGCGCGGGACGGCCCTGCACGAGATCGGGCACGGGCTCGGCATGCTGCACGAGCACCAGAGCCCGTTCGCCGGCATCCACTGGGACGACGAGGCCGTCTACGCCGATCTGGCGGGCCCGCCGAACTTCTGGAGCCGGGACCGGACGTTCTTCAACATCCTGCGCAAGCTGGACCCGCGGGAGGTGAACGGCTCGGTCTGGGACCCGCAGTCGATCATGGAGTATCCCTTCGAGGCGGGGCTGATCCTGGAGCCGGAGCAGTACCGCGCGGGCCTCAACCCGCCCGGCACGCTCTCCGCCGCCGACAAGGAGTACGTCCTGCGCTGGTATCCGCCGGCCGAGCCGTCGCGGGCGCCCGCGCTGGTGCCGTTCCGTTCGGCGACGCTCGGTCTCGGGCCGGGCGAACAGGCCGACTTCGTCGTCGAGCCGCCGGAGACCCGGGAGTACACCGTGGGCACCTTCGGCGACAGCGACGCCCTGGTGGTGCTCTTCGAGGAGCGGGACCAGGAGCCCCGCTACCTCACCGGCGAGGACGACGGGGGCACCCCGCGCAACGCCACGATCAAGGCCCGTCTCGTCAAGGGCCGCCGTTACTTCGTCCGTGTGCGCCTGTACTCCAGCTGGGGTTCGGGGGAAACAGCGGTCATGTGCTGGTGACAGCACATGCGGGCCGCACACGGGCGATGCTGGACCACTGTCCGGCGCCGGGGGAGCGGTCGGGGGCACGTCACCTTCGGGGGAGGGTGACGTGCCCCCGACCCACGCCACCCTCCGTCAGCCGCCGAGCTCCACAGGCATCTCGGGATCCCGTACGGATGGCAGGTCCCGGGTGAAGACGACACGAGGCCGGCCGGGGCCGTCGTAGTCCTCCACGACGCGGGCGTCGAAGCCCAGGCTGCCGTGGAAGGCGACGGAACCCTCGTTGGTGACCGAGGTGATCGCCTTGAGGCGGACCGCGCCCTGTCGCCGCGCGGCCTCGACGAACGCCCCGTACAGACGACGGCCGAGGCCGGTGCCCCGTGCATCGTCCCGGGTGGCCACAAGATGCACGTACCCGGTGTGGTCGGGTGTGACGAACCCGATGAGGTAGCCGCGGATGCCGTCGTCGGAACGGGCGACCAGACAGGTGGACCCGAACTCCTGTACCAGCGCCGTCAGATGGAGCGCACGAAGGTCACGGTCACCCCAGTAGCGGGCGTGGTCCTCCAGGACCTGATGGAGGTCCGTGACCTCGGCGGGGACGATACGAAGAGCCATGGCGTCGATCATGGCAGGGAGCCGCCCGGCTCCCGGTAGCGGGCGGCGGTGCGGCGGGCGGTCTCGGCCAACTCCTCCCGGACCTGCGACGGTTCGACGACCTCGGCGTCGGGGCCGAAGCCCAGCAGGCGGCGGCAGGCGGCGCGTGCGGAGTCGAAGTGGAGGACCAGGCGGTGCCAGCCGGGCTCCGGGTCCGGGGCCGCGCGGGCGGCGGACGTGGTGTCGCCGAGGACCTCGGGCAGGGCGGCCAGGGCCTCGGTCGTGAGGCGTACGGTGACCGGGAGTTGGTCCAGGCTCGCCTCGTACTCGGCGGTCCAGCGGGCCCAGTGGTCCGCGAGGTCGAAGTCGGCGGGGCGGGTGAAGGGCTCGGGGAGGAGCTCCGCCGCCGCGATCCGTGACGCCCGGTGGGCACGGATTCCGCGGTTCGACCGCACGACCACGTACCAGACGCCCGCCTTCGCGACGAGGCCCAGTGGGTCGACGACGCTCGCCGTGGTCCGGCCGTCACGGTGCGCGTGGGTCAGGCGCAGGCGTCTGTCCCGCCGTACGGCATCGACGAGCACGGCGAGGTGCGGGACCGGTTCGGGTGGCTTGAACCATGCCTGTGTGTCGATGTGGAAGCGGCTCGCCGCGGTGTGCGCGTGCTCCCGGCCGCCCGCCGGCAGCGACGCCAGCAGCTTCAGCCTCGCCTGCGCCAGCGCGTCGCCCAGCGCGATCCGCTCCAGGGGGCCGCCCGTGGAGACCGCCAGCAAGGCTGTCGCCTCCTCGGCGCTGATCCCGAGCAGCGGACTGCGCCAGCCGTCCATGAGGCGGCACCCGCCGCCGGGCCCGCCGCTCGCCACCACCGGCACTCCGGCCGAGCCGAGCGCCTCCAGGTCCCGGTAGACGGTACGGACCGACACCTCCAGCTCCTCCGCGAGTTGACGGGCCGTCATCTGCCCGCGGGACTGCAGACAGAGCAGCAGCGACAGCAGTCGGTCCGCTCGCATCGGGCGCTCGCTTCCTCCCCGTATGACTGACACAGGATGTCAGTCATGGGGTCGTAGCGTCATCCGCACACAGGACACCGACTTTCAGGGAGACGGCACATGATCACCGGATACGTCATCGGCGAGAGCCTCCGCCCCGGCGCCGTGTTCGAGCCGCGGGGACTGCGGCTGCGCAAGGTGAGCCGGGTCGACGTCGGGGCGAGCGCGACCGCCGCGCAGCCGCGGCTGTGGACGTTCGTCGAGTGGGAGACCGACGACCACCACCATGTGGCCTTGCTCGCGGACGCGCTCGCCGATGTGCTGGAGCCGGCGAACGGCTGGTACGCCGACTTCACCACCGAGGAGGAGCGGGTGGTCGCCTTCGCCGGGAAGGTGTTCCGCTACCGGCTCGGTGATGAGGCCGGCCGCGCCGAGGCGATCGCGTACGGACGGTCGGTGGGGACTCCCGAGCATCAGCTCGACTGGAAGGAGTGACCGTCCGGGTGCGCGAGGCCCAGGTGGTGGCGCAGGGTCGGGCCCTCGTACTCGGTGCGGAACACGCTCCGTTCCTGGAGCAGGGGGACGACCTGGTCGGCGAAGACGTCGAGGCCGGTCGGGGTGATGTGCGGGACGAGGATGAAGCCGTCACTGGCGTCGGACTGGACGAAGTCGTTGATGGTCTTCGCCACGGTGGCCGGGGAGCCGACGAAGTTCTGGCGGTTGCCGGTCTCGATGACCAGGTCGCGGATCGACCAGTTGTGGGCGGCGGCGAGCTCGCGCCACTCGCGGGCGGTGGCCAGCGGGTCGCGGTACATCCGCACTTGGGCGCGGCCGCGGGCGATGTGGTGCTCGCCGAGGTCCGGGTCGATGTCGGGGAGCGGGCCGTCCGGGTCGTACGAGGACAGGTCCCGGTTCCAGACGAACTCCAGGTGCTTGAGGGCGGTGGCGCCGCTGACCTGCTGGCGGCGGACGTCCTTGGCGATCTCCTCGGCCTCTTGGTCGGTGTCGCCGAGCACGAAGCTCGCGGCGGGCAGGATCTTGAGCTGGTCGTGGCTGCGGCCGTACTTGGCGAGGCGGCTCTTGACGTCCGTGTAGAAGGCCTGGCCCGCGTCGAGGGTGGCGTACCGGCTGAAGATCGCGTCGGCACTGGAGGCGGCGAACTCGCGGCCCTCCTCGGAGTCGCCGGCCTGGAAAATGACCGGGCGTCCCTGCGGGGAGCGCGGGACGTTGAACTGCCCGTGGATGTCGAAGTGCTGCCCGGTGTGGACGAAGGAGCCGGCCTTGGCGTCACGCAGGAAGGTGCCGGTGGCCTGGTCGGCGAGGATCTCGTCGCCCTGCCAGGAGTCGAAGAGCTCGTTCGCGGTGGCCAGGAACTCCTTCGCCCGGGAGTAGCGCTCTTCCTGCGGGAGGAAGCCGCCGCGCCGGAAGTTCTCGCCGGTGAAGGCGTCCCAGGAGGTGACGACGTTCCAGGCGGAGCGGCCGCCGGAGAGGTGGTCGAGGCTGGCGAACTGGCGGGCGACCTCGTAGGGCTCGTTGAAGGTGGAGTTGATGGTGCCGGTCAGGCCGAGGTGCTCGGTGACGGCGGCGAGCGCGGCGAGGACGGTGAAGGTGTCGGGGCGGCCGACGACGTCCAGGTCGTAGATCTTCCCGCCCTGTTCGCGCAGCCTGAGTCCTTCGGCGAGGAACAGGAAGTCGAACCTGGCGCGTTCGGCAGTCCGCGCGAAGTGGGCGAAGGAGCTGAACTCGATGTGGCTGCCGGCCTCGGGGTCGCTCCAGACGGTGGTGTTGTTGACGCCGGGGAAGTGGGCGGCCAGATGGATCTGCTTCAGGGGCTTGCTCATGGGTCTGCGGTCCTTCCGGCTCAGGCGACGGCGTAGCGGTTGGCGGGGCGGGCCAGGCCCAGCAGTCCGCGCAGGGTGTCGGCCTCGTAGGCCCGGCGGAAGGCGTCGCGGCGCTGGAGTTCGGGGACCAGTCCGCGGGTGATCGCCGGGAGGTCGTGGCCGAGGACGGCGGGACGCAGCCGGAAACCGGTGAGACCGGTCGACACCAACTCCTGCAGGAGGTCGGCGAGTTGGGCAGGCGTCCCGGTGAAGATGCGCGCGTCACTCGTGTACGGCTCCCCCGCGAGGGCGTCGAGGCGGTCCCGGCGGGCGGCGGCCTCGGCCGGATCGTCGTCGAGGAAGACCACCAGGTCACCGAAGACGTGCAGGAGTTCCTGCGCCCGGCCGGCCGCCTCCTGCTCGGCCCGGATCCCGGCGACGATCGCGCGGGCCTGGTCGGTGTCGTGCGGGGTGACGTAGCCGACGTCGGCCGCCCGGGCCACCAGGCGGTACGGGACGGTGTCGTGCGCGAGGGCGCTGACCAGTGGCTGACCCTGCGGCGGGCGGGGCGTGATGGAGGGCCCCTTGACGCTGAAGTGCCTGCCCTCGAAGTCGATGTAGTGGAGTTTGTCGCGGTCGACGAAGCGGCCGGTGGCGACGTCCCGGATCTCCGCGTCGTCCTCCCAGCTGTCCCAGAGCCGACGCACGACCTCCACGTAGTCGGCGGCCTCGTCGAAGAGGTCGGTCACCAGGTCGCGGGTGTCCGGGCTGTCGTAGGCCTCGATGGGCGGGATGGTGCGGCGGCCGAAGTGCCCGGCCTCGTTGGGCCGGGCGGTGATCTGGACCCGGAGGCCCGCCCGGCCGGTGCTCACATAGTCCAGGGTGGCGATCGCCTTGGAGAGGTGGAACGGCTCCGTGTGCGTGACCACCGCGGTCGGGACCAGGCCTATGTGCCGGGACAACGGGGCGATGCGCGCGGCGATCAGGACGGCGTCCAGGCGGCCGCGGACCTGGCCGGTGCGCTCGTCCGGTTCGAGGAAGTGGGAGGACTGCGGGCCGAGGCCGTCCTCGATGGTGACGAAGTCGAGCAGACCGCGTTCGGCTTCCGCGACCAGGTCGGCCCAGTAGCCGGCGCTGAACAGCTCGCGGGGACGGGCCACCGGCTCGCGCCAGGAGGCAGGGTGCCAGCCGGTGCCGTCCAGAGCGACGGCGAGGTGCAGGGAGGAAGAGGGAGACGGGGACACGGGTGGGTGCCTTCCTGAAGGTCCGTACGGGATCACCGGCCCTCGTCGGGGAGGGCACCGGTGGCGGGCGACGGGTCAGGAACAACAGAGCGCGCCGGCAACGCGCTGCAGATCGATGTGCGGCCGGGAATGGAGGAGGACACGGCGGCGCGGGTTCAGGACACGGGGGTGGGGCATGCGGGGCATGTCCTCCACCTCCGTCCGGTGCGCCGGGGTCGTCGTGCACGTGTCGTCATGCACTGTCGTCGTCAGTCACAACGGCCCGGCCATGCGGTCTGTTCCGGGTCCGGCGGCTCTTCTCGAGGAACGGTCAGGCGCTTCGGCTCTCAGGGCACGGTCAGGCACTCCGACCGCGTGGCTCGCCCAGTCCAGGATCTGCACGGCCGATCCGGCGGCCTCCAGGCCCTGGCAGTGGGCGTGATGGCGGCGGGCGATGCCGTCGAGGTCGAGGTGGGTGCCGAAGGCCGGGTGGGCGGCCAGGCGGCGGGCGTAGGCCCACAGGACGGGGTGGTCGGCGATGCGGTGCACCACGGCGGCGTCCAGGTGGTGGCGGTGCACGGTGTCGAGTTGGACCAGGGTGACCCACAACTCGACGTCGGCGGCGGTGATCTGGTCGCGGATCAGGTACGCGCGGCCGACGAGCCAGCGCTCCAGCGAACCCAGCGTCTCCAGCAGCCTGTCCAGCCCCTCGGCACGCGCCACCGGTTCCGGACCCACCGTCCCGGCCGCCTGTGCGGCCTGCGCGATGCCCTGTCCGCACAACCGCTCCACGGCCTCGATCTCCGACTCCGCCCCGCACGGGTACGGCGCCGTACGGCCGCCTCCGAAGTGCCGGGCCAGGTCGCGGGTGATGTCGGGCGCGTGGGTGCTGACGATCCGCCCGGACCAGTCGTCGCTGAGCACCGGTCCGACGGCCGCCCCGGCATACCGGTGCGCGCTCGCCTCGTACAGCGGGCGCAGCACGGAGTGTCCCCCATCGGGGCCGTCGGGGACCGCGTCCAGGAACGTGACCGGACAGGCGTCGTCGAGGCCGAGCAGGCTGTGCACGACGGCGATGCGCAGCCCGTTCGGACAGGCGGGTGCGAGATGGAGTCGGTAGCGGCGGGGCACGGCGTAGTGCCCGCTGCGCGCGTCCCGGCCGATCCGGCCCCGGAACGCGGGAGCGGGCTGGGCGGAGCGGACCGTGGCGAGCGGTGTGACGGACATGGTTCTCCCCGGGGTGAGTGCGTGGACGTACGCGCGGCGGAAGCGACGTCGGGCAGTGAGCGGGCGGCCTCCGCCGACGGGCGACGGCGACGGCAGCCGTCGGGGCGCGGAGGTGGGCCGGGCTCAGCCCAGGGGGCTGATCGCGCTGCACACTCGCAGCAGATCGATGTGACGGCGGGAGGTCAGAAGGGGTGACGGCCCGGACATACGGCTCGCATCGGCGGTGACCGGTCCAAGGCGCCCCATGTTTCCCTACCTGTTCACTAGGATTCCTGTCTGGAGTGTCGGCCGAGCTCCGGTCGACGTCAAGAGGGTGTCCACGGGGCGGGCGTCCCCAACCGCTCCGCGCCCGCGACGGACGTGACCCTCGTTTCCACTCACCGGGACAGAACCTCGCCGCCTCCTGCGGGCCAGTCCGTCGGCGATGGGACGAAAGCGCAGTACCCCACCCAGATCTTCGAGGTCACGCCGGAGATCGTCGAGCACCACGAAAGCTTCGCCAGGCTGATCAGCCACCGTGTGCCCTTCGCCGAGGTCGAGCGGGCCTTCGCGCTCGCCGTCACGCCGGGAGCATCGGAGAAGGTCATCGGAGAAGGTCGTCGTCACCTTCGACGACCCGGAGCAGGCCGCGGCGGAGGCACCGACGCCGGCCGTTCCCGCCGCGCGCACCGCAGGTACGCTGAGCGCGAGCTGACCGTCCTCGACGAACGGGCCCTGACCTCATGCAACTCGCCTTCACCGGCCGGGTGATCGAATGGCGCGGGCCGGCGCCGTACTACTTCCTGCCGGTGCCGGACGAGGAGTCCGCCGACATCCGTGAGGTGGCCGCGATGGCCACCTACGGCTGGGGCGTGATCCCGGTCGAGGCGAGGATCGGCGAGGTCGTCTTCGAGACGTCGCTCTTCCCCAAGGACGGCCGTTACCTGCTGCCGCTCAAGAACGCGGTGCGGAAGCCCCAAGGTCTCTCGGCAGGTGACGACGTGACCGTGCGGATGACCGTCCGCCTCTAGTGTCTCGTGATTCTGTTTGTGGAACCTGAGGCGTCCGTGACCGTTGAGTCAGGTATGAATCTCTCCTCTGAAC
>NZ_JBWLKM010000028.1:0-103899 GCF_059026085.1 Streptomyces sp. a15 | reverse complement strand
CCCGCACCCACTACGACGAAGCGACCGCATGGTCGCACCACGCACACCTCCAAGCCGCTTGACCTCTAACGGCATGGGGTGTCTGACACCGCAGCAGCTGCGCATCGCACGTCACGTGGCCGAGGGTGCCACCAACCGGGAGGTGGCGCAGCGCCTCGCGGTGAGCACCCGCACGGTCGACTACCACCTGCGCAACGTCTTCGCCGTCCTCGGCCTGCGCTCCCGGGTCGAACTGGCGCGCATGGTCGAACAGACGGAACCGACCGGTGCACGACCCTAGGGACCGACCGGACGGTATGCCATCCTTCGGGGCAGGACGCCTCGGGTGGCAGGCGCCGCGAGAAGGGCCGTGGACCGGCAAGTGGTCCGCCGCGGGCGCGCTGCCGCGCCGCCGAACGTGGGGGAGGACCGTGATGCACCACGCCGTACGGCCACGACCAGCGCACCGCCCCGGACCGGTGCCCGCCCCGCAGCCGCGCACCCGGCGCGTGCGGTCGTTGATCGACGCCGACGCCCTGCACGTCCTCCATCGCGCCGCCCGCGTGCTGCTGGACGACCTGCCCGACCTGACCGACCGGCTGCTGGCCGTCCTGCAGGAGCAGGAACCGGCCTACCGGGCCGCGGTGGAGAGCGACCCCGTCGGGACCTGGCAGGAGGTGCAGCGGTCGCTGCGGCACAGCGTGACCTCGCTGCTGGACCCCCGCAGCGCCCGGGACGCGGCCCGCCGCTGCTCGTGGAAGATCGGCGCCACCCGCGCCGAACAGGGGCTGCCGCTGGACGCCCTGCTGCACGCGTTTCGCCTCGGCGGGTCGCTGGTGTGGCAGGGGCTGGTCGAGGAGACCTCCAGGACCGCTCCCGAGGACCTACGCCTCCTCGTCCACGTGGCGTCCGACGTCTGGAACTTCGTCGACGAGCACTGCACCCTCGTCGCGGACGCCTACCGCCAGGTCGAGCGGCAGCTGACCTGGCGCCGCGAGAACCGGGTACGGCTGCTGGCCGCCGCCCTGCTCGAGGGCACCAGCCGCATCGCCGACCTGCCCGAGACCGCCCAGGTGCTGGACCTGCCCGAACACGGGCGGTACGCCGTCGTCGCGGTCGCCGGCGAGGACCCCGCCGGATGTGCCGCCGCCCGGGCCGCGGCGGTGCCAGACGGCCTGCGCGTCCACTGGCACACCGGGGTGGAGGTGGACTACGGAATCGTCCTGGTCGGCACCACCGAACCACCGGAGCCGGCGCCCCGGCCGGACGGGCCCGGCTCGGGGATCAGGATCGGCGTCGGCGGCGCCGTCGAGGGGCTGGCCGGCATCGGCGACGCCCGCAGGCAGGCCGACACCGCGCTCCGCATCTGTCCCGCGGGCGGCGGTGCGGTCCGGCTGACCGACCACCTCCCGGCCGCCCTCGTCGTCTCCAGCCCGGAACTCGGCAGGGCGCTGGCCGACCGGGTGCTCGGCCCGCTGCTGCGCCTGGAGCCGGGGGACCGGGACGTGCTCCTGGAGACCCTGGCCACCTGGCTGGCCTGCGACGGCTCCGCGCAGCGGGCCGGCGAGCGGCTCTACTGCCACCGCAACACCGTGCTGAACCGACTGCGCCGCTGCGAGCACCTGACGGGACGCTCGCTGGCCCGCCCCACGGACGTGGTGGAGATCAGCCTGGCCCTCACCGCCCGCCGGCTGCTGCGCGACTGAGGACACCCGCCGTCCCCGTACCTCCTGGGCATCCGCACAGGCTCACCGGGCGGGCACTGGGACGGCGCCCCGACCGCGCGCCAAGTCCTGTACCGGCGGCCGACGCGCGTGCTGTCGTGAGCTCCCCTTACCCCGCAGCCCGTGCCGCCCGGCACGGATCCGAGGAGCCGCGATGCCCGCAAGCCCACCGGACGAGGAACGCGCCGCCCTGCACGTCGAGGATCTCGACGTCGCCTACGGCCGGGCCCTGTCCGCACTCCGCTCCGTGTCACTGACCGTCCCGCACGGCGGCGTCGTCACCCTGCTCGGTGCCAACGGCGCCGGCAAGACGACCCTGCTGCGTGCGGTGTCGGGCACCCTGCGGCTGCACCGCGGGGCGATCACGGGCGGCCGGATCCGTTACGGCGACACCGAGCTCGACGGCCGGGACCCCGTCGCCGCGGTCCGCGCCGGAGTCGTCCAGGTGCCCGAGGGCCGACGCGTGTTCGCCGGGCTCACCGTCGACGAGAACCTGCGCAGCGGCGGCCTCGGTCTCGGCCGGCGCAGCCCGGCACTGGTGCGCGAGGGCCGGGAGAGGGTGTTCACCCTCTTCCCCCGGCTCGCCGAACGCCCCCACCAGGCCGCCGGTCTGCTGTCCGGGGGAGAACAGCAGATGCTGGCCATCGGCCGCGCCCTGATGGCGGCCCCCCGACTGCTCCTGCTCGACGAGCCCTCGCTGGGCCTCGCTCCCCGGATGGTGGCCCGGATCGCCGAGGTCGTCCGCGAGATCAATGCCCAGGGCACGGCCGTCCTGCTGGTCGAACAGAACGCCGGCATGGCGCTCTCGCTCGCGGACCACGCGCACGTCCTGGAGGTGGGGGAGATCCGACTGTCCGGACCCGCCGACGAACTCGCCCGCACCGACGCCGTGCGGCGCCTCTACCTCGGCGAAGAGACCGGCACCGACCACCCGTCCGACGCCGGCCAGGGGGTCGCGTGAGCACCTCCGCACCACGTCCGCAGGCCACCGAGCCCTCCGGGCCCCCCGAACTGCGGGTACGGGACGTCACCGTGCGCTTCGCCGGGCTCACCGCGCTCGACGACGTGTCCTTCACCGTCTCCCCGGGGTCGGTGCACGCGCTCATCGGACCCAACGGCGCCGGCAAGTCCACCTGCTTCAACGTCCTGTCCGGCCTGTGCCGGCCCGCCTCCGGCACCGTCCGGCTCGGCGACGCGGAACTGACCCGGCTCGCCCCGCACCGGATCGCCGCCCTGGGCGTGGCCCGCACGTTCCAGAACATCGTCACCACGGAGGGCACCGTCGCCGACAACCTCATGCTCGGCCGGCACGTGCACTCCCGGGCCGGCTTCACGGCAAGCGCCCTGCGCCTGCCGCGGGCCGTACGCGAACAGCGCGAGCACCTCGCCAAGGCCCGCGAGATCGCCGAACTCACCGGCCTGGAAAGGCACTTCGACACACCGGTCGCACTGCTGTCGTACGGCGACCGCAAGCGGGTGGAGTTCGCCCGCGCCCTGTGTCTGGAGCCGAGCGTGCTGCTGCTCGACGAACCCGTGGCCGGCATGAACGCCGCCGAACGCGCCCGCACCGCCCGGACCGTCCGGGACGTCCGGGACGAACTCGGCCTGTCCGTCGTCCTCGTGGAGCACGACATGGGCCTGGTCATGCGCCTCGCCGACGAGGTCACCGTCCTCGACTTCGGCCGCCGCATCGCCCACGGAACACCCGACGAGGTCCGCGGCGACCCCGAGGTGCTGCGCGCCTACCTCGGCACCGAAACCCCGCAGGAGGACGTGGCATGACCGGCCTCCTCGACAACCTCCTCAGCGGCCTCGCCCTCGGCTCGGTCTACGCGCTCGTGGCCCTCGGCTTCGTCGTCATCTTCAAGGCGTCGGGCGTGCTGAACTTCGCCCACGGCTCCCTGCTCCTGCTCGGCGGCTACCTGATCGCCGTCCTGCACGACGACCTCGGCTTCGCCGGCGCCCTGGCCCTGGCCCTGGTGGTGACGGCGGCCGTGGCCGGAGCGCTCGACCGCTTCCTGCTGCAGCGCGGCGAACCGGATCCGCACGCCGCCCACGTGCAGACCATCGTGACGATCGGCATCGACATCATCCTGGTCACCGACCTGTCCCGGCGCATCGGCGGCGACCTGCTGTCCCTGGGAGACCCCTGGGGCGACTCGGTGCACGACCTCGGGCCGGTGACCGTCGCCGACAGCAGGCTGGCCGCGATCGTCGTGTCCGCCGTGGTCATCGGCGCGGTCTTCGCCCTCTTCCGGTACACCGCCTGGGGGCTGTCCCTGCGGGCGGCCGCCGAGGACCTGGAAGCGGCCTCCCTCATGGGTGTACGGCTGGTGCGGGTACGCACCCTCGCCTGGTGCCTGGCAGGCGCCCTGGCCGCCCTGGCCGCCGTCTTCCTCGTCGCCTTCCCGGCGCCCGGACTGGAACGCACCACCGGACAGATCGCCCTCAAGGCCTTCCCGGCCGCGATCCTCGGCGGGATGACCTCACCCGGCGGTGCCCTCGCCGGCAGCGTGCTGATCGGCCTGACCGAGGCCTTCGTCGTCGGCTACCAGTCCGAACTGCACGTCCTGGGCGAGGGCTTCGGCGACGTCGCCCCGTACGCGGTGATGGTGCTGGTGCTCCTCGTACGGCCCACCGGACTGTTCGGCGCGAGGGGAGCGGCACGTGTCTGAGCCCACGGCCCGCACCCGGGCGCTGCACTGGGGACGGAGAGCCCTTCCCCTCGTCCTCCTCTGCGTCCTGCCCTTCTACCTGGACGCCTTCTGGCTGCGCATCGGCCTGTTCTCCCTGGCGGCCGCCATCGGCGCCGTCGGCCTCGGCCTGCTGACCGGCACCGCGGGACAACTCTCCCTCGGCCACGCCTTCTTCCTCGCCGTGGGCGCGTACGGATACGTCTGGCTGGCCGGCGAGCCCGGACCGGGACTGCCGCCCGTGCTCGCCCTCGTCCTGGCGGTGCTCCTCGCCGGCGCGGCGGGCGGACTGTTCAGCCCCGTCGCCGGCCGGGTGCGCGGCATCTACCTGGGCGTCGCCACGCTCGCGCTCGTCTTCCTCGGCCACCACGTCCTGCTGACCGCGGACTCCGTCACCGGCGGATTCAACGGCCGCTCGGTCCCCCCGCTGCCGGGCTTCACCGACAGCGATCCCCAACTGGTGCTGCTGGGCGTGCCGTTCGGGGCGGCGGAACGGCTGTGGTACCTCGGCCTGGCACTCTTCGCCCTCACCTGGTTCACGGCACGCGGCCTGCTGCGCGGACGCCCCGGCCGTGCCCTGACGGCGCTGCGCGACAGCGAGACCGCGGCCTCGGTGATGGGCGTGCACGTGGCCCGGTACCGCTCGACGGCCTTCGTCGTGTCCTCGATGTACGCGGGTCTGGCCGGGGTACTGCTGGCACTCGCCTTCCGCCGGGTGGTGCCCGACTACTTCGCCCTCGCGCTCTCGGTCGACTACCTCGCGATGATCGTCATCGGCGGTCTCGGCTCCGTGGCCGGAGCCACCGCGGGAGCCGTCTTCGTCACCGCGCTGCCGCTGCTCATGACTCGCTACGCCGACCAACTGCCGCTGGTCGCGGCACCGGGGGCGGCGGACGGCGTGGTCGGCCCGACCGAGGCGGCCCGCTACCTCTACGGCGCGGCCATCGTCCTGGTCCTGCTGTACACACCCGACGGACTGCGCGGGCTGACCCGGCGCCTGCGCACCCGGCGCCGCCTCGAACGTCCACCGGCCACCGCGACTTCGTCCCGGGAATCCACCCCAGCCGTACGAGCCAAGGAGCACACCCCGTGAACGTCAAGCACCACAGGAACCGCCTCACCGGGATCGCCACCGCCGCAGCCGTGGCCCTGCTCATGGCGGGCTGCAGCTCCAAGGCCGGCGACCAGAGCACCGGCGACGGCGCCGACGGCGTCAAGACGGGCCCCGGCGTCACCGACAGCACCCTCAGGCTGGGCGCGCTGACCGACCTGACCGGCCCCTACGCCACCCTCGGCAAGAGCATCGTGCAGGCCCAGAAGATGTGGGCCGACGAGACCAACGCCAAGGACGGCATCTGCGGCCGGAAGGTCGAGATCGTCGTCAAGGACCACGGCTACGACGTGCAGAAGGCCGTCGCCGCGTACGCCGACATCGCGGCGGACGTGGTGGCGCTGCCGCAGGTCATCGGGTCGCCCGTCGTCGCCGCGCTCCTCGACGACATCGAGCGCGACCGACTGCTGACCTTCCCGCAGGCCTGGGCGGCCTCCCTGCTCGGCAAGGACTCCGTGCAGGTCCTGGGCACCACCTACGACGTCGACATGATCGCCGCCGTCGACTTCCTCACCCGCACCAAGAAACTGGGCAAGGGCGACACGATCGGCCATGTGTACTTCGAGGGCGACTACGGGACCAACGCGCTCGAAGGCTCCCGCTGGGCCGCGGGGCGCGCGGGCATGAAGGTCGTCGACCAGAAGATCAAGGCGACCGACACGGACCTGTCCGCGCAGGTGTCCGCGCTGCGCAAGGCGGGCGTGAAGGCGGTCCTGATCAGTGCCGGACCGGCCCAGACGGCCTCCCTGACCGGGGTGGCGGCCTCCCGAGGGCTGCGCGTGCCGATCGTCAGCAGCGCCCCGGGCTTCGCACCCCAGCTCATGAAGACGCCCGCGGCGCCCGCGCTGGAGGGCATGCTGCACGTGGTGAGTGCGGCCCCGGCCGTCAGCTCCGACCTGCCCGCGGTGCGCCGCATGGTCGCCGCCTACCAGAAGAAGTACCCCGGCTCCCCGGTCGACTCCGGCGTGCTGTCCGGGTACAACGCCGCCCAACTCCTGGGCGCCGACCTGAAGAAGGCCTGTGAGGGGGGCAGCCTGGCCCGGGAGGACGTGGTCAAGGCGCACCGCGCACAGAAGAACGCCGACACCGGCCTCGGTTCACCGCAGGACTTCTCGGACGTGGCCCGGCCCGCGAGCCTGGCCACCTACGTGCTGCGGCCCGACCCGAAGGCGGTCGGCGGGCTGGTGGGCGTGGAGGACGCGCACCGCGCCCCCGGAGTCGAGGAGTACCTGACGTCGAGCGGCTCCTGACCTCGCGACAGCTACCGCACCCCGCGTAGCTCCTGTCCGAGAACGGATTCAGCGCCCCGGCTGCTGAATCCGTTCTCGTTCTTCTATTGGACCTTCGGGGCCCGGTCCGGCGACGCTGGAGGGCGTCCGGCGCCGCCGTGCACCCGTTCCGGCGTGCCGGACGCCCGTACCGCGCGACAGCCGAAAGAGGTCACGAGCCCATGGACACTCGCCGTATCGGTGACGTCGACGTCAGCGCCATCGGCCTGGGCGCCATGCCCATGTCGATCGAGGGACGCCCGGACGAGACCCGCTCCCTCGCCACGATCCACGCCGCCCTCGACGCCGGCATCACCCTGATCGACACCGCGGACGCCTACCACCTGCACGCCGACGAGGTCGGACACAACGAGACCCTGATCGCCAAGGCCCTCGCCTCCCACGACCGGGGCGGGGACGTCCTGGTCGCCACGAAGGGCGGCCACCTGCGACCCGGGGACGGGAGTTGGACGCTCGACGGCAGCCCCCGGCACCTCAAGGACGCCTGCGAGGCCTCCCTGCGCCGGCTCGGCGTGGAGGCCATCGGGCTCTACCAGTTCCACCGTCCCGACCCGAGGGTGCCGTACGCGGAGTCCGTCGGCGCGATCCGGGACCTCCTCGACGAGGGGAAGATCCGCATGGCGGGGATCTCCAACGCCGACCCCGCACAGATCGGGCTGGCCAACGAGATCCTCGGCGGCCGGCTGGTCGCCGTGCAGAACCAGTTCTCCCCGGCTTTCCGCTCCAGCGAGCCGGAACTGCGTCTGTGTGACGAACTCGGCATCGCCTTCCTGCCCTGGAGCCCGCTCGGCGGCATCTCCCGAGCGGGCGAGCTGGGCTCCGCCCACGCCGCCTTCGCCACGATCGCCGAGGCGCGCGGGGTGAGCCCGCAGCGGGTGTGCCTGGCCTGGATGCTCGCCAAGTCGCCGGTCGTCGTACCGATCCCGGGCGCGAGCCGCCCCGAGACGATCCGCGACTCGGCAGCCGCCGTGGACCTCGTCCTCACCACGGACGAACTCGCGGAACTCGACGCCGCCTGAGACCGGGTGGGGGCGCGGACTGGCATCCGCGAACGTCCGGTCTCTAGGATGGACTCCCTGTCCTGCCAGGCCA
Organism: Streptomyces sp. a15; assembly: GCF_059026085.1. Lineage (NCBI taxonomy): Bacteria > Bacillati > Actinomycetota > Actinomycetes > Kitasatosporales > Streptomycetaceae > Streptomyces > Streptomyces sp. A15. The sequence goes on along the minus strand of NZ_JBWLKM010000028.1, from coordinate 96,011 downwards.
GTTGGCGTGGCACGAAGCTGGGGGAACGATGGAGACCGGTAACAAGCTGTCCACGTCGATCGACGCGACGGTGCCCACGGCCGCGCGCATGTACGACCACTACCTGGGTGGCAAGGACAACTACGCGGCCGACCGGGCGGCGTGCGAGGAACTCGACAAGGTCGTGCCCAGCACGCGCCGGCTGGCCGTGAACAACAGGCGTTTCCTCCAGCGGGTCGTCAAGACGCTGGCGGCGGAGCACGGCATCCGGCAGTACCTGGACCACGGCTCAGGCCTGCCCACCCAGGACAACGTCCACCAGGTCGCCCAGCGCATCGACCCGGACACACACGTGGTCTACGTCGACAACGACCCCATGGTGCTGGTCCACGGCCGCGCCCTGCTGGAGCAGGACGAGCGCACCGCCGTCATCCACGCCGACATGCGGGAGACGGACGCGATCTTCTCGCACCCCGAGACGCAGCGCCTGATCGACTTCGACCAGCCGGTCGCCGTGCTCTTCAACTCGGTGATGCACTGCATCCCCGACAGCGAGACGGACGGCCCCCTGGCCGTGGCCCGCCGCGTGGCCGAACGGCTGGTGCCCGGCAGCTACATGGTGATGTGCCAGCTGGTCAGCGAGGACCCCGAGGTCCGTAAGTTCGTCACCGACTTCATGGACCAGGCGACCCAGGGCCACTGGGGCCGGGTGCGTGAGGAGAAGGACGTCGCCGAGTGGTTCGAGGGCCTGGACATCCTCGACCCCGGCCTGGTCGAGGTCTCCACCTGGCGCCCGGACTCCGAGGTCGCACCCCGTCAGCTCACCCACGAGTGGATCGAGTTCGGCGGCGTGGGCCGCATTCGCTGATCCCCCGGCAGAGCGCGAAAACGCCCCTCACGAGACATCCCCGTGAGGGGCGTTGCCATGCGGTGCCCGGTCTCAGACGCCGTAGCGTCGCTCCATCGTCTCGCGCAGCAGCTCCAGTGAGGCCCGCGGTTCGAGCGCCTCGTCGGCCAGCCGGTCCAGCGCCAGCCGGTACTCCTCGGTCTCGTCCTGGTCCTCGAGGAAGTTGGCGCTCTTGATGTGCTCGAGGTAGACGACGTCGGGCAGATCCAGGCCGCCGAAGCGGAGATAGGTGATCGGGATGGACGGCGCCGAGGCGTTGGTGACGTCCAAGGGCACGATCTGCACGGTCACATTGGGGCGCTGGGCCATCTCGACGAGGTGCTCCAGCTGCGCCCGCATCACGTCCTTGCTGCCCATGACCCGCAGCAGAGCCGACTCGTCGATGATCGCCCACAGCTGCGGGGCGTCCGCGCGCAGCAGCAACTCCGCCCGCCGGGTCCGCAGTTCCACGCGCCGCCTGACCTCGGCGGAGGCCGCGGCGGGCAGACCGCGCTCGACCACCGCCCGCGTGTAGTCCGGGGTCTGCAACAGGCCGGGAACGTACTGGATCTCGAACGTACGGATCGCCGCGGCCGCCTCCTGGAGGCCGACCAGCCGGTCGAACCACTCGGGCATCAACCGCTTGTCGTAACGCTGCCACCAGCCGGGCTCACCGGCACGCTGCAGCAACTTCAGCAGCACCGAGGCCTCGTACTCCTCGGTGTCGTACAGCTCCAGCAGTGCGCGGACGTCGCCCTCGGCCGGAGGCCGGCGGCCCTTGCCCGACTCGATGCGGGACAGCTTCGCGGCGCTGAACCCGAGGGCCCGCGCCGCCTGCTCCTGAGCGAGCCCGGCGTCCTCGCGGAAACCGGCCAACTGCACGCCGACCAGCATCTTCAGCAGGGTCGGAGCCGGCTCGGGCCGGTCCAGGTACGGCTGCAGTCGGGAGATGCGCTGCGAATCGGCGGACATCCAGACTCCCAGTGAACCGGCATAGAGACGACTTACATTATCGCACTCCACCGTCTCGCAGCGCATCCGTCCGTACACGCAAGGGAGTTGGACCCTCTTGGCCCCGGACCTCACAGCAGATGGTCGAACTCGCCCTCCTTGGCACCCGCGACGAACGCCGCCACCTCGGCCGGTGTGTAGACAAGCGCCGGTCCGTCGGGAAAACGGGAGTTGCGCACCGCGATGCCCCCGTCGACCAGAGTGGCCACTTCGACACAGTTGCCCTCGGCATTGCTGTGACGGCTCTTGATCCAGCGGGCGTCCAACGAGCTGGCCCGCACTCCGTTCTGCACTGGTGGCACCGCATTCTCCTTGCTGTTCACGTTCCTCGTGCCGGGCGCTGTGCCCGGCTCCCCGGGTGGGCCGGGCCGGATGTCACCGGCCCCTCCCGCCCCACCCGACTTTCGTGCAATTTCTCGTGCAATTGCACGCGGGCGCTTTCAGCGTGGATAATAGCTGTGGCGTCAACCCCCGGGGAGACGCCCCGTCTTGACGTCGCATCAGGGAGATGCCGTGTCGTCACCTGCGAACCACGTGCTCAGGGAGCCGAGTCGGGCTGCGCCGGGAGCAGGTGGAGCGGACATGACCGGTCTTCCGTCGCGGCTCCGGCCGGTGGACCTCGGCGAACATCCGGCCTTGAGGCCCACGCCTCCGGATGAGGCCACGACCTCCGCCGCGCTGCGCATCAGATGCAGCGGGGACGGGTTCGCCCTGGCCCGCACCTTCACCCGGGACACCTTGCGCTGCTGGTCCCTCGACCACCACAGCGACGACGCCGTCCTCGTGATCACCGAACTCGCCGCCAACGCCGTCGCCCACGCGGTGCCCCGGGCGCCCGCGGGCGAGACGGAGGTGTGGCTGGGGCTCCTGCTCGACCCCGCGCACGTGCTGCTCACCGTCTCCGACCCGGGCGACAACGCGCCCGGGTTCACCGGCGCCGACACCACCGACCTGCGGGAGCACGGCCGAGGGCTGTGCATCGTCGACGCCCTGGCCGAGGAATGGGGCTGGACCCTCAAACCTCCGGCCGGCAAGACCGTCTGGGCCAGGCTGTCGACCTGCCCTCCCCCCTGAGACCACCGTCCGACATGACCGCCGTGGAAAGGCCCCACGCCATGCGCACCGCTCCGACGCACCGACCGAGCACCGAGCGCACCGACGACCACCTGCCGCCGACCGGAGTGGCCAGGACCACGCCCCTCATGGCGCTGGAACGGGTGCCGTGGCGGGACATCAAGGACTCCACCGGCTGCGCGGCCGCCATCCCCCTGCTCCTGAGCAGCGTCGCCTGGGGAGACCCCGAAACCGCCCGGGCCGCCCTCGCCGATCTGCGGATGCGCATCTGCCAGTACGGCTTCGTGGTGGAGCAGGCGACCGCCGCCACGGTCCCCTTCCTGTGGGAACTCGCCCAGCTTCCCCATGTGACCTGCCGCGCGGAGATCATCCACTTGCTCAAGAGCATCGCGGACGCCCGGCAGTGGGAGTCCACGGCCGCCGTCTACCCCAAGCTGCTCAACCACCGCGAGAACCCAGTGGTGTGGGAGCGCGCGGCGCGGCAGGCCGTCCGCGACCGGCGCGGCGCCCTGCGGCGGCTCATGGCCGAGGAGGACACCGAGATCGCCCGGGCGACCACGGAACTGGCCCGCGCGCTCGGCGAGTGACGACCGGTCCGCGAACCCGCGACCGTCCGCTGGCCGCAAGCGCCTTCCCCTGCCCGGTGTAGTCCCGGCCGGCAAGGGAAGAAAGCGCTTGCCCCAAGGACGGAAACCGGGAAGGACCACCGCCGATGGCGTCGTCGCTCGAGAGACCCCTCGACCATCGCTACCGAGGCGAACACCCGATACGCACCCTCGCCTACCTGTTCCACGCCGACCGACACCGCCTGGCGGCGGCGGTCGGCATCTTCACGGTCAAGCACAGCCCCGTGTGGCTGCTGCCGCTGATCACCGCGTCCATCATCGACACCGTCGTCGAGCACCGGCCGATCTCCGAACTCTGGACGAGCACCGGGATCATCCTGTTCATCCTGCTGGTCAACTACCCGCTGCACATCCTCTACGTCCGCCTCCTGTACGGCAGCGTGCGCCGCATGGGCACCGGGCTGCGGTCCGCGCTGTGCACGCGCATGCAGCAGCTCTCCATCGGCTACCACTCCCGCGTCAGCGCCGGTGTGCTGCAGGCGAAGGTGGTGCGCGACGTCGAAACCGTCGAACAGATGGTGCAGCAGACCGCGGAGACCGGGCTCGGCGCCACCACCGTGCTCGTCGGCGGCCTGGTCATCATCGCCGTCCGCACACCGGAGTTCGTCCCCGTCTTCCTCGTCGTCGTACCCGCCGCCGCTCTCGTCGTCGCCCGCCTCAGGTCCCGGCTGCGCACCCACAACGAGCACTTCCGCCACGAGGTCGAAACCCTCTCCTCCCAGGTCACGGAGATGACCCGGCTCATCCCGGTCACCCGCGCCCACGGCCTGGAGGGCAAGGCGCTGCGCCGCATGGACGGCACCCTGCACCGGGTCCTGACCTCCGGGATGCGCCTCGACCTCGTCAACGGCCGCTTCGGCTCGCTGGCCTGGGTCGTCCTCAACGTGGTCGGCGTGCTCGTCCTCGCGGGCGCCGCGCTGGTGTCGTACTACCGCGTCTGGGGCGTCACCGCCGGCGACGTCGTCATGCTCAGCGCCTTCCTGACCACCCTCACCAACTCCACGACAACGTTGGCAGGCCTCGCCCCGGTCATCACCAAGGGCCTGGAGTCCGTCCGCTCGGTCGGCGAGGTCCTCCAGGCACCCGAACTGGAGGACAACGCGGGCAAGGCCGAACTCACCGCGCTGCGCGGCGCCGTCACCTTCGAGGGCGTCGGCCACGCGTACGACAGCGGCCGGCCCGCCGTACGGGACTTCACCCTGTCCGTTGCGGCGGGCGAGACCATCGCCCTGGTCGGCGCGTCCGGCGCGGGCAAGTCCACCGTCCTCAACCTCGTCATCGGCTTCATCCGGCCCACCTCGGGACGCCTGCTGCTCGACGGCACCGACATGGACACCCTCGACCTGCGCACGTATCGCCGCTTCGTGTCGGTGGTGCCGCAGGAGTCGATCCTCTTCGACGGCACGATCCGCGAGAACGTCGCGTACGGCATGGACGACGCCGACGAGAAGACGGTGCGGGCTGCTCTGCGCGACGCCAACGCGCTGGAGTTCGTCGACCGGCTGCCGCAGGGACTGGACACCCTGGTCGGCGAGCGCGGGGCCCGCCTCTCCGGCGGGCAGCGGCAGCGCCTGGCCATCGCCCGCGCCCTGATCCGCGACCCCAGGGTCCTGATCCTCGACGAGGCCACCTCGGCGCTGGACACCACGTCGGAGGCGCTGGTCCAGGAGGCGCTGACGCGGCTGCTGAACGGCCGCACCACGTTCGTGGTCGCGCACCGCCTGTCCACCGTGCGCGGCGCGGACCGCATCGTGGTGATGGGCGACGGCCGCATCCAGGAGATCGGCACGCACCAGGAACTCCTGCGCAGGGGAGGGGCGTACACGGCACTGCACAGCGGCCAGGTCGCCTGACGGCGCACGAGCCGCGGACTGCCGCGCACACGGGCCGTGCGCCGGAACGTAACAAAATCCCGCCAAATGCGCCCCCAATGGCCGCCAACACGAATGGTCTTGCGCTGTTCGGGCATACGCAGCGAAAAATCGAGAGAGGGGCGCTACGTGCTCGTTCCGGACCCGAAGGTCGTCAGGAAGCTGCTGACTCGCTACGCATCGCTGCGGATCGCTCAGGCGGAGAGGGAAAGGGAGGCCACGGCACGGGAACTGGAGGACGTCAGCTACACGCTGTGCGTGATGATGGGCACCACCGACATCCATGACGCGGTCGGCAAGGCGGACGCCCTGCTCGCCGACGCCGGGCGCACGCCGGCCACCACCGACCCGGACGGGGAGAACGGTCTGCGGCTCGCGGTGTGAGGCCGTACCGTCCCGGCTGCCGAAGGGCTAGGAGCGTGCCGCCGGGACGGTGTCCGCCTTTCCGTGGAAGGCGGCGCGGTAGGCCTGTGGGGTGGTGCCGACCACCCGGCGGAACCGTTCGCGGAACGCGGTGGGCGAACCGAACCCCGCCTGCCGCGCGATCCGTTCCACCGGGTGGTCGCTGTTCTCCAGCAGGTACTGGGCACGCCGGACCCGCGCCCGCAGCAGCCACTGCAAGGGCGTGGTGCCCGTCTGTTCGCGGAAACGACGGCTGAAGGTGCGCTCGCTCATCCCCGTGCGGGCCGCCATCGCCGCCAGGGTGATCTCGTCGGCGAGGTGGTCCTCGATCCATTCCAGGAGCGGCTCGAGGGTCGAGCCCTGCGGTACGGGCGGGTACTCGTGCACGATGAACTGCGCCTGTCCGCCCTCCCGTTCCAGCGGCATCACGGACATCCGGGCGCAGTGTGCGGCGACGGCCGAGCCCAGGTCCCGGCGGATCATGTGCAGGCACATGTCCATGGCCGCGGCAGCCCCGGCCGACGTCAGGATCTGCCCGTTGTCGACGTACAGCACGTCCGGCCGCACGTCGACGCGCGGAAAACGGCGGGCCAGCGAATCGGCGGCCACCCAGTGCGTGGTGGCGCCGAGCCCGTCCAGCAGCCCGGCCTCCGCCAGCACGAAGGCCCCCACGCACACGGACGCGATCCGCGTCCCGGCCTCGGCGGCCCGCCGCAGTGCCGCCAGTACGGCGGCGGAGGGCGGCCCGGCCTCCTCGGAGCAGCCCGGCACGATGATCGTGTCGGCGTCCGCCAGCGCCTGAAGCCCCCACTCGACCCGCAGGCCGAAACCACCGTCGGAACGCACCTCAGGTGACTCCGCGCACAGGCGCACCCGGTACGGACGGCGCCCGTCGGGCAGCCGCGTCCAGTCGAACACCGTCATGGGCGCCGCCATGTCGAACGGCACCACATGGTCGAGAGCCAGGATCGCCACTGTGTGCATGACCGCCACGATAGGCGGATTCCCGCCAGGGCCGTAAACCACTGCTGAGCGCGGAAGCCACCCGGTGGGGACCTGAACAGGGCGTTGGCGGGAACCCGTTGGAACCTGTCGTTTCCGCCCCTGTGTGATCAACCGGGCGTTCCCTAGGTTGGGCGGGCACCGTCGACCGCAGCACCGAAGGACACTCCACCCGATGACCAAGTTCCTGCTGACCCTGCACGTCCTGGCCGCCATCGTCGCCGTCGGCCCCGTCACCGTCGCGGCCAGCATGTTCCCGCCCGCCGCCAGACGCGTCCAGGTGGACGCGGACCGACCCGACACGGCGGGGATCGGCACCGTACGGCTGCTGCACCGCATCTGCCGCGTCTACTCCGGCATCGGCCTGGCGGTCCCCCTCCTCGGATTCGCCACCGCGGCCGCGATGGGCGTCCTGGGCGACGGCTGGCTCACCACGTCCATGGCCCTGACCGCCGCGGCCGCCGGCGTCCTGGTCGCCTTCGTGCTGCCCCGCCAGGAGGAACTCCTCGGCGAGCTCACCGAGCACAGGGCCGTCGAGCGCAGCGGCACGGTCCAACTCGCCATGTTCACCGGCGTCTTCAACCTGCTGTGGGCGACCGTCACCGTCCTCATGATCGTCCGGCCCGGCTCCACGACCGGGGCCTGAGCCGCTAACGGCAACCGGCGTTGACGTCAAGCCCTCCACCGGAGTGTGCGTGTCGGTGTGCGGGGGCGCCTACACTCGACAGTCGTGCCCAGGTGCATGGGCCATGACACGAAAGGCGCGTTGACGGGTGTTCCAGGATTCCCCCATCTACGACCGGCTCGTCGCGGAGCGCGGCGACGTTCCCGCCCAGGTACGCAGGGAGGCCGAGCGGGTGACCAGGGAGCTGGAGTACGTCATGCGCCCGCTGCAGTCCTCCCTCGGCTCTTCCCTCGGCTCCTCCCTCCCCACCGACCGTCAGGCCGCCCCGGGCGCGGGCTGGCAGCGAGCGGCCCTGCCCGGCCCGCGGTCCTACTGACCCGGACTCAGCGCACCGCCGAGTCGGCGCCGTTGACGCGGGCCCGCGGCTGCGGGCCGGGTCGGGCGAGCCACTCGGCGACGCTGAGGGCTATCGGCTGGCCCGTGTCCATCTCGACGAAGCCGAACTGCCCCGACTGGTTGCACTCCAGGAACCACCACATCCCGTCCGTGTCCTCCGCGAAGTCGAAGGCGCCATAGGCCAGTTCGGCGTCACTGACGTACGCCTGGACCGCCGCGGCCACGCGCGGCGGAACCTCGACGGGACACCAGGGCGCGGTGCTCGGCGCGAAACGGACGTCCACCGCGTCGGGGTCCGCGTCCTCGGCGACGGCCTTGCGCGCGGCCAGCATCCGCTCGCCCACGACGGTCAGGCGGATGTCGGCCCGCTTGGCGACCCGCCGTTGCAGCAGCGTCGGACCGAACGCGACGGCCGAGAAGTCGGTGTCCGGGGCGACCCGGCTGGTCGGCACCGCCCGGGGCGGGTCCTGCGGATGCGCGCCGGAGACCGGCTTGACCACCAGGTCCGGGTAGCGATCCGCGAACTCGCGGGCGGCCTGCGGAAACGTCGTGATGAGCGTGGCCGGCACAGGCAGCCCGCAGCGCTGCGCGAGCCGGAGCTGCCAGGGCTTGTGGCGGGCCCGGCGCGCCGCGTCCGGATGGTTCATCCAGGGCGCGCCACAGCCACGAAGCATGCCGTAGAGCGCCTGCGAGGCCTCCTCGGTCAGCCAGGCGGAGGGCGCGGCCGACCGGGCGGCCGGGATGCCCGGCCTGCGCACCCAGATGGACCGCAGCCCGTCGATGCTCACGAGGCGCCCCCCGGACGACAGATGGCCCCGAAACGCGCCGTGCACGAACTCGCCGGACAGCGCCACCCCGCCGGTCAGGTCCGCAGGGTCGAGCCGGACCACCGGAACCCCCGTCGCGTTGAGGTGCACGACCACCATGTCGGCGGTCACGTCCTCTTCACAGGTCAGAATCAACACGGTCATTTCGGCCGCGCCGTGTTCAGTCGTCGAAGTGCGTCTTGGAGCCCGCGGTGGAGGTCGTGGTCCCCAGTTCCCTCATCAGGCCGTGGTCGCGGGCGGCTATCCGCCCGTCGAAGAGCACGTTCAACTGCAGTCCGTAGTCATAGACGTACGGAGTCGTGGCTTCCAACTCCGCTGCCGGACGTGCGTAGTTGAGCGCGAACGGTTGCATCGTCTCTCCCTCGCCGGTGCTGCTCGATCAAACGACGGTCGCCCCGCGGCCTCGCTCGGTCCGCCGACTTCCCCGGGCTTCCAGAGACTTATACGAATCGAACGGGTGATTGGTTTCCTTACGGTGCGTAGTCATGGCCCGGGCGGACCTCCTGCTCGCGTCCGCCGGGGGAGGCGCGCAGGGTGCGCAGCGCCAGAAGCAGTACGCCGATGTCGTCCAGGTACACCGGATCGGGCAACAGGTCGGTCGGCAGCACGAAGTACAGCAGCGCGCCCCAGAAGACCCAGCGCGGCCCGGTCGGCAGTCCCGCCCGCCGCAGACTGCGCCGGGCCCGCACCAGCCGCACCAGCAGCGTCACCGCGACGGCCAGTAGCAGAGCCGCCAGTACCGCGGCGACGACGATCACCGTTGTGGTCGAGTCCACGGCCCGCCCCCTCCTCCAGCGGGCGGCAGTGCGCGCCCGTCCCTTGTCGGATTCCCGGTTACGGCCCCGGTATGGCCTGCCGAACGCGGCGCTCATACCTGTGGGTCACCCGAGTGGCACGCCGCGCCGGGGGTGCCTGGTAATGGTCACCGTAACGTCGCACATCGCACATCGGTGGCGCAGGAGCGACCGCACCCTTCCCCTGGAGCCGAGGATGACGATCCGTCCATCAGAAGCCCAATCGAACGCAGCCGACATACCCCTGACCGAACCGACCGTGCCCGCGAGCGATCCCGTCGTCGTGTCGTCGTACGGCGATCCGGTCGGCGAACTCGTGCGTGCCGCCGTGGCCGACCGGTCCCTGGAGGACATCGTCCACCTGGTCACGCTGCTCGAACGGTCGCCGGAGTACGCCCAGGCCACCGTCGCCGCCCTGCGCGCGGTCGGCGTCGACCGTTCCGTGGACGACGTCGCCCGGCTGATCGCCCTGCTGACCCGGCCGCCGCGCGACGCCGACAGCGCGGACGAGGCGATCCGCGCCGCGGCCGAGGGCCGTCCCCTGGAGGACGTGACCCGGCTGGTGGCCCTCCTGCACCGGACCCCGCTGGAACCGCACTGCGGCCAGGAGACGGTCCGGGCGGCCGCCACCGGCCGGCCCGTCGAGGAACTCGTGGAGCTCATCGGCCGGCTCGCCGAGGAGCAACCGGCCCACCCCCAGGCGCCGGCGGAGCAGCCCGGGCCGGACTGGGGCCCTGCCGACGAGGCCGTATCCGCCGATGACACTCCCGCGCGGGACCACTTGGCCGGTCTGCGGCCCGCCCGCGCCCCGGGCCAGACCCTGCGGCCGGCGTCCTGGCCGGCCCGGCTCGCCGCGCTCGCCCTGGTCGTCTGCGGACTGCTCGGCTTCCCGCCGCACCGGGACGGCGAATCCCTGCGCGTCTACGGATTCGCCCTCGGCGTGTCGGTTCTCTGCCTGGCCCTGGGGCTGCTGCTGACGATGCGGCCCGCCGTGCCGGTGCTCGTCGCGGCGGTGCTGGTGCCGGCAGGGGTGGCCGCGACCCAGTTGTTCGAGAACCGGTTCCACTCGGCGGGGCTCTCCCGGGCCATGGACCTCTCCCTCGCCCCGGACTGGCTCGTCGGTACGGCCGCCGTGTGCGCGTCCCTGGCCGCCCTCACCGCCCTGCTCGCCCGCCTGGCGGTGCCGCAGTCACACAGGAGCGTCCCGGCGGAACGGCAGATGGCCGGGGCGAGCCGCGTCGCCGACTGACCCGAACCCGCCGCGCACCCCTCACGGACGCGGAACGCCTGCCCCGGAGCCCGACAGCGGCCGTCTCCCGTTCGTCAGCCGACCTCGCGCCCGGACGTGTCCGGCGGGTCCTGGTCCTGGCCGTCGCCTTCCGCGCGAGTGGGGCGCAGCGCCTTGGTGGAGCCCTTGAGACGTTCGAACGTCCGGGTCAGCTGCTGGAACGGCGATCCGGCGGGCGCACCGGCCGACCCCTCGGACGCCGGGCCCGGCACGGCCTCGCGGTAGGCGGCCAGCGCCTCGTTGGCCCGCTCGGCGGCCTCCCGGTACAGGTCCCGGGACCTGGTCATGGCCTCCAGCGCCTCGGCGTACATGGCCACCAGAGCGCGCTCCCGGGCGAGTTCCTCCTCCAGGGTCAGCAACTGCCACTGCTCCCGCAGCGCGGTGAGCGCCTCGTCGGCGCCGTCCGGCAGGGGCTTGGGCAGCACGGCGTAACGGGTCACGGTCTCGATCAGCTCGGTCGGCTCCGAGCCGTCGAGGAAGACGCTGCGGACGGCGAAGTCGCCGCCGTCGTAGCCCGGCGGCACCGGATGCCCAGGCAGGACCACGGCCCCGCCGCGCGGCACCTCCACCCCGAGGCTCCGCAGGGCCCAGTTCACGACCCGCAGCTGGTCCGGGGCGGCCCGGTGCTCGACCACCCGGTGCCGCAGGCCCGGCGGCAGCCACCGGGTCAGCGGGCGGCGGCCGCGTTCGTCGGTGGTCATGGCCTCGTGGACGACCACGTGGACGGCCCAGCCGCGCACGGCCTCCTTGAACAGGCGCCGTATGGCCTTGTCGTCCGAGGGCAGCGGAGTGAGGTCCCCGAAGGGCAGGCCGGTGGCGGCCTCGTGGTCCCAGGCCGCGTCCGGCGTGTCGGGCCAGAACAGGGTGGCGGGAGAGGGCCACGACAGGTCCCACGGCTGTTCCGCCTCCGCCACCAGCGTCCACTCGGAGCTGTCGTCCCCTGCGGGTACGAGCGTCAGCCGGGCGCGCACGGTCACCTCGCCCGGCACCCGCCATCGGGCCTCGAAGATCCGCTCCGGGGAGTCCTCGGCCGCGGGCAGTTCCTGGAAGTCGTCGAGGGCGTCCTCGTCTTTGAGGCGCCGCAGATGGTGCCGGAGGACGTCGTCAGCGTCCGGTCCGACATGGCGGCCGCGGGCCGCCCAGACGGTGGAGGGGGTGGCGGGACGGTCGGTGGGGGAGCTTGGCATGGATCCATCTGTGAGTGGGAACGGGTGCGAGTTTCAGTATCGTCGCGGCGGGTGGGTGGAGATCAACCGGGGGTCCGGCCCGTGGACACGCGCGGCGTACGGCGGTGAGGTTCCCGCCTGCGGTCACGTGGATCGTCGGCGATCGTGGGCAGGAGCACAGCGGCCGACCGTATCGCGGGAGAAGGAGTGACCTCATGCACCTCGACCTGACCGGGCGCACCGCACTGGTGACGGGCTCCTCCCAGGGCATCGGCGCGGCGATCGCCGCAGGTCTCGCCCGCGCCGGGGCGCGCGTGGGTGTCAACGGACGCCGCGCGGACCGCCTGGACAAGAGCGTCGACGAGCTGCGGTCGCAGGTCCCGGACGGGGAGTTCGTGCCGGTCGCGGCGGACCTGGGTACCGAGGAGGGCGCGGCAGGCGCCGTCGACGCGCTGCCCGACGTCGACATCCTGGTCAACAACCTCGGCATCTTCGGACCCAGGCCCGCACTGGAGATCAGCGATGACGAATGGCGCCGCTATCGGGATTCACTCGCAGTGCATCAGGCTTCAGCGCGGTGGTGAGGCGAATCTGATGACTGCGGCGTGGAGCGTCGCGGGTTCTTGCCCGGCGGAGGGAGCCGGAGCCGGAGCCGGACCAGATCTTGTCGGCGCGCCAGTAGTGCCGTACCAGGTCGGGGAATTCCTGGCGCAGACGGCGGAGACAGACGCCCTTGAGGGAGTCCTCCATGCGCTGGGGTGAGCATCGGTGAACACTTCGTGCCGGAATTTGGTCACGAAGACCGAGTGGACATGCATCACGAAAACACAGTGCCGAGCAGTCCTGATCTTCTGCGTCTCACCCATAACCCGCGCAGGTAGCGTGGCCGTCATGCAGCTTCGGTACAGCTTCCGCCTGTACCCGGATTCCGGCCAACGCACCGCGCTGGCCAAGGCGTTCGGGTGCGCCAGCGTCGTCTTCAACGACGCCGTGCGCGCCCGCGAGGACGCCCGGAAAGCGGGCGAGGCATTCCCGACGGCCGGCGAGCTGTCCAAGAAGCTGATCACTGCCGCGAAGCAGACCACTGCACGGGCTTGGCTGGGCGAGGTCTCCTCAGTCGTGCTCCAGCAGTCCCTGCGGGACGCGGAGGCCGCCTACAAGAACTTCTTCGCCTCCCGCAGGGGCGAGCGCAAGGGAGCGAAGACCGGTGCGCCCCGGTTCAAGTCCCGCAAGGACAAACGGCAGTCGATCCGCTTCACGGCCAATGCCCGCTGGTCGATCACCGATTCCGCAAGGCTGAACCTTCCCAAGGTCGGCGCGGTGAAGGTGAAGTGGTCACGCACCCTGCCCGCACAGCCCTCCTCGGTCACTGTGATCAAGGACGCCGCCGGACGGTACTTCGCCTCCTTCGTCATCGACACCGATCCAGCCGCCGACACCGCCCGGATGCCCGACACCGACACGACGGTCGGCATCGACCTCGGCCTCACCCACTTCGCCGTCCTCTCCGAACGGCACGAAGATCGACTCCCCGCGGTTTTTGCGTCGCGCGGAGAAGAAACTCAAGAAGGCCCAGCGCGAACTGTCCCGCAAGCAGAAGGGATCCAAGAACCGCGAGAAGGCCCGCCTCAAGGTCGCCCGCGCCCACGCCCAGGCGGCCGACGCGCGCCGCGAATTCCACCACCAGCTCTCCACGAAGCTGATCCGCGACAACCAAGCGGTCGGCGTGGAAGATCTGGCGGTCCAAGGACTCGCGCGCACCAGGCTGGCCAAGAGTGTCCACGACGCCGGGTGGTCGGCATTCGTGCACATGCTGGAGTACAAGGCCGCCCGGTACGGGCGGTCCCTGGTGAAGATCGGCCGGTTCGAGCCGACCTCCCAGACCTGCTCGGCCTGCGGCACACAGGACGGTCCCAAGCCGCTGCACATCCGGACCTGGACCTGTGCCGCCTGCGGTGCGGTGCATGACCGGGACCATAACGCCGCGATCAACGTCAAGACGGCCGCCGGACTGGCGGTGACAGCCTGCGGAGCGCCGGTAAGACCGGGACTTGTCCCGGCGCAGCGCGATGAAACAGGAAGCCATGGATCCCCGCCCGAAACCTGTGCCGCGTAGCGGCACAGCAACGGACGAGGAGGCCAGAATCCTTGAGCTTCAGCCCGAGGAGCAAGTCAAGTCGACTCGATCCTCCCGTAGCCCGTGCGCACTCGGGGCGCGAACGTTCCACACCCATCAGCAGCCATTCACTCCTGTCCCGCTTGCGGCCTCCCCACCACACTGACTCCTCGAACGGGGCCCGCCCACCATCCGCATTGGGGCGGGCCCCGTTCACCACGCCGCTAGGGCCTGTCCGGCGGATCAGGGCCCAGGAAAACGGCGGTGCCTGATCGACGCAGGTGAGCGGGGCATGGTGCGTGCGGAGCGAAGACGAAACGGCCCCGACGGGTCCGGAGGAAGTCCGGCACCGTCGAGGCCGTCGTCGGCGTACTACGCGCCGCTCGCCTTGAGCATGTCCTCACGCTCGACCAGCTTCACCCGCTCGCGGCCCTGCGGCTCGCCCAGCGCCTTCTCCGCGGCGTCCAGCTTGTACCAGCCCTCCCAGGTGGTGAAGCGGACGCCCCGCTCGGCGAGGTACGCGTCCACCGCCTCGGGCTCGGGCGAACCCGGCGTCTGCAGACGGCCGTTGCCGTAGTCGTCCAGCAGGTTGGACACCGTCTCGTTGGCGTCGCCCTTGGTGTGGCCGATCAGGCCGACGGGGCCGCGCCGGATCCAGCCGGTGACGTACGTGGACTGCAGGTGCTCGCCGCTCTCCTGGAGGACCCGGCCGCCCGCGTCCGGAACCGTGCCCGAGTCGAGGTCCCAGGGCAGCTTGGGCAGCTTGTCGGAGAGGTAGCCGACCGCGCGGTAGACCGCGGTGACGTCCCAGTCCTTGAACTCGCCGGTGCCCTTGACGTTGCCGGTGCCGTCCAGCGCGGTGCGCTCGGTGCGCAGACCGACGACCTTGCCGTCCTCGCCGAGGATCTCCGAGGGCGACTCGAAGAAGTGCAGGAACAGCTTGTGCGGGCGGTCGCCGACGTCGCGGATCGCCCAGTTCTCCAGGGTCTTGGCGACCATGTCGGCCTGCTTGTTGCCGCGCCGGGTCTCGATCGAGCCCCCGTCGTAGTCGATGTCCTCGGGGTCGACTATGACCTCGATGGTGGGGGAGTGGTCCAGCTCCCTGAGCTCCATCGGGCTGAACTTCGCCTGTGCCGGGCCGCGGCGGCCGAACACGTGGACCTCCAGCGCCTTGTTGGCCTTCAGACCGTCGTGGACGTTCGGCGGGATCTCCGTCGGCAGCAGCTCGTCCGCGGTCTTGGCGAGGATGCGCGCCACGTCGAGCGCGACGTTCCCGACGCCGAGCACGGCGACCTTCTCGGCGTCCAGCGGCCAGGTGCGCGGTACGTCCGGGTGACCGTCGTACCAGGAGACGAAGTCCGCGGCGCCGTACGAGCCGTCGAGCTCGATGCCGGGGAGGGACAGCTCGCGGTCGGCCGTCGCGCCGGTGGAGAAGATCACGGCGTCGTAGAAGGCCCGCAGGTCGTCCAGGCTGATGTCGGTCGGGTAGTCGACGTTGCCGAACAGACGGATCTGCGGCTTGTCGAGCACCTGGTGGAGGGCGGTGATGATGCCCTTGATGCGGGGGTGGTCGGGGGCCACGCCGTAACGGATCAGGCCGAACGGGGCCGGCATCCGCTCGAAGAGGTCGATGGACACACCAGGTTCGGCGGCCACCTCGGACTTGAGCAGGGCGTCGGCGGCGTAGATTCCGGCGGGGCCGGCTCCGACGATTGCTACCCGCAGGGGGCGGGGCATGATCAGGTTCCCTTCGAGCGGCGATAGATCGACTCGACGGGAAGCCTAAACTAAGGCAAGCCTTAGTCGGTACGCGGGTCCGGTCTATGAGCCCATAAGGTCACTTTATGAGTGGGGCGGCTCGTGGACCGACGCGGGGCCGGATGGAACTCGAACACCCGGATCGGCCAACAGATGTCGACCGTGAACGCCCTTGAACACCGCACGACTCACGGCAGCGACTGTTCACGGCAGCGGCTGCTCGGACCAGATCACCTTGCCGTCGGGCGTGTAGCGCGTGCCCCAGCGTTCGGAGAGCTGCGCGACGAGGAACAGGCCGCGCCCGCCCTCGTCGGTCATGGCCGCGTAGCGCAGATGCGGCGAGGTGCTGCTGCTGTCGAAGACCTCGCAGATCAGGGTGCGGTCGTGCAGCACCCGGACGTGGATGGGGTCGCCGCCGTAGCGGATCGCGTTGGTGACGAGCTCGCTGAGGATCAGCTCCGTCGTGAACGTCAGCTCCTCCAGGCCCCACCGGGCGAGCTGACTGCTGACCGAGGCGCGTACCTCCCCGACGGCCGCCGGTTCGCCCGGCACCTGCCACTCGGCGATCCGGTCGGGGGCCAGCGACCGGGTGCGCGCCACGATGAGGGCGATGTCGTCGCCGGCGCGGGCCGTGAGCCGGGAGTCGTCGAGGACGACCCGGCAGGTCTCCTCGGGTGAGCGGCCGGCCCGTTCCAGCGCGCCGCGCAGCAGTTCCAGGCCCTCGTCGATGTCCCGCTCCCGGTCCTCGACGAGTCCGTCCGTGTAGAGCACGAGGCGGCTGCCCTCGGCCAGTTCGAGCTCGGCCGTCTCGAAGGGCAGGCCCCCGAGGCCGAGCGGAGGGCCGGCCGGCACCTCGGGGAACTCGACGCTGCCGTCCGGGTGGATCAGCGCGGGCGGCGGGTGTCCCGCCCGGGCGATCGTGCACAGCCGGGACACCGGGTCGTAGATCGCGTACAGGCAGGTCGCCCCGGTGACGGGGGCGTTGGCGCCCTCCGCCGCCTCGTCCTGGTCGATGCGCCCGACCAACTCGTCGAGCAGCGCGAGGAGTTCGTCCGGCGGGAGGTCCAGGGCGGAGAAGTTGTGCACCGCCGTCCGCAGGCGTCCCATGGTGGCCGCGGCGTGCAGCCCGTGCCCGACGACGTCACCCACCACGAGCGCGACGCGGGCACCGGACAGCGGCAGTACGTCGAACCAGTCGCCGCCGACGCCCTCCTGCGCGGGCAAATACCGGTAGGCGATCTCCAGGGCGTCCTGCGCGGGCAGGCTGCGGGGCAGCAGACTGCGCTGCAGCGTCACCGCCATGTTGTGCTCGCGCGTGTAGCGGCGCGCGTTGTCGATGGACACCGCGGCCCGGGCGACCAGTTCCTCGGCGAGGGCCACCTCGTCCACGTCGAACGGCTCGGGCTTCTCGGACCGCCAGAAACTCACCACCCCCAGCACCAGGCTGCCCGCCCGCAGCGGCACGGCGATCAGCGAATGGATGCCGTACGCCACCACCTGCGCGGAGCGCTCCAGGTCCTGCGCCTGCCAGCCCGCGGCCTCGCTCAGCCGCGGCTCGACCACGGCCTGTTCCGCGGCGAGGCAGCGTGCCTGCGGCGAGGTGTCGACGAGCCGGATCCGCTCGCCGACCGGGTACAGCGGGGCGTCCTTGCGGATCCCGTTCACGGCCGTGCGGCGCAGCGCGGTCGCCGCCTGCGGCTGTCCGCCGCTCAGTACGGCGTCGAACAGGTCCACCGTGACGAAGTCCGCGAACCGGGGCACGGCCAGTTCCGCCAGCTCCTCGGCGGTACGGGTCACGTCCAGGCTCGTGCCGATGGCCACCCCGGCGTCGTACAGCATGTTCAGGCGCTCCCGCGCCGTCTCCGCCCGCCCCGACAGGGCGCGCAGTTCCGTGGAGTCGCGCAGGGTGGCGACGCTGCCGGGCGGGCCGCCCTTGCTGTCGGTGGTCCGCTGGTTGATCGCCAGCAGCCGGTCCTTGACCAGGTGCACCTCGTCCGTGGCGACCCGTCCGGAGGCCAGCAGGCCGGACGTGTCGGGGGCGAGGCCGAGGTCGAAGACATGCCGTCCCTCGGCGTCGTCGGGCAGGTCGAGCAGCCGGTGCGCCTCGTCGTTGGCGAGCAGCAGGGTGCCCTCGCCGCCGACGATGAGCACGCCTTCCCGCACGGCGTGCAGCACCGCGTCGTGGTGTTCGTACATCCGGGTCATCTCGTGCGGGCCCAGGCCGTGCGTCTGCCGCAGCAGCCGTCTGCTCACCAGCGCGGTGCCGGCCGTGGCGAGGGCGAGGCCCGCCGCCGCGGCGACCAGCACCAGCGGGAGCTGCCGGTCGGCGGTGCCGCCCACGCTCTCGGTGGTGATGCCCGCCGACACCAGACCCACGACCGTGCCGTCGTCCGCCTTGACGGGTACGACGGCCTGCACCAGCGGGCCGATCGTGCCCGTGATCTCCTCGGTGACGGTCTGTCCGGCCAGCGCCGGGGCGATCGTGCCGACGAACTTCTTGCCGATGCGGTCCGTCTTGGGATGGCTGTAGCGGACGCCGTCGGTGTTCATGACGACGATGAAGTCCACGTTCGTGGCCTTGCGGGCCGCCTCGGCTCGCGGCTGGAGCACCGCCGACGGATCGGGGGCGCGCAGTGCCGCGACGGTCCCTGGTGCGTTGGCGAACGTCTCGGCGACGGCGACCGAACGGTTGCGGGCCTCCTGCGTGCTGTCGTGCCGCACCTGGAGCACCAGGGCCACCACCGCGGCCACGACCAGCAGCAGCACGATCACCACTTGCAGGACGAACACCTGTCCGGCGACGCTGCGTCCGCCGAGTGCCGACCGCAGCCCCGACCGGCCCGTGCCGCGCCGGTGCCGGGTGAGCGGATGGCCCGGCTGCTTCCCGGGCCGCCGCGGATGCCCGTCGGGCGCTCCGAGGGTGCGGTCGGGCGCATGCGAAGGGCGCGGACCGCTGGGACGACGGGTCGACCGGGCCCCGGATCGACCCAAGAGCCGGACCATGTGCCCATGTCTACACTGCCGCGCCTCAGGAGGCGAGGGGTCACCGGGCGTGACAGCCGTAGCTCCGGATGCCTGCCGTCGCGGGGATGCGCGGGTGACCGCCCGCTTCGGGCCTCATCGCGCGGTGCGGCGGGTGGCGAGGAGGAGGGCGATGTCGTCCGGGCGGTCGACGGCGTGGCGGGCCGTCGCGGTGAGGCGGTCGGCCACACCAGCCAGCGCGCGTCCGCCCGGGCGGACGGCGGGGGCACCGGCCTTGGCGAGGGCCACGCGCAGCGCGCTGATGCCGTCGTCGATGTCGCCGCCGGGCTTCTCGACCAGCCCGTCGGTGTAGAGCGCGAGGATGGCTCCGGGCTCCATATGCAGCTCCGTCACCGGGTAGCGGGCCCGCCCGTCCACGCCGAGCACCACCCCGCCGGCCAGATCGAGGACGTGGGTACGGCCGTCCGGCCGGCGCAGCAACGGCTGCGGATGCCCGGCGCGGGTCGCCAGGGCCACCCCGGTGGCGGGGTCCAGCCGGATGTAGCAGCAGCTCGCGAACAGCCCGGGATCGAGGTCCATGAGGAGGTGGTTGGTGCCGCTCAGGACCTCGTCGGGGGGCCGGTCGTCGAGCGCGAACGCCCTTACGGCGGTGCGCAGCTGTCCCATGGTCGCCGCCGCCTGCACGCCGTGTCCCTGGACGTCCCCGATGACCAGGGCGAGGCCGTCGCCGGACTCCACGACGTCGTACCAGTCGCCGCCCACGTCCATGCCCTGGGTGCCGGGCAGATAGCGCCCCGCGGTCTCCACCTGCGGGTGCGCCGACAGCCGCCGGGGGAGCAGGGCCTGTTGCAGCCCGCGGGCGAGGGCGGCCTCGTTCTCGTAGCGCTGCGCCTTCTCCATGGCGTGGGCGATGAGCCCGGCGAGCGCGGTGAGCACCGTGCGTTCCTCGGTGCTGAAGCTGCGCGGCCGGTCGAAGCCCAGGATGCAGGAGCCGACCGAGCGGCCGGAGGCGATCAGCGGCAGGAAGGCGCGGGCGCCCTCGGTGGCGTCCAGCTGGATTCCGGGGTAGGCGGCGGCCAGTTGTTGCATGGAGTCGAAGAAGAGCGGCCGGCCGGTGGTGAGCGTCTCGACGCCGGGCAGCCGCGTGTCGAGTCCCACCCCTTCGAACGGGGCGAGGAACCCCGGCGGGAAGCCGCTCTCCCAGGCCAGGTACAGATGCCGGTCCTGGAGCAGGTAGATGGCGAGCCGGCGGCTGCCGAACGCGGGCAGCAGTTCCCGCATCACGACGGCGGACACCTGGCGGGCGGTGACCGCCTCCGTCAGCGCGATCGCGAGGACGATGGGGCGGTACACCGGCGCCGGCGTGGCGAGGCCGTCCGTGGGGGTCTCGGCGGGTGCGGTGTCCGCCACCCGGCTCGCCGGACGGACCGTGCAGGTCAGCCGGTCCGGGCCGGGATGCACGGCGAGCGCGAGCCAGCCGCCCTCGGACGGTTGCGCCACGGGCTCGGTACCGTTCGCGGCGGGTCGCTCGACGTGGAAGTGCACCGGGTCCGGCGACAGCAGGGCCCCGCGCAGATGGTCCTCGACGTCGGGCCGGCCGAGCCACGGCACGGCGTCCCACAGGGCCCGGCCCAGCAGCTCGGTCCGCGGCCGGCGCAGCAACTGCGCGGCGCGCGGATTGGCGTAGACGACCAGGCCCTCCCGGTCGAGGCAGAACACCCCGTCCGGCAGCAGGTCGGCCGCTGCGTCGGCGGTGGCGCCCAGACCCGGATCGAGGACGATGCCGCGCACCGGGCCCGGCCCGGGCGGCGCGGTCGGCGGGGCGGCCGGGTCGTAGGGGTTCCACCCGGTGGCCTCGTAGGGACTCCAGAGGTCCATCAGCCGCAGTTCGCCGTCGGTGGTCCGCAGGTACAGCGGCAGGGTCGGAGGTCTGCCGACGGCCGTGTCCCGCAGAGCGAGCAGAATCCGGTTCGCCTCGGACGGGGCCACGGCGTCCGCGAACGCCTCCACCGCTCCGGTGAACTCCGTCGGCGGCACGCCCAGCAGGGTGTGCAGACCCTCGTCCCCGGTCACCAGACCCGTCTCCGGCGTCCACACGAAACGCCCGATGCGCGCGAGCGGCGGACGCGGGGCCGGCGGCCGGACGCACAGCGGCTCGTCGTCCCAGAGCACCGGGGCCGCCTCGTCGTGCAGGTTCCGCAGGGCCGCACCCAGGTCCTGGCCCAGCCGGGCCAGCCGGTCACGCTCGGGCAGTACCTCGGCGGCGTCCTGGACGGAGGGGCGCAGCACCGTGAGGACGCCGTACATGTCGGAACCGGCCACCACCGGCACGTACAGGGAGCCGAACTGGAAGGGCAGGCCGGCCGCGAACTGGGGGTAGCGGCGCATCGTCTCCGTGGCGTTCGGCAGCACCACCTGGACGCCCAGCCGATGGGCGTCCGCGACGGGGAAGGGACGGTCCACGTGCAGCCGCCACCAGGGGCGGAACAAGGGGCCGGGCAGTCCGGCGAGCACGGCGAGGCGCAGCAGTCCGGGGGTGGAGGAGCGCAGGTAGACGCCTCCCGCGTGGCCGCCGGCCGTGCTGACCGCCTCCATCGAGGCGTCGATCAGCAGCGCCGCCAGCCGTGCGGGCTTCGGCTGTGCGTCCTGGGAGCTCCCAGTCATCGGCCCTACCTCGTCCGTGCGCCGTCACGCGGGCGACACAGCAAGAATGCGCCACGACGGGCCCGGACCGCACCTGGGAGGCGACAGCAATCCGGTGGGGAACCCGTACTCCCTCCGTGATCGGCGGCGTCAGCGGCTGCCGGTCCAGTTGTGGGCCACGTCCACCACGACCCGGTCCGAGAGGTGCTGCACCCGGAACGGCAGCCGGGCGCGGACTCCCAGTCCGACCTGCGTCTCGCCCTCGAAGCTGCCCGCGAACCGGGTGTCCTTGAAGGTGCGGTGGTCGGACAGGTCGACGCCGGGCAGCGGGCGTGCCACCCGCCCGGGATAGGTGGGTGCCCCGGTCGCGGGGTCGTAGGCGGGTGCGGCGACCCGCACCTCGAGGACGGCTCCGCCCTTGACCGATATCGGACGGCCTGATCCGTCCTGATGGAGGCGGTCGACGTAGCGGACCCAGTAGCCGAGGCGGCTGCCGCCGCCGGGGACGTCGACGACCAGCCGGTCGTAGCACGCGTGGCTGCCGGTCCTGATGTTCTTCACCGGCGCCGTCGTGCCGGAGGCGCGGGACTTGTCCAGGCTGCCCCAGCCGGTGGGGCACGCCGTGGCCGCGTCGGCCGGGATCGCGGTGAGGGTCCAGGCGGCGCTCATGAGGACCGCCGCGGCCCATGCTGTTCTGCTTCGTCTCATGATGTCCCCCGAGACGTTGATGTGTCTGTTATGTGGTGAGACATCCGGCTTGGCTGAAAGGTTGCACTATTCGCCGCGAAATGAGGCCTGTTATCGAAACATTCGAGGAGTTTGGCGAATGTTGAGTTTCCCTTGCTGTCGCAGAGCTTTCTGAGCCAATTGCAATGACTCGGCGTTCGGTCCGTTGACGCCTTCGAGGGCCGCTCATATGGTCTGCGACGCCATTCCGAAATCCGCTCGAAACTTTCGGCATCAAGAAAGGGGACGAGATGGTCACCCGCACGTCCATCCGCCTGGGCATGGCGAGCCTGCTCGCCATAGCCGGCGTCACCGCCCTGGCGGCACCGGCCGACGCCGCAAGCACTCTCGGGGCCGCGGCGGCCGAGAAGGGCCGCTACTTCGGTGCCGCGGTCGCCGCGAACCACCTCGGCGAATCCGCGTACGTCTCCACCCTCGACACCGAGTTCAACTCGGTGACCCCCGAGAACGAGATGAAGTGGGACGCCGTCGAGAGCACCCGGAACTCCTTCAACTTCGCCGCCGCGGACCAGATCGTGAGCCACGCCCAGAGCAAGGGTATGAAGGTCCGCGGACACACCCTGGTCTGGCACTCGCAACTGCCGAGCTGGGTCGGCACGCTCGCCGCCGCCGACCTCAGAACGGCGATGAACAACCACATCAACCGGGTCATGGGCCACTACAAGGGCAAGATCCACTACTGGGACGTCGTCAACGAGGCCTTCCAGGACGGCAGCAGCGGAGCCCGGCGCAGCTCGCCGTTCCAGGACAAGCTCGGCAACGGCTTCATCGAGGAGGCGTTCCGCACCGCGCGCGCGGCGGACCCGGCCGCCAAGCTCTGCTACAACGACTACAACACCGACGGCGTCAACGCGAAGAGCAATGCCGTCTACAACCTGGTCAAGGACTTCAAGGCCCGCGGCGTGCCCATCGACTGCGTCGGCTTCCAGTCCCACTTCAACAGCGCCTCCCCGGTCCCGGCCGACTACCAGGCCAACCTCCAGCGCTTCGCCGACCTCGGCGTCGACGTCCAGATCACCGAGCTGGACATCGAGGGCTCCGGCACCGCCCAGGCCACCAGCTACAGCAACGCGGTGAAGGCCTGCCTGGCCGTCTCCCGCTGCACCGGCATCACGGTCTGGGGCGTCACCGACAAGTACTCCTGGCGCGCCAGTGGCACACCGTTGCTGTTCGACGGCAACTACGCCAAGAAGGCCGCCTACACCGCCGTACTCACCGCGCTGGGCGGCACCAGCTCCGGCGGCGGCGGTACGGCTGCCTGCTCCGTGACGTACAGCAAGCAGGAGGAGTGGGGCGACCGCTTCAACGGCAAGGTCACCGTCACCGCGGGCAGTTCCGCGATCAGCACCTGGACGACGACGGTGACCGTCACCGCCCCGCAGAAGATCTCCACCACCTGGAACGGCACGCCCACCTGGGACAGCAGCGGCAACGTCATGACGATGAAGCCGAACGGCAACGGCAGCCTGGCCGCCGGAGCGTCGACGAGCTTCGGCTTCACGGTCATGAAGAACGGCAGCACCGCGGCGCCGGTGCCGGGTTCCTGCACCGCGTCCTGAGCGCCCTCGACCGGTCCCGACAGAGCCCGGGCCTCCCGGCCGATGTGGCCGAAGCCACGTCACCGAGGAGGCCCGGGCCATGTCGTACGGCAGGACCGCGGGCTACCGTTTCGCGCAGTCCCCTGTCTCACCACACACATCGGGCGGCCCGGCAGTGCAAGCAGATCTCTCCCCGGTCATAGCGGCGACCGCCCAGTGGCTGACCTGCGCCTACCCGTCGGGCGGCGGCGCGCTGTCCTCCGCCCTGTGCGAGGTACAGGCACGGCAGGCCGTGACGGTCGCGGCCTGGCTCCGGTATCCCACGCCGATGGACGCCGCGCTGGTCGGCATGGCCGGGCCGGGCGGCTCGGCCCGGCTCGACTGGATCACCGGCGCGGACGGGACCGGCGCCCAGGACACGGACGAGCACGCCTGGCGCACCTGGGTCGACGAGGTCGTGGCGAGCTGGGCGGCCTGTCTGCTCACCGACCCGGAACTGGCCGACCTGGCGGTGGCCGCACTCGCCGCAGGCAGCCACACGGCCGCTGTGCCCGCCGAGTTCCGCCGCCTGCTCGCACCCGACGAGGCGGACCGCCGCGCGGCCGCCCTCCTGCGCCACCCCGACCTGCTGGCTCCCGTGGCCGAACTCCACCACTCCCAGCTCGTGGCACACCTGAAGCCGGGCCAGGCCCTGATCGCCTGAGGCGGCCGACGGTCAGTCGTGCTTGCCGCGGCCCGTCAGCGCGTCCCGCAACCGGTCGATGAGGCCGGCCCCCGGTGCCAGCAGCTTGTTCGCCGGAGGCGTGTCCGGGGCGGACGGATGCGGCCGGGTCGGCGCCGTCTTCTTGGCCATACGGACCTTGTCACCCAGGCCGTCGAGAGCCTCCGGCGGGCACGCCGCCCGCAGCTGCGGGAAGAGGTTCTGCTCCTCGTCGGCGATGTGGGAGCGGATCTCGGTCATCAGCATCCCGACGAGCCGGTCGAACTCGGGATCCTCCGCCTCGCAGCCCTCCAGATCCTTCATGATCTGCTCGGCCCTGGAGTGGTCCTCGATCTCCTTGTCCGCCATCGTGTTCCCGTTCACCAAGTACTCGCGCACCGCCGGGTAGAGGTACTCCTCCTCGGCCACCGAGTGCCGTACCAGCTCCATCGTGGCCTGCTCGGCGTACACCTTGCGGTCCTTGTCACCGGACGGCAGGGCCTCGATTCGACCGAAGATGTCCTCGACCTCCCGGTGATCGGTCACCAGCTCGTCGATGACGTTTCCGCCGTGTCCCATGCTCTCCACCTCCAGCCAGACGCAGCGGCTCCGGGGCGGACCCGCCACGGCCCCCCGAGTGCCCACCGGCGCCCGCACTACGCGCGGTCAAAGCCCCTGCCGAATGGGTGTGGGCGGGGCACATCGAAGGAACTCGCACCGGGACACAGGCGTACGACGCCCCGGGAGGCCGACGTGACCGACGCTCTGGACGAACCGCTCGCGCGAGTACGCGGGGAAGTGGCCGCCAGGGCCGAGCGGCTGTGGGACGTCGCGCTGACCCTGCACACCGAGCCCGAGTACGCCTTCGAGGAGCACCGGGCGGCGGCACTGCTCTGCGGCGAACTCGCCTGGGAGGGGTTCGTCGTCGAGCGGGGCGTCGCCGGACTGCCCACCGCCTTCTCCGCACGCTCGGGCGCGCGGCCCAGGCCCGCGGTGGCCCTGCTCCTGGAGTACGACGCCCTGCCCGGCCTCGGGCACGCGTGCGGCCACAACCTGATCGCCGCCGCCGGTCTCGGCGCCGCGCTGGCCGTGCGGGCCGCCCTGCCCGCCGACGCCGGAAGCGTGTGGGCCGTGGGCACGCCCGCCGAGGAAGGGGGTGGCGGCAAGGTCACCGAGGTCGAGGCCGGGCTGTTCGACGACGTCGACGCCGCGCTGATGTTCCATCCCGGCGTGTACAGCTGGCGGTGGGCGCCGCTGACCGCGCAGGCCCAGTACCGGGTCGCCTTCCACGGTCGGGCCGCGCACCCCACCGGCAACCCCACCGAGGGCATCGACGCCCTCGCGGCGCTGATCCAGCTGTTCAACACCCTCGCCGTGGTCGGGCGACGGCTGCCCGGGGGCTCCCACGTCCAGGGCATCGTCACCGACGGCGGCCGGGCGACGAACATCGTCCCCGAGTACGCCGAGGGCCTGTTCGGGCTGCGCGCCGCGACGACCGCCGCCCTGGACGACCTGGCCGGGGAGCTCCTGACCTGCGCGCACGGCGTGGCCCGGGCGACGGGCACGACGGTCACCGTCGAACGCGCCACACCGCGCTACGAGCACTTCCGCGACAGCGCGGTGCTGTCCGAGCGGTTCGCCCGTCACCTCATCCGCACGGGCCACGGCATCACGCCCCCCGAACCGGGCGTGTACCTGGGCTCCTCCGACATCGGCAACGTCAGCGGACGCGTCCCGGCCATCCACCCCTTCGTGGCGATCATGGATCCGGACGGCTCCGACCACACTCCCGAGTTCGCCGCCGCGGCGGCGTCCGACCGAGGCCGGGAGGCGATGCTCGCGGCGGCGGAGGCACTGGCCTGCACGGCGGTCGAGGTGCTCCTGCGCCCGGAGGTGCGGGAACGGGCGTGGCAGGACCTCACGGCCACGGCACCGTGAGGTAGACCGTGAGGTAGGGGGTCACTCGGCAAGGAGTTCGGCGGTGTGCAGTTGGTACACGTTGAACGCTCGCCGGATGACCGGCTGGGCCACGTTACGTACCCGTACGCCACCGGCCGTCATCCCGTGCTCGGTGCCCGCATGGGCGTGGCCGTGGACCGAGAGGTCGGCACCGGCCGTGTCGATCGCCTCCGCCAGCAGGTAGCTGCCGAGGAACGGGTAGATCTCCGGCGGCTCGCCGGCCAGGGTGTCGGCCACGGGGGAGAAGTGGGTGAGCGCGATCCGCAGTTCGCAGCCCTTGTCCGCCAGCTCCTCCAGTGCGGTGTGCAGTGCGTCCGCGCTGCGCCGGGTGTAGCGGACGAACTCCTTCATCAGCGGCTCGCCGAACTCGCCGGCGCTGCGTCCGACGAACCCGCCGCCGAAGCCCTTGGCTCCGGCGACGCCGAGGCGCGTACCGTCGCACTCGACGACCGTGCCCTCGCCCTCCAGCACCCTCACGCCCGCGTCCTGGAGGATGGCGGTGACCTTCTCGGGCTGCTCGTCGTGATGGTCGTGGTTGCCGAGCACCGCGACGACCGGCACCGGAAGCCCCCGCACCTCCTGGGCCACCACCCGGGCCTCCTCCGGCGTGCCGTGCCGGGTGAGGTCACCCGCCAGAAGCAGCAGGTCGGCGCAGTCGGGCAGGGTGTCGAAAGCGGGCCGCAGCAGACCCTGGCTGTCGGGCCCCATGTGGATGTCACCCACGGCGGCGACGCGGATCATGGCAGGTCCTCCGCATGGTCGGGGGAGGTGGTCTCCGCCACCACGACGTCCGTGTGCACGGAGATTCCGGTCAGCTCCTCGCGGACGGTCCGCAGTACCGTCTCGCGGCACTGGGTGGAGGGCACCGTGCCGGTCACCACGACCGATCCGGCCCGCACCTCCGCCCGTACGCCCAGTTCACCGAGTTCCTCCGCGGCGAGCCGGTCGCGCAGGTGGGCGACCCGGTACTCGACGTTCTCCGCGGCAGGGGCCTGGCCCAGTCCGTGGGCCCGCCCCGCGCCGGTCTCGCTCATCGCCGTTCCTCCTTCGGCCTCGGCGGAATGACCTCCAGCCGCTCCAGGAAGTAGAAGAACGCGTCGGGCATCGGATCGTCGCCGCACGCCCTCCGCACCCGCTCCCAGTCGACCTTCTCCCGCAGCGTCCGGGCGATCGGGAGCACCGCCCCGAAGTCGCAGTGGTGCTCGGAGAACGCGGCCACCAGACTGTGCACCAGATCGGTCGGCGACAGCACCGGCATGAACACCGAGTCGACCGACAACTCCTCGGCCCGCTCCAGCAGTTCCGTGGTGACCGGCTGGTGCGCCAGCTCGAAGATCAGGTCGACCTGCTGTCCCAGACAGCTGGACTTGAGCAGCCAGTCCTCGGGCGGCGTGTACACCGGCAGTCCGGCCTCGCGCAGGGTTTCGGCGACGGCGTCCGCGTCCTCGGGCCGGAAGCAGAAGTCGACGTCGTGCTGCAGGTTCTGAGTGCTTCCGTGCGCGTACACGGCGACACTGCCCGCCAGCGCAAAGGCGTGTCCCTTGCGTTTGAGGATCGCGCCGACCTGCTTGGTGGCCTGCAGGATCGCCTGATTGCGATCCAGGGGCAGGTCGTCGGCGAGCACGTCGTTCTGCGGGACGAGTTCGGGGTCTCCCGTTGCCAGACGCAGTTCCGCGACGCCTGCGCGCTGGTCCAGAGCGTCGTCGTCCGCGTGCCGCGTCATCGCTGCCCCCTTTCCTGGTCGACTTCCTGGTCGACGGCGAGCCCCGAGTACCCGGCGCGCCGCCATCGACACGAACGCCGCACGCGGGGACGCGAGGTCGTCACTCGGCCGCCCGTTTCGGGGCACCCGGTTCCCATGAACGGCAACGACACTCAGCAGCAGACCTCCCCGGAGGAACGCCGGATCGTCGAGCGACTGGTGCCGGTCTGGCTGGAGGAGACGGAGCGGCACGACAGCGCCGCGGCCCGTGAGGCCCGTACGGGCTGGGAGCGGGGCTCGCTGTCGGACCGGTCCGCCCAGGACCTGGCCCACTGGGTCACCGCCCGGGTCACCGACACGGGCTTCAACGAGGAAGAGGGCCCGCAGGTGGAGGGCCCCGTCCGGATCACTCCCGCGGACAAGGAGACTGTCCACCGCTGGCTGACGGCACAGGGCCACAGGATCTGACCCACGCAGGCGCCGCGGCCGCCCGCACCCGCTCAGTCGAGAGCGCGGACGCCGTCCTCAGCCCTCGGTCTTCTGCTCGGTCCACGTCCACGCGTACTGCAGCCAGTCCGCCACCGTCAGAGCACTCAACCCGACTGACACCAGGCGGGCACTCCGCGGTGCGGCGGCGTAGCAGGCGACCAGGCTTCCGGCCACCCAGGCGGCGGTGCAGAAGGGGCAGGAGACGAGTTCTCCGACGGCCCGGCGGACACCGCTGCCGCGGGGCGCGTCGTTGACCTCGCCGCCTGCCCCCTCCTCCGCACGGCGGGTGAACGGCGCGCGTACGAAGCTGGTGATCCGGTCCTTGGACAGCAGCCTGGACGCCTTGAACGTCGCGGTGCCGAGCAGTGCCACGTCCCAGGGCGGAACACGGTCGGGCAGCCGCACACCCCGACGCCGTGCCGCAACGGAGAACAGCACCGCACCCCCGGCGAACGCCGTGGCGAGCGTGGCGTAGCCCGCGAGAGGCGCCTCGTCCTGGTCGTCGTAACGTCCGTCGTCAGTGGTCATGCCGCCCCGGGTGCCCCGGTCGTCCCGTGGGCACACGTGACGGGCCGGCGGCCGCAACAGGATCACCGGCCGGGGTGACGGACTCGACGGGCCGGGTACCCGAGCGGCCGCACGGACGTGACCGACCGGCGGCGGCCGCCCCGCAGCCCGGTCCACGTGTCGCAGCAGCCACGAGTCGAAGGAGCCCAACGAACATGACGGACGTGTCGAGCAAGGGGCCCGCTCCGGACGACGACCGGAAGGTGCTCACCAACCGACAGGGCCACCCCGTTCACGACAACCAGAACCAGCGCACGGTCGGCGCCCGCGGCCCGGCGGCCCTGGAGAACTACCAGTTCCTGGAGAAGATCAGCCACTTCGACCGGGAGCGGATCCCGGAGCGGGTCGTCCACGCCCGGGGCGTGACCGCGTACGGCTACTTCGAGGCCTACGGCGCCTGGGGTGACGAGCCGATCAGCCGCTTCACCCGGGCCAAACTCTTCCAGGAGCGCGGCAATCGGACCGACCTGGCCGTCCGCTTCTCCACCGTCATCGGAGGCCGTGACTCCTCCGAGGCCGCCCGTGATCCGCGCGGCTTCGCGGTGAAGTTCTACACGGAGGACGGCAACTGGGACCTGGTCGGCAACAACCTGGGCGTCTTCTTCATCCGGGACGCGATCAAGTTCCCGGACGTCATCCACGCCCTCAAGCCCGACCCGGTGACCTTCGAGCAGCAGCCGCGGCGCATCTTCGACTTCATGTCGCAGACACCCGAGTCCATGCACATGCTGGTCAACCTGTTCAGCCCGCGCGGCATCCCGGCGGACTACCGCCATATGCAGGGGTTCGGCGTCAACACCTACAAGTGGGTCAACGACGAGGGGCGGACCGTCCTGGTCAAGTACCACTGGATGCCCAAGCAGGGCGTGCGCAGCATGACCGAGGAGGACGCCGCGAACGTTCAGGCGGAGGGCCTCGGGCACGCCACCAAGGACCTGTACGAAGCCGTGGAGCGCGGCGAGTACCCGGAGTGGGAGCTCCTCGTCCAGATGATGGACGACCACGACCACCCGGAGCTCGACTTCGACCCGCTGGACGACACGAAGACCTGGCCCGAGCAGGAGTTCCCGCCCAAGCCGGTCGGCAGGATGGTGCTCGACCGGATGCCGGAGAACTTCTTCGCCGAGAACGAGCAGATCTCCTTCGGCACCGGCGTCCTCGTCGACGGTCTGGACTTCTCCGACGACAAGATGCTCGTCGGCCGCACCTTCTCCTACAGCGACACCCAGCGCCACCGCGTCGGCCCCAACTACCTCCAGCTGCCGGTGAACCACGCGAAGAACGCCGACGTACGCACCAACCAGCGCGACGGTCAGATGACCTACCACGTGGACGGCGCGGGGGAGAGGGCCGACGTCAACTACGAGCCCTCGATCAGGGGCGGTCTGCGCGAGGCCGAGTACCCCACGCAGGACGAACAGGGACCGGAGATCCATGGGCGGCTCACCCGCAAGCGCATCCCCCGCACCAACGACTATCTGCAGGCGGGCCAGCGCTACCTGCTGCTGGAGGAGTGGGAACGCGAGGACCTGGTCAAGAACTTCACCGACCTGCTCGCCCAGTGCGACCGGCCGGTGCAGGAACGCATGGTCTGGCACTTCCTGCTGGTGGAGAACGACCTCGGTCTGCGGGTCGGTGACGCCCTGGGCATCAGCCCCGACGACGTCTTGGGCCTGGAGCCACTGGCCTCCCAGGACCTGACCGACGAGGACCGGGAGCGCCTGGCCAGGCTCGGCAAGAACCCGCCGCGCGACGTCGAGGGCCTCACCATGACCCACTGCGTCCCGGACGAGCGGCACGTCGTGACCAGGTGAACGCGTGACCAGGTGACCGGCGTGACCGGCCGGGTGCCGGGCGAGGTCTGGACGACCCGCCCGGCACGGGCGTCCGCGCCGGTCAGGCGGGCAGTTTGGCCCGCAGGCGGCCGGCCGTGGCGGCGGGCCCGGCGGTGGCTCGGACGGAACGGCGCACCAGATGTGCGTCCCGCCGCAGGTCATGGGCGGTGTGGCGACCTCGCCACCACAGCGAGGGGTGCCCGGCGGTGTCGTCCGCCGCGATGAGCAGCCCGCCGAGCATCGAGAGGTTCTTCAGGAAGTGGATGAGCTGCTGTTCGCGCTCGGAGGGATCCTCGGCTTCCCAGAACCGGTGCCCGGCGATTGTCGTGGGCACGAGGGTGCCCGCGATGGCCAGCGCCGCGACCCGCGGGACACGGCCGATGCCGAGCAGCACACCCGCCGCCACCTGTACGGCACCGCTGAGACGTACGACCTGTTCGGTGCGGTCCGGCAGCGCCTCGACGCGCTCGGTGACCGGCTGGACGACGGGCTCGGCCACGGGGGCCACCGCCTCGGGATCGCGCAGTGAGTTCAGGCCGCCGGCGACGAACATCGAGGCGAGCATCGGGCGGCCGACCAGACGCAGAAGACTCATGAGGCCTCTCCAGGGGTGTGGGGGCAAGCTGCGCTCCCCGGGTTCCCGACCGGTGGCGGCTCATTCGACGCCGGCCACTCCACCCGTGTCGTCCTGGTTCAGTTCTCACAGGCCGGGAACGCGGTCCGTCGTACGCCAGGACCCGAGGCGAGGAAGAAGCGGTGCGCCGATGACCGAGTACGAACGTTCCCGCACGATGCCGGCCCAGCCGGAGCACGTCTTCGACCAGGCCAGCCAGGTGGAGCAGCTGGACGCCTGGCTGCCCGGCGACCTGCACGTGCGCGTCGACGACCCGCCTGCCGTCACCGTGCACGAGGACCACACCGACCAGGACACCCCGGCGCTGCTCCAGTCCCGTCGCGATCAGCTGCGGCTCGAGTGGGGAACGCGCGAGCAGGGCAGCTACGCCGGCTGGCTCCAGGTCGCCGGACTCGACAGCGGGGCCAGCGAGGTGACCGTGCACCTGTCGTTCTTCGACGACAGCCACGACCCCGGCCGCCAGACCGTCCAGGACGCCCTGGACAGCAGCCTGCGCCGCCTGGAGGAGCAGGTCCGCCTGCGCGTCGACAACGCGGCGGGCTGACGCCGGCCCCGACCGGCCGGGCTCGGGCCGACCATCAGCGCTGTGAGTACTTCCCTGTCCGGTAGCTCGGCCGGATCCCGGTCCGGCGCCGGATCGCGACGACCCGCAGGGCCAGCGCCACGGCC
Source organism: Streptomyces sp. a15 (assembly GCF_059026085.1). Lineage (NCBI taxonomy): Bacteria > Bacillati > Actinomycetota > Actinomycetes > Kitasatosporales > Streptomycetaceae > Streptomyces > Streptomyces sp. A15. Next base: position 63,725 of record NZ_JBWLKM010000028.1, on the reverse strand, counting down.
AGCAGCACCCAGGCCACGACGCAGTACGCCCACGCGGTCACGCCCCGCGCCACGCCGACGGCGCTCCAGATCGCCCAGAGGGCCAGCACCGTGCACAGCGCGGTCCACGCGATGTCCGAGATACGGCTGCGCAGTTGCCCCCGCTGGTTCGTACCCGGTTCGAGATCGCCGAGCCCGGAACTGTCCGCTGTGCCTCGCAGTGTCACGGGTCGCTCCCTTCGCTCACAGGTGTGTGGGCTTCCCGGGTACCCGCCGTACGGACCGCGTAGCGCGGAAGGGGACGTGGCCCGACACGGGCACGGACCCCCGGCTCGTAAGAGATTTCTGTGAATTTCCGAGACGGTTGAACACCCGCGGTCCCGGCTCCGTATAGGGGCGGGGGATTTCCATGCCCGTACGGACGACACGCGCAGGAGTACTTCCGTGGGACACAACAGGCGCAGACGCCCAACAGGCGCACGACGTGCGACCTTTGCCGCAGTGGCACTGATGCTGGGCGGCGGCGGGCTGATGGCGGTCAACGTGTACGCCTCGGCGACCGACGGCGGTGGGCCGGGCGACGAGGGGGACGGCCGCGCGCGGGTGCTGGGGGCCGCGACGATCGACTGCCCGGACGTCGGCACCCTGTTGACCTCCGTGCCTGACGAGGCGGGGACGGAGGTCGACAAGGAACTCGCCGCCCTGGACCAGCAGGTGGCCGAGGCCTACCGGAAACTCCAGGACCCGGCACAGAACGCGGAGCCCGAGAGCGGGATCATGGACCCCCTCAAGGAGGACCGAGCCGCGACGATCGAGCGCATCAACGCCGCCATCGAGCGTGTGGGGGAGCGCCCCGAGGGACTCGACGCCATGGCGGCCTGCACACTGCGTGAGCCCCGGAACCAGACCGGCGAGCAGGACGGCGGCGAGGAGCAGCCGGGCGACGGCCAGGACCAGGGCGACGGCCAGGACCAGGACGGCGGTGCCCAGCAGCCGGGCAACGGCGGCCAGGCCGGCAACGGCCCCGTGGCCGCCGACTACGCGGACATCACCACCGTCCAGCCCAGCGCGGCGAACGCCCAGGCGGACGCCTCCGGTGGCACCTTCGTCACCAGCTGCGGGGTGAACGAGGGCGGCCTGTTCAACTCGGACAACGTGATCGTCGCCCCGGGTGTCTCCAACGGAGCCCACCACTTCCACGACTACGTCGGCAACCAGGCCAACGACGCCTTCGCCGGCGACGAGGACCTCGCCAACGGTGACACGAGCTGCGTGGACCAGGGCGACAGGTCGTCGTACTACTGGCCCGTGCTGCGGCTGCAGAACGGCACTCAGGAGCAGGACGCGGCCGCCCCGGGCGGAGGCATCGAGGGCAACGCCGGTGAGATCGTCACGCCCCGGCAGGTCACCCTCACGTTCGTGGGCAGCCCGCGCGGCGAGGTCACGGCCATGCCGAGGCTCCTGCGCATCATCACCGGCGACGCCAAGGCGTTCGTCAACGGAACCGCGAACGCCAACGCCTCCTGGAGCTGCACCGGGTTCGAGGACCGGCAGCTGAAGGACAAGTACCCGCTGTGTCCGCAGGGCAGCGACGTGGTCCGCACCTTCAAGTTCCAGAGCTGCTGGGACGGCCGCAACATCGACAGCGCCAACCACCGCACCCATGTGGCGTTCGCCCAGGCCGACGGCGCCTGCCCGGCCGGATTCAAGGCCATCCCGCAGCTCGTGCAGCGCATCGTCTACGACGTCGACGCGCCGAGCCTTCAGGACGGCGGCCGTACCACCCCGCTCTTCGCCGTGGACTCCTTCCCGGAGCAGCTGCACAAGCCCGTCACCGACCACGGCGACTTCATCAACGTCTTCGACGAAGACCTGATGGCGGAGATGGTCGACTGCATCAACGAGGGCCGACAGTGCGGCGCCGGCGCGGACCAGGACCCCGGCAACGGTGAGGACCCGCAGGACCAGCCGTCCGAGCAGCCCACCGACCAGCCGTCCGACGAGCCGACCGAGCAGCCGACGGCGGCTCCCGCCCCCTCGAACGGCGACGACAACGGCAACGGCGGTGACAACAACAACGGCGGCAACGGTGAGCAGGGCGACAACGGCCAGGCGAAGCCGGACGCCTCACCCACGGCACCGGCCGACGACGAACCCAAGGACGAACCCAAGAGCGACACCAAGCCCACGCCGGCACCGAGCGCCTCCGCCACCCTCCCCGAGGCCTGGTCGAACGACCTGGTCGAGACCGGCGAGGACGACAGCACCGCCTCCGGCACCCCGACGACCGGAGCCGTGGCACAGCCGCCCGCCGGCGCCGGGACCGAGCCCCAGACGGCCGGTGGCTCACTGGCCGAGACCGGCAGCCAGCTGTGGCCCGCCGCGGCCGGAGCGGTTCTTCTCATCTGCGGCTTCGTACTCCTGCGGCGCACCCGGCGCGGTTCCCTGTAGGCCGGCCCGGCTCGACGCGCGGAAAGGCGCACCCCTGCCTACGATCACTTGACGTGGGACACGCATTCGAAGAGCTCGTGGAGAAACAGCGCGCGGCGGACCAGGCGCACCATCGGGTCGAGGACCTGAGCCACGCCTACGGTCCGCCCGCCGAGCACAAGTGGTCCATGAAACAGACCACCACGTACGAGACCGCGTTCCGTGCCTGGCGCGATCTCGATCGCGACATCCGGACCGCGGTGGCGGAGTACGCGAAGGAGCAGGGCCGGCCGCGCCAGGAGGTGGAGACGGACGTCCGGGCGGCCGTGCGCCGTCCGCAGCCGCAGTAGGGACCCGGTACGGCGGGACCGAAATCTTGCCGTACCGGCAACTCTCCTTGGCCGCCGACCGGGCGCGACGCAGGCTTGGGCCTCATGACCCACATCCACGCGACGACGCAGGCCTCCGAGTTCTGGGAAGCCCGTTACAAGGACAGCGAACGAGTCTGGAGCGGCCGCCCCAATCCGCTCCTCGTACGGGAGGCGAGCCACCTCCCACCGGGTACCGCCCTGGACCTCGGCTGCGGTGAGGGGGCCGACGCGGTGTGGCTGGCCTCGCGCGGCTGGCAGGTCACCGGCGTCGACATCTCGTACACCGCCCTCGAACGTGCCGCCGCACACGCCGCCGAGGCCGGGGTGGGCGACCGTACGGCATGGGAACGGCACGAGCTGGGCACGACGTTTCCCCAGGGCTCCTTCGACCTGGTCAACGCCCAGTTCCTGCAGTCCCCGGTGCACCTGGACCAGCAGGGCGTCCTGCGGCAGGCCGCCGCCGAGGTCGCCGAGGGCGGCACGCTCCTGATCGTCATGCACGCCGGGTGGCCGTCGTGGCAGAGCGAACCGCCCTTCGAGGCGGAGTTCCCCACGCTGGAGGGCACCCTCGCGGAACTCGCGCTGCCCGAGGAGAGCTGGAGCGTGGAAACCATGGGCGCGGTACGCAAGAAAAGCGTTTCGCCCGAGGGGGTCGAGGGCTACCGCGAGGACAACGTCTGGCGGATCCGACGTACATAAGGGCCGGAATTGGTGTCCGCGTTTGGAAATCACGGCGACGGCTACCCGACCCGTGGATACACCCGCAGTCAAACGCGGCTTGGAGTGATGGAACGTGGCCGGAGACCAGAAGGCCAAGGCGAAGAAGGAACAGGCCAAGGGAAAGGCCAAGGAGGCGATCGGCCGCACGACAGGCAACGAGCAGATGGAGGCCGAGGGCCGAGGCGGCCAGGCGAAGGGTGACGCACGTCAGGCCAAGGAGAAGGGGAAGGACACCTTCAAGCACTGACGGTGCCTGAACCGACCGAAACTCGACCACACTCTCAGCGGGATCCCCATTCCACACCCGGGGATCCCGCTGACTGCTCTGTCACCGGATGACAAAGGCACAAAAAGCCACTGCGTTCCCGTGAGCACCACCTGAATACACAGCGTTCACGGCCCTACCGTCCGGCTATGAACCTGAGTCGCAGCAAGAAAAATCGCAGCGGGAAAAGAACGTGGCGCAGCGCCGCCCTTGCGGTGCTGCTGATTGCGGGGGCGCTCACAGCCGCCTCCCCGGGTGCCGCGCAGGCGCGCGCCGAGCGGACCGAGACGCCCGTGACCTCGACGTCCCCGGTCGCCGGGGTGACCGAGTCGGTGGTGCGGGTGAAGGTGCCGCTGCCCGCGTCCGCCGGGGCCCGTCCGGCGGCGTGCGACTGGCTGTCGTACCTGCGCTACCGCTCCTCCGCCGGACCGGCCGCCTCGGCCGACGCCGACCGGATCCTCGTGGCCCAGCCGGGCATCCTGGAAGGGGCCGGTGCCTTCGACAGCGTCGCCCGCAACACCGTCGCCCGGGCCGCCGAGCAGGGCAGCCATATCGAGTTCTGGGCGCTGGACCGCCGCTCCAACTGCCTGGAGGACCGCACCGGAATCGCCTCCGGCGACCAGCACACGGCCGTCGACTACTACTACCGGGGCAAGCAGGTCGAAGGCCGGACCTTCACCGGACACGTCACCAACGACCGCCTCGGCTGGATGGCGAAGCTCGGCATCGAGCAGACCGTCCGCGACCAGTACGACCTGCTCACCGCCGAGCTGCCCGACCAGGGGCTGCGCAAGAGCAAGGTGCTGTGCGGCGGCCACTCGCTGGGCGGCGTGATCACCGGCTACTTCGCGGCCGCCGACTTCGACGGCGACCGCACCACCACCTCGGACGCCGGCTACAACCAGTGCGCCGGCTACTTCGCCCTCGACACCACCGTCTCCACCTCACTGGCCGACCTCAGCGGCAGCATCCCGGACGACACCAACCTGCCCGACATCGGCCTCGGACACGGCGCGGTGCAGGCCGGGCTCGACAGCGGGGTGCTGCCCCGCTCCCTGTCCGCTCCGGTGCTGCTCAACCCCGAGACCATGACCGTGCTCGCCATCGCCGGCCTGGGTGCGCTCCGGGACCCCGGCGGCGAGGCCGACCTGCCCCGTTACCTGCCGTCGAACGTCAACATCGAGGCCACCAACCGCTTCCTCTTCTCCAAGGACACAGCCACCTTTCTCAAGGGCTCACCCACGGTGAAGGACTTCCGGCTCACCAACGCGGCGATGCTGGGGGCCCTGATGGACGACAACTCGGTGCCGCTCGCGTTCCTGCAGAGCAGCGTGGGCTTCTTCGACGGCGGGCCGGTCGTCGACAAGAACTTCCCCGTCGCCAACGGCAGCGACCAGCAGGCGGGCCTGTTCGGCACCGACTACAAGGCCATCCCCGACCAGCCGAACGGCCCGCTGTACACATGGCGTAATTACGACCGTGTCGGCGACCCCGACGACCCCGGATACCGGTCAGCCGACGGCACGCCGTTCACCTCGGCCGCCAAGGAGGTCACCGACATCCAGGAGCTCGCCCGCAGCATGGCCGAACAGCCGCTGGACTTCACCGAGCAGTACTTCCCGACCAAGCTGGTCACCGACATCCAGCTGGCGACCTCGCCGCAGGTGAAGCGGCTCGTCGTCCATCCCGAAGGGCTCACCGCCAACCCGACGCTCACGGTGCTCGCGGGCGACGGACTGCTGGCGGGCCGTGCACCGGCCGACCTGGACCCGGTGATCGCCGAGGGCTACCAGCACCTCGACGTGCTGACCGCGGCGCCCGTACAGAACAACGGACTGCCCGAGCCCGTCTCCACCAGCCTCGCCGGATTCGCCAAGAACCCCGCATAGCGGTCCTCGCACGGCTGTGGGCCCGGGAGGATTCCTCCCGGGCCCACTGGCACGTGTACGGCTCAGACCTTGCCGGCGGCGAACGTGGCCGCCTCTTCCGCGTTGTCGCGGTAGCTGAGGTGGGCCCCCGTGTCACCCCCTCCGGACTCGCAGACGGGGTCGCCCTCCGCGCAGATGTCGAGCGTGCGGCTCTGGTAGGTGCCGGTGACGCTCTTGCCGATGGCCCGGATCGGGTTGCCGAACAGCAGCACGGCGGAGACCTTCGGTTCGAGGGCGGCGGGGATCGAGGCGACGATGGGGCTGCCGACCACCGCACCCGCGCTGCTGATGCCGATCGAGTTGTCGACGACGTTCGCGCCCTGCGAATATCCCACCAGAATGAAGCGCTGGTTGGGACACGCGGCGGCTTGGCTTGTGACGTGGTTGACGAGATCCCTGTTTCCCTGTGCCGCCGAGGTCAGGGAAAGGTTCGCGGGATAGTTCACGCCGTAGCTGGACAGGGTTTTGCCGGTGATTTTCCTCTGGAGTTCGGAATACACCGGGTCTCCGACGATGAAGCCGAGCGTGCCCGGCTCGAAGGTGCCGCGGGCCGATACGACCTCGACGTCGGTACAGGCAGCGGCTGTTGCGGCTGCCGCGGTGGGGGCCGAGACGGTCGCCAGTCCGGCCCCGCCGGCCAATGAGAGCGCGGCGAGGCACAAGCGGATACGCATGGGGAAACCTCCGCGTGCGGGGCGCGTGATGCGCCTGCGAAATGGAACGGCCCCGAACGTATTCGCTTTTCCAGCGGAGTGTTATGCAGAGGATTATGGAATTGTCGCGGCTTTTTGAGCTCTCGTGAGCAGCGTTCCGGGAATTTCATTGGCTGTCCGGCGCCTGCTCGCGTAATGCCTCGGCGCGCAATGCCAGCACGAGATCCAGACGGGTGTCCGGCTCGTGCAGGGCCTCGCCGAAGAGCTTCTCCAGCTGCCGGAGCCGGTAGCGGACCGTCTGCGGGTGGATGTGGAGCCGGGCGGCGACGTCGGGGACGTTGCTGCCGCTGAGCAGCCAGGCCAGCAGGGTCTCGGCGAGGCGGGGACGCTGCCCCGGGGAGACGGCGTCCAGCGGGGCCAGGACCCGTGCCTGCAACCGGGCGAGCAGCGGTTCGTCGCAGTGCAGCAGCAGCGTCGACAGATGGTCGGCGCAGTGCACCACGCCCTGCCGGGGCAGGATCCCGCGGCCCATCAGGCCCAGGGCCCGGGTGGCCCAGCGCAGGGACTGCGCCGCCTCGGTGACGCCGACCGTCGGGCCGATCGCGGCCGGCCGTCCGCGCAGCGCGAGGGCGAACGCCCGGCCGCCGAAACGGCCGGACACGTCCGGGTCGGGCACCAGCATGCGCGGCGGCCGCGACGCCATGTCCACCAGCGCGCCGGCGGCGGCCAGCGGCCGCTCCTCCTCGCGCTGCTCAGGCCCGGCCGCCAGCGCCACGACGGCGACCTGCCGCGGCACCGGCCACCGCGCACCGTGCGCGAGATCCTGCACGGCCTCCAAGGCGACCGGCCCCTCGCCCAGCAGCAGGTCGAGCAGGCGCTTGCGACGCCGTTCCACCTCGTCCGTGCTGTGCGACCGGGCCTCCGCGTAGCCGGCCGCGGCCGCCTCCGCGACCTCGTGCACGGTCCGGAACGCGAGTTCGCCCAGTGCCGTCACGACCGCCGAGTCCAGCCCGAGCTGTTCCGCGGTACGGCCCATCAGCCGCCAGGCGTGCAGCCCTCCGACGCGCAGCGCCGACTGCAGCGCGTCCAGGCTGCGGCCCTCCAGGGCCTCGCCGCGCCCGAGTTCGTAGTACGTCGCGGCGATCGCGTCGCCCTGGCCGCGCGGGTCGGCGATGTGGTCGACGAACAGCGTCAGCGCCTGCACCACCCCGGCTCTGAGGTTGCGCCGGTCGTCACCGTCGGCCAGGCGGAGGTACTCGGGAACCTGTCTGCGCACCTCCTCCTCCACCTCGTCGGCGACGGATTCGAGCTGCGCGCGCAGTAACTTGGCCAGGTCGGGCGGCACCGGCGGGGCTCCGGGGCCGGCCGGCACGCCGTGCGGGACGGGGACAGCCATCGCGGACACTCCTTTCACCCGGAAGCGGCTCACCCGCGGGTTGTTTCCCGTGAGGTGAGTGGGACGTCCCGTGTTGGACGGACGGTCCCTGCGCTCCGTTCCGTGCCCCGCCGGCTCCGACATCACTCGGGCAGGCCCAGCGCACGGGCGAGCATCGGCCACGACGCCGCGAACTCCCCCTTCCAGTAGGCCCAGCTGTGCCCCCCGCCCGCGTAGAAGTGCGTGGTGACCGGGACGCCGAGGCGCGCGAGCGTGTCCGTGAAGCTGTGAGCGGAGGGCCACAGGGCGCTCTCCAGCGCCTCGGGCAGCGGATCACCGCTCCCGCCGACCAGCCCGCTGCCGTTGGACACGTACAGGGCGGTACCGCGCAGCCCTTGCGCGCGGGCGCGCGGGTTGAAGTCGCGCCAGGTGAGCAGGTTCAGGATCGGGCTGCCCCACAGGGAGTGCCGCAACAGGTTCTCACGGGCCACGATGGCGTCCATGATGGCCGGCACGCCGGGCGCGGTGGTGTCGAGGATGCCGCTGTAGGAGGCGGCGGCGGTGAAGGCGCCCGGGTGCCGGGCCGCGTGCGCCATGGCCCCGTACCCGCCGGTGGACACCCCGGCGACGGCCCGCACGCCGGAGGCGCGGTAGTCGCGGCGCAGCAGCGCGGGCACCTCCTCGACCTGGAATCTCTCGTAGTCGGGCCCGTCGCGCCAGGCGGTGGGAATGCCGGTGGGACCCGCGTCCGGCATCGCCACGATCAGGTCCCGGCCCTCGGTGAAGGCCTCGATGCCGGTCTCCCGGGTCCAGGACGTGTAGTCGTCGTGGGCACCGTGCAGCAGGTACAGCACGGGGTACGTCCGGTCCGGCCGCGTGTCGAATCCCGACGGCAGGATCAGCCGCACCGCCGCGTTGCGGCCCAGGGCGGCGGAGTTCACGGACAGGTCCAGGGTGCGCGGCCCGAGCCGGGTCGCGGCCCGGGCCCGGCCGGTGGCGGCCCCGGTTCCGAACAGGACGGCCAGACCGGCGACGGCGGCCGCCTTGGCGACGGTACGCCGGGGCACTTCGGTGGGGCGGTGGGGCATGGCGGCTCCTCGGCTCTCGGTTCAGTGGTTCTGCTGGGCTCCTCCGCCGGCGTGCGCCCGCTCGCCGAGCAGCCGCCGCAGATGTACGGCGATCTCGTCGACGTGCGGCGGATCGAGCAGCGACAGATGGTGCCCGCGCACGGGGACGACCTCCAGGCGCGGACACACCTCGTCCCAGCCCAGCGCCTCGTCGTCCCGGTCGTACGCCGGGTCGCGCACGGTGTGCGGCGCGGGTTCGGTGGCCCGGTAGAGCACCACCCGGCCGTCGTAGGTGCCCGGCCGGTGCGCCTCGCCGACCCGCAGGTCCAGGTAGGAGGCCCGCTGGTGCTCCAGTGCCGCCGCGGGCACGTCGACGGCCTCGCGCAGCGCCCGCAGCACGGCGTCGATACGGTCGCCGTCGTCGGCCGTCGCCACGAGTTCGTCGTAGGGCAACTCCAGCCGGGCACCGTAGGTCTCGTCGACGTGCCGGGCGAAGCCCTTGAGGTGGGCGCGGATCCGGTCGGCCGGTGTGCGCCCCGGCTGGGGGAGGGGCCGTACGGAGTCGATGAGCACCACCAGGTCCACGTCCCGCCCGGCGGCGGTCAGGTGCCGGGCGGTCTCCTGCGCGACGAACCCGCCGAAGGACCAACCACCCAGCAGACACGGCCCGTCGGGGCGAGTGGTGGCGATGACCTCCGCATACCGGCGGGCCTTCTCCGCCACCGTCCGCGCTGCTTCCACCCGCTCCAGCCCGTAGACCGGCCGGTCGTCCCCGAGCCGTTCGGCCAGTGCCCGGTAGACGTCGGTCGGCCCGCCGGCGGCGTGCACGAGGAAGAGCGGGGGCCCGGAACCGGCGTCCCGCAGCACCCTCACGGGCGAGCCCTCGCCCACCTTCCGCCGGATACGCCCGGCCGCTTCCTCGACGGTGGCGGTGCCGAGCAGGTCGCGCAGCGGCAGCTCGATCCCGAACTCGCGCTCCACGGCCGTACGGATGCGGACGGCCATCAGCGAGTCCAGCCCGAGGTCGGCCCACGCGGCGTCCGCTGTGATCCGGGCCACGGGGTGCCCGGTGACGGCGGCGACGTGGTGGCTGAGCCGGGCGACGACGGAGGTGGGTTCGGCCGGAACGGAGGCGGACGCGGTCCGAGGGGGCGTGACGGGTGCGTCCGCAGACGCCTTCCCGCGGTCCCGAGCCCCGTCCGTCCACCAGTGCCGCTCGTGCCGCCAGCGCGGTGCGGGCAGGTCGATGACCCGGCCGGGCGGCAGGGGCAGGGCGAGCCCCGCGGCGTACAGGGCCCCGAGCTGCCGCACGAACCCGGCCGAGCCGTCCGCGTCGCGGCGCAGGGTGCCGACGGCGAGGGCCTCGGGCACGGTGTCGGCCACGGCCCGCGTCAGGACCGGGTGCGGCGAGATCTCCACGAAGGCGGTGTGGCCGTCGGCGGCGGCCGCCGCGAGCGCCCGGTCCAGACGCACGGGCCGCCGCAGGTTGGCCGCCCAGTGCGCCGCGTCGAACTCGCAGTCCCCGCGCGGGTCGTCCAGGACGGTGGAGTACACGGGCACGCGCGGCCGCCGCCCCTGAATCCCGGCCAACGCCTCGGTCAGCTCCGGCAGCAGCGCGTCCACCTGCGGCGAATGCCCGGCGCCCACCACCCGCATGGCCCGCGCCGCCCGGCCTTCCCGCTCCAGCCGGCGTACGAGTCGAGACACCTCCGGCTCGTCCCCGGTGACGACCTTCTGACGCGGCGAGGAGTGCACGGCGACCTGGACTCCGGGCAACTCCCGCAGGAGGGCGTCCAGTTCGTCGTCGTCCAGGTCCACGACCGCCATGGCGCCCCCACTCAGCCGGCTCAGCAGCCGGGCCCGTACGGCGATCACGCGGGCCGCGTCCGACACGTCCAGGGCGCCCGCGCAGACGGCGGCGGCCACTTCGCCCATGGAGTGGCCGATCACGGCGGCGGGTTCGACACCGTAGGAGCGCCACAGCTCGGCGAGCGCCACCTGGAGCCCGAACAGGACGGGCTGCGCGACCTCCAGGCGGTCGAGGCCGTCGCCGGACGCCAGCCGGTCGTACAGGGACAGACCGCACTCCGCGGCCAGCTGGGGATCGAGCTTCTCCACGGCGGCCGCGAACGCGGGCTCCTCATCCAGCAGCCGCCGGCCCATGCCGGCCCACTGGCTGCCGTACCCGGAGAAGACCCACACCGGCCCAGGTCCGACGAGACCGCGCTCGCCCGTGACGACCCGCGCATCGGGACGCCGATCCGCCAACGCGCCCAGCGCATCGGCGAGTTCGTCCCGGTCGCGGGCGGTGACGGCGGCCTGTACGGGCCCGCGACCGGTGCGCCCGGCGAGCGTGCGCGCCACGTCGGCGAGGCGCGCGGTGCTGCCCTCACCCGTGCGGAGCCAGTCGGCGAGCCGGGCCGCGGTGTCGCGGACGCGTTCGGTGTCGACGTCGGAGAGCGGGTACAGGCGGGCGGCGGGTTCCGCCCCCGCGTCGGCCACCAGGTTTCCCGGCCGCCATTCCTCCAGCACGGCATGGGCGTTGGTGCCGCTGAACCCGAAGCCGGAGACCCCGGCGGTGGCCGTGCCGCCGTAGCGGGGCCACGGTTCGGGCTCGGTCACCACCCGCAGGCGGGCGTCGCCCAGGGCGCCGCCGTCCGCGCAGTGCGGGGAGGACGGGATGCGGTCGTGGTGGAGGGCGAGGACCGTCTTGACCAGGCCGGCGATGCCCGCGGCGGACTCCAGGTGGCCGAGGTTGCCCTTGACGGAGCCCAGCAGCAGCGGCTGGTCGGGGTCGCGGCCGGCGCCGAGGACGGCATCGAGGGCGCCCGCCTCGATCGGGTCGCCGAGCGGAGTGCCGGTCCCGTGCGCCTCGACGTAGTCGACACCCGCCGGATCGAGCCCGGCCCGGGCGTACGCGCTCCTGAGCACGGCCTGCTGGGCGGCGGGGTTGGGCGCCATCAGGCCGCCGGACCGGCCGTCGGAGTTGACGGCGGTGGCACGGATGACCGCCAGCACCCGGTCGCCGTCCCGCTCGGCGTCGGACAGCCGCTTCAACAGCACGGCCGCGCACCCCTCACCCCGGCCGATCCCGTCGGCCGCCGCCGAGAACGGCTTGCACCGCCCGTCCGGCGCCAGCGCCCCCGCCCGCCCGAAGGCGACACCGACGGTGGGGGAGAGCAGCAGGTTGACCCCGGCGGCGATCGCCGTGTCGCTCTCGCCGGTCCGCAGGCTGACACAGGCCTGGTGCACGGCGACCAGCGAGGACGAACAGGCCGTGTCCACGGCCACGCTCGGCCCATGGGTGTCCAGGACGTACGCCAGCCGCCCGGCGGCGACGCTCAGCGCCGCACCGGCCGGCGCCCACGGATCGACGGCGTCCGGGTCGGCCCCGGTGAGCTGCCCGTACTCCGGCGCGGAGATGCCGACGAAGACACCGGTGGCGGTACCCGCCAGGGACGCGGCCGGGACGGCGGCATGGTCGAGCGCCTCGTGGACGACCTCCAGCAGGATCCGCTGCTGCGGGTCCATCACCGCCGCCTCGCGCGGGGTGACATGGAAGAAGTCCGCGTCGAACCCGGCGACATCGTCGAGATAGCCCCCGTACGAGGGCGCGTCGGCGGGCGGAAACGCCGTGAAGTCGCGCCACCGGTCCTCGGGCACCCGGCGGATGGCATCGACGTCCTCGCACAGCAGCCGCCAGTAGTCGGCCGGCCCGTGCACCCCGCCGGGCAGCCGGCAGCCGACCCCGATGACGGCGACCGGCTCACCGGGCGCCGTGGCGACAGGCACCGGGAGGGAGACGACCTCCTCCGGGCCGCCGCACAGGCGGGCCACCAGTGCCTCACCGGTCGGCGTCTCCCACAGCAGCGTGGAGGGCAGTTCGCGACCGAGCAGGTGCGAGAGTTCCCCGGCCAGGACGACCGCGTCCCGCGAGGACACGCCGAGATCCGCGAGCGGCCGGTCCATCGGGACGTTCTCGGCAGCCATGTCGTTCCAGGCGGCCGCCCGCTCGGCGATCAGCCGACGCAGCGCCGCCGCGTCGACGCCCGTCATCCCACGCCTCCGGACACCCCGACGGCCCGCCCGTAGGCGCCCTCCAGATAGCGCGCCCGGGTGAGCGCCCGCGACACCTTGCCGCTCGATGTGCGCGGCACGGTCCCCGGAGCCACCAGCACCACGTCCGCCGGCCGCAGCCCGTGCCGTGAGGACACCGCCGCGCGCACCGCACGTACCAACTCGGGTACGTCGATGGCGTCGAGGCGCGTACTGCGCGCGTGCTCGGCCACGACCACCACCCGCTCACCTCCCGAACCGGGCACCGAGAACGCGGCGAGCCGGTCGCGGCGCACCGCTGGGTGCGCCTCCTGGGCGGTGGCCTCGACGTCCTGCGGGTAGTGGTTGCGCCCGTCGACGACGATGAGGTCCTTGAGCCGCCCGGTGACCACCAACTGCCCGTCCAGCACGGTCCCCAGATCGCCGGTCCGCAACCAGCGGCCACCGGCCTCCGGATCCGCCACCTCACCGCCGAAGACGTCCCGGCTCTCCGCGTCCCGATTCCGGTAACCCCGCCCGACGTTGGGCCCCTGCACCCGGATCTCACCCACCTCGCCCTCGGACAGGACGACACCCGTCGCGGGGTCGGTGATCCGCACCCGCTGCCCGGCCGGCGTACCGCAGCCGGCCAGCAGCACGGCCCTGGGATCGTCCGGACGGGCGGGCAGGGCCTTGCCGGCGGCGAGGGCGTCCCGGTCGAGAGCGAACCGGCGCAAGGGCTCACCGGGCCGGGCGGCACTGACGAACACCGTCGCCTCGGCCAGCCCGTACGAGGGACAGTGACAGTCCGGCGGCAGCCCACGCTCCGCGAAGGCGGCGTGGAAACGGTCGACGGTACCGGGGCGTACCGGCTCGCTGCCGTTGATCAGCGCGGCGACAGCGTCCAGCCGCAGATCCGCCTTCTGCTCGGCCGTGACGGCGGAGGCGCAGTAGTCGTAGGCGAAGTTGGGCGCGGCGGTGAGCGCCCGCGGATGCGCGGCCAGCAGCCGCAGCCAGCGCACCGGCTGGTGCAGGAACGCCGTCGGATCCATGAGCACCGACAGCAGCCCCCGCACGACGGGAGCGGCCACACTCAGCACCAGCCCCATGTCGTGGTACAGCGGCAGCCAGCCGACGCAGGTCACCGGATGCGCGTCGGCCCCGTAGGCGGTCAGCGCCTGCCGCGCGTTGGCGACGACATTGCCGTGCGTGATCTCCACGCCCGCCGGCGCCCGCGTCGACCCGGAGGTGTACTGCAGATAGGCGACCTCCCCCTCGTCCACGGCGACCGGCTGCCAGTGCTGGGCGGCGGCGTCGGCGACCTGGTCGGCGGTGACGACGCGCACGGAGTCACCCGCGCAGAACTCCCGTACGGACTCCAGCTCGCGACCGGTGGTCACCACGACCGCGCAGGACGCGTCGGCCAGAACCCCCGCGAGCCGGTCGGCATGTCCCGGCAGACCGGGCGGATACAGGGGTACGGCCACCATCCCGGCCGTCAGCGCCGCCAGGAACCCGGTGACGTACTCGACGCCCTGCGGGCACAGCAGCGCGACCCGGGCACCCGGTTCGGCCTCCTCGGCGAGCCGGGCGGCGAGCGCCCGTACCCGCAGGTCCAGGCGCCGCCAGGTCAGCGTGCGGTGTACGCCGCGCGAGTGCGGGGCGGGGTGATCGACGAAAGTGAACGCCCGGCGGTCGGGGGCGACTTCGGCCCAGTGCCGCACGTATTCCGGCAGGGTCCGGCATGCGGGCGTGAGCGGGGGGCGGCTGTCCTTCAAGGGGGTGGCTCCTCACGTCGCGGAAACGTCTTGCGGGGCGGAGGCGTTGCACGGTCGAACGGAACGGGGGCTCAGAGCGGGATGTTGCCGTGCCTCCGCTGCGGCATCGGCGCCCGCTTGCCCCGCAGCGCGCGCAGGGCGCGGCAGACGTGGGCGCGCGTCTCGCGCGGGGCGATGACGGCGTCGACGTATCCGCGTTCGGCGGCGAGATAAGGGGTGCCGTACGTGCTCTCGTACGTGGCCACGAGACGGGCGCGCAGCGCTTCGGGATCGTCGGCGGCGGCGAGTTCACGCCGGTGCAGGACGCCGACCGCGCCCTCGGCGCCCATGACGGCGATCCGGGCGGTGGGCCAGGCGAGGTTGACGTCGGCACCCAGATGCTTGGAACCCATCACCGCGTAGCCGCCCCCGTACGCCTTGCGCACGACCACGGTCACCTTGGGAACGGTCGCCTCGGCGTAGGCGTACAACAGTTTGGCGCCCCGCCGGATGATCCCGCCCCGCTCCTGCCGCACGCCGGACAGATAGCCCGGCACGTCGGCGAAGGTGAGCAGCGGGATGCCGAAGGCGTCGCAGAACCGCACGAACCGCGCGGCCTTCTCGGAGGCGTCGATGTCGAGCACTCCGGCCGAATGCAGCGGCTGGTTGGCTACGACGCCGACCGAACGGCCCTCGACCCGGGCCAGGGCGCAGATGATGTTCGGCGCGAACAGCTCCTGCACGTCGAGGAGCTCACCGTCGTCGACGACCGCCCGCAGGATGTCACGCATGTCGTAGACCTGCGCGAGCCGGTCGGGGACGATCTCGTCGAGCCAGTCCGCGGCGGGGGCACATCCCGGGGCGTAGTCCGGCGGCCGTTCGAGATTGTTGGCGGGCAGATACGACAACAGTTCCCGTACGGTCTCCAGGGCGTCGCCCTCGTCGGCGGCGAGGAAGTGCGCGTTGCCGTTGACGGCGTTGCTGGCACGTGCGCCGCCCAGGTCCTCGGCGGTGGTGCGCTCGCCGGTCACGGCCTCGATGACGTCCGGCCCGGTGACGAACATGTGCGAGGCGCCGTCCACCATCACCGTGAAGTCGGTGATGGCCGGCGAGTACGCGGCCCCGCCCGCGCACGGCCCCAGCACGACCGAGATCTGCGGGATCACCCCGGACGCCTGCACGTTGCGGCGCACCAGCTCGGCGTAGAGGGCGAGGGAGGCGACGCCCTCCTGGATGCGGGCGCCGCCGGAGTCGTTGAGCCCGACGACCGGACAGCCGGTCTTGAGGGCGAGGTCCATCAGGGCGACGGTCTTCTCCCCGAAGGCCTCGCCCATGCTGCCGCCGAAGACGGTGGAGTCCTGGGCGAACACACACACCGGACGGCCGTCGACCGTGCCGTGCCCGGTGACGACCCCGTCACCGTACGGCCGGCGTCCCCCGCCCTCGGCGGACCGGGCCCGGACGAACTGCCCCGTCTCGGTGAAGGACCCCGGGTCCAGCAGCCGCTCGATCCGTTCCCGGGCCCCGAACTCCCCGCGTCTTCTCGGCCCCCCCGGCGCCAGCGCCGCCGCTCGGCGGCGTTCCAGTTCGGCGACACGGTCGACGGTGCGGTCGGGTAAGCACGGCGTCTCGGCCGTCTCGGCCGCCTCGGCCGCCTCGGGTGTTGTCGTCACCTCTGTCGTCACAGCCACCTCCGAAGTCGCCTTCGAATATGGCAGCGACCAGGAGGCGGCCCGGGCGGATCGGCGGTGCGTTTGCCTGAGGTGAGTGCGGGGGGACGCCGGTTAGTCCCGCTGTGACAACCGGCCCGTGTCCGGCGTCAGTACCAGCCCGTCTGGGCCAGGACATGGCCGTCGCAGGCGAGCAGGGCGCGCGAGACACGGCCGTTGAGGTTGTTGCCGATCTTCGTGTAGGCGTAGGTGATGCCCGAGTCGACGGTCTCCGAGACCCACCCGTCGGCCCGTCCGGCACCGGAGTTGGACCGTTCGAGAACGGCTGCGCAGTTGGCCCGGGAGTTCTCGATCCGCGCGAAGGACCCGCACGTGCTCGAGTAGAAGTACTTCAGCGCCATCCCCTCGGCGTACCGGGTGGCGCCGACCTGCCCGAAGGTGCCCGAGCAACTGGAGATGGTGGGGTACTGACCCTCCATCCCGTAGGCCCCGTAGTTCCCGCCCTGGAAGGGCGCGGCCTGGGCGGAGACCGGGGTGAGCGCCAGCACCGCGGCGGCGCCTCCGGTGGCCAGCAGAGTGGTGAACGATCGACGGCTCATGAGCCCTCTTCCCTGTGTCGGCGATGTCCTGACGTGCGGTCGCCGACCGGCTTCCCCCGTCCGCGACTCGTCTCGGACCCTAGGAGGCGGGAACGCCGCGAGGTACCTGACACATGTCAGGGTGGCGAGGCGCCGTGCCGGCGGTCAGGCCAGGTGGGCGAAGACGACCAGGTTCTCCGTGTAGTCCTTGACCTTGCGGTCGTAGTCACCCGCACAGGTGATGAGCCGGACCTGGGCCTGCGGGGTGTCGGCGTACACCCGCCGGTCGGGGAAGTTCTCCTTGTGGAAGGTCTCCACGCTGTCGACCACGAAGGTCGCCGTACGCCGGTCCGCCCGCGTGACCCGGAAGGTGTCCCCCTCGTCCAGTTCACGGAGGTCGGCGAAGACTGCGGGAGACGTCGCCGTGTCGACGTGCCCGGCGATGATCGCCGTACCCGACTCGCCGGGAGAGGCCCCCCTGGCGTGCCAGCCGACCAGGTTGACGTCGTCGGCGGGCGGCGGTTCGAGTTGCCCGTTGGGGCCGATGGCGAGGGTGGTGAAGGGGGCGTCGACGGAGATCTCGGGGATGATCAGGCGCAGCGGTCTCGCCCGCGGCAGCCGCTTTCCCGCCGGCTCTTCGGCCGGCTCTTCGGTCGGCTGGGCCGACGCTCCCGGCTGCGCGGCACGCGGCTGCGCGACACGGGGCGGGGGAGCTGAGTCGTCCGGAGTGTCACGGTCGCCGATCAGGGTCAGGGCCAGGGCCAGAAGGGCCACGGCGCACAGCACCAGCCAGCTCGACCGGGACTTCTGCCCGGCCGGTGCCGGGTCGGCGTCGGGTGCCGGGTCGGTGTTGTCGGGGGAGGAAGAAGGAGCTGCCATCGGACACCACCTCACTCGGGCACGGCAGCGCGGGGGATGAGGGACAGGGAACGCCGGCCGGGCCGCCACCCGGCGCACGAGTGGCGGCCACGGCCGCTATCGCGTCCGGCATGGATCAGGCCAGGTTTCCGGCCGACCTGTTGCGGCGTGCCGCGTACAGACCGGTGCCGGCGACCGCCAGGACGGCCAGCCCGCCGGCGGTCACACCCGGCGAGGCAAGCGCGCCGCCTCCGGTGTGCATCCCGCCACGGGGCTTGTCGTGGTCGCCCTTGCTGTAGTCGCCCTTGCCGTGGTCCCCCTTGCCGTGGTCCCCCTTCGAGTAACCGCCGTCGGACGAGTCCTTGTAGGTCTCCGGGTCGTGCTTGGGGTCCTTGGCGGTGCCCCACTCCTCGTCGTCCGCGACGGTCAGCGCGCCGCCTCCGGTGTGCATGCCGCCGTGCGGCTTGCCGTCCTTGCCGTCCTTGCCGTCCTTGCCGTCCTTGCCGTGCTCCTTGCTGTAGGACGAGCTCTCGTGGCTGTCCGAGGACTTCTGGCTCCAGTCACCGTCGGCCGCTTGGGCGCCGGGTGCGGCGATCCCGACGACGGCCGCGGCCGCCGCCGCGGCCAGGAGCATGCGTGTAGAGCGCATCTGCATTCCTTCCGCCTCGGCCGGGGCAGCTGCCACTTCGTCAGCTGACGTAACCCGGCCTCGACGTGATCCACCGTCAGCCAGCCTCCGGGGTCCCGCCACTCCAGAGGCTCACTCGGGCGAACGGGGCCGGCACACGGGTCGGCGTCGGCCTCACCTCAGGACCGCCTCCCAGGTGTCGACGGCGTAGTGGACGCTCATCCCGTTGCGCGCGTACAACTCGGGCGCCCCGGTGGCGTTGGCGGTGTCCACGCCGAGCCCCACCGCGTCCCGTCCCCGCGCGGCGAACGCGGCGAACGCGTGCCGCAGCAGGAACCCGCCCAGCCCCCGCCCCCGGGCCTCGCGCAACACGCCGATGCTGCGGATCCACCC
Source organism: Streptomyces sp. a15 (assembly GCF_059026085.1). NCBI lineage: Bacteria > Bacillati > Actinomycetota > Actinomycetes > Kitasatosporales > Streptomycetaceae > Streptomyces > Streptomyces sp. A15. The sequence goes on along the minus strand of NZ_JBWLKM010000028.1, from coordinate 45,018 downwards.
CATGGCCTCGCGGTCGTCACGGGCGATCAGGAACCCCACGTCCCCGAGGTCTTCGGCGCTGACGATCCACACCAGGGACCAGTCGAGCCGGTCGGCGTCGATGTCGTGCAGCCACTGGCCGTACGCGCGCGGCTGGAAGTCGAAGTGCTCGGCGAACCCGGCCTGATAGAGCTGGTGGGTGCGCACCCGGTCGGCCTCGGCCTCGCAGGAGCGCACCCGCACCCCGGCGGGCGGTGTGGGCGGCAGGTCCTCGGCAGGCCGCAGGGCCCGCCGCAATACGTGATACCGCCGTACGACCGTCCATCCCCGTGCGCGGAGCAGTCCCGTGTCCAGCGTGGGCGCCACGTTGAGATGCAGATGCACCACGGCCCGCTCGGCACCGTTCGCACGCGCCTTGTCCAGCGCCCTGGCCTCCATCGCGTCCAGAATCCGCTCCCCGGCCGGCTGGTGATCGGGCAGCACATAGTGGTCGGCGTCGATGCGTTCGCTCTTCGACTCGTCCCACAGCAGCCCGTACGCGACCAGCCGTTCCCCCTCGAAGGCCAGCCAGGAGTCCCGCTCGAGGTCGGTTTCCGGATGCTTGAGATCCGCCTCGACCGTGTGCAGATCGGTCTCGCCCTGGCCGATCTCGATCAGGTCGACCGCGTTGAGCAGGTCGGTGATGACCGGGGCGTCGGCGAGCGAGGCGGGGCGCAGCAGAGAGGACATGGGGTCAGGGTCCGGGGGCGGAGTGGCCGCCGCAACGGGTTTTCGCCCGGCGACGCGTCGCTGCGACCGGGTGGCCGGATCCTTGGCCGGGCGTACGGCCCGGTCGGTGGCGGCGTGGACCTTCGAACGGCGTCGTCGGGAAGTCCGGGCAGGCGCGAACTCCATGGTCCGGCGCGCGGACCGCAGGCCCGCGCGCCGGCGTGCGACGGTCAGGCGAGGTGGTGGACGTGCTGGTCGGACAGCTCGTAGCGGGCGCCGACGACGGCCAGTTGACCGGCGCTCACCTTCGCGGCGAGATCCGGCTCGGCGGCGAGCCGCGCGTGGACGGCCCGGATGTTGGCGTCGATGGTCGAGTCGACGCGGGCGTCGCCTTCCCTGGTGCGGTCGATGTTCGGTGCTATCTGGTCGGCCAGATACTGGATGTGGGCGGGCAGCTCCTCGCCGGAGATGTCCGCCTCGACGGCGGCGCGCACGGCACCGCACGACTGGTGGCCGAGCACCAGCACCAGCGGGATCTCGAGTTCGAGGACGCCGTACGCGATGCTGCCCAGCACGGCCTCGTCCAGGACTTCCCCGGCGGTGCGCACGGTGAGCAGGTCACCGAGGCCCTGGTCGAAGACGAGCTCCGGCGGTACCCGGGAGTCGACGCACCCGAGGACGACGGCGAACGGGTGCTGGCCCGACGTCAGAGTCTGCCGGACGGTGGGTGTTTCGTCCGGGTGCTTCTCCCGGTAGGTGCGCCAGCGCTCGTTGCCCGCGGTCAGCTCCCGAAGGGCCTCTTGGGGGGTGCTGGGCCTGCGGCTCGTGCCACGGCTCGCGCCGGAGGCGGGGACCGCGCCCAGGGTGACGCCGGTGCCGAGGACCGCGGCACCGGTCAGACCGGCGCGCAGGAAGCCACGGCGGGCGGGACGGGCCGCGCCGAAGCGGGTGCGGGTGGAGGCGGCCGGCTGGAGACCCGAGGGTCTGAGGGGGGTGTCTTCAGAGTTCACGGACATGAACGTATGTCCGAGTCCGGGGTTGATCCTTCGCGTTACCGAACCATGGCCGTATACGGGAAAGTCATCAGCGGATCTTGGCCTCCTCTTGGGATTGGCCAGCGCTTTCCTTGACCTTGACGGTACGTCCGTGTGCCACGCGTGAACTCGGGCAGCAGCTGTGACGTGCGCCGGACGATCGGCGCGACACAGGCGATGTCGGGAGAAAGGCGGCAGCGTGGTCAAGGCAGGGCCCGAGGGGCAGTCCAATCCGCCGAGCAGGGGAAACATCCCGAAATCCGTCACGAACATGCCACGGCAGGTCAGGGAGGAACTGACCCGAAGGCTCCGCCGGAACAGGCGTGCCTTCCGTGAGGAGGACGTCCAGGTCGTCGAACGCCCGCTGCTGAGGCGCGCGGTCGGTGCCTCGGCGCTCGGCAACTGCATGGAGTGGTTCGACTTCGGCGTCTACAGCTACCTCGCCGCCACCCTCGGGAAGGTGTTCTTCCCGGGCGCCTCGCCGGGCGCCCAGCTGATCTCGTCCTTCGCGACCTTCGCCGCGGCGTTCGTCGTCCGGCCGCTCGGCGGCCTGGTCTTCGGCCCGCTGGGCGACCGTATCGGCAGGCAGAAGGTGCTCGCCACCACCATGATCATGATGGCGGCCGGCACCTTCGCCATCGGCCTGATCCCCGGGTACGGCACCATCGGCATCGCGGCCCCGGCCCTCCTGCTGCTCGCCCGTATGGTCCAGGGCTTCTCCACGGGCGGTGAGTACGGCGGCGCCACCACCTTCGTCGCCGAGTACTCCCCGGACCGCCGGCGCGGCTTCCTGTCCAGCTGGCTCGACTTCGGCACCTTCACCGGCTACGCCCTCGGCTCCGCCCTGGTCACCGTGCTGAACCTGCTGCTCACCGATGCCGAGATGCTCTCGTGGGGCTGGCGCGTGCCGTTCCTGATCGCCGGGCCGCTCGGCGTCATCGGCCTCTACATGCGGCTCAAGCTGGAGGAGTCCCCGGCGTTCCAGCAGCAGTTGGACGAACACGAGAAGAGCCTCGCCCAGGAGTCGGCGGGCAGCGAGCTGCGCGTCATCGTGAGGACCCACTGGCGGCCGCTGCTGGTCTGCATGGGCCTCGTGCTGCTCTACAACGTGACCAACTACATGGTCACCGGCTTCCTGCCCACCTACCTGACGGAGACGCTGGACCGCTCCAGCGGCTCCGCGGACGTCCTGGTGCTGATCGGCATGGTGTGGATCATGCTGCTGATCACCTTCATCGGCCGGCTCAGCGACCGCGTCGGCCGACGGCCCGTCTACGCCGTCGCCGCCGCCGCGATGATCGTCCTCGCCGTGCCGTCCTTCCTCCTCATCAAGGCGGACGGAACCTGGCCACCGATCCTCGGCGTACTGGTCCTCTCCACCCTGCTGGCCTGCTGGCCTGCTGGCCTGCTTCGCCGCTCCGAGCGCCGCCACCCTGCCCGCCCTGTTCCCGACCGCCGTCCGCTACGCGGCCATGGGCATCGGCTTCAACTTCGCCGTCGCCGCCTTCGGCGGCACCACCCCGCTGGTGACCGAGGCGCTGGTCGGCCTCACCGGCAACGCCATGATGCCCGCGTACTACCTGATGCTGGCCGGCGTCATCGGCCTGGTCACGGTGAGGTTCCTGCCGGAGAGCGCGCAGGTTCCGCTCAACGGCTCGCAGCCGATGGTCGGTTCGCGGGAGGAGCGGCGGGAACTGATCAGCACGTCCACGGACCTGTACCGGGTGGCACGAGAGCACAGCGGCGTCCGCTGACGAGGGGATGGGCGCAGGTGCCGGTCAGGGCGCGACGCGGTGGAGGCGCGCGTCGGCCCGGGCGGACGAGTACAGGAACTCGACCACCATCGCCCCGGCCCCGATGACACCGGCGTGTTCACCGAGCCGTGAGGTGACGACCTGGAGGTTGGCGGTCGTACGGGGAATCGCGCGCTGGTAGAGCAGTTCGCGGACGCCGGTCATGAACGGGGCGCCGGACAGGTCCCCGGCGAGCATCAGTACCCCCGGATTGAGGAGGGTGACCACGGTGACCAGGACCTCGCCCGCGCGGCGCCCGGCCTCCCGGGCCAGCCGGATGGCGTCGGGGTGGCCTTCCGCGAGCAGCCGCCGTACGTCGGAGCCCGACGCGGTGGCCACGCCCAGGTCGGACAGTTGTCTGGCCAGGGCCCGGCCGCTGGCCACGGCGGCCAGACAGCCGTGGGACCCGCACATGCACAACGCGTCGGGCCGGTCGTGCAGCCGGATGTGGCCGATGTCGCCGGAGCCGCCGTCGATACCGCGGTAGACCTTGTTGCCCACGACGACACCGGCGCCGATGCCGGTGGACACCTTCACCAGGACGAACGCCGAGCAGTCGCGGTGGCCTGCCTGGTGCTCGGCCAGCGCCATGAGGTTGGCGTCGTTGTCCACGAAGACGGGGACGGGGCCGCCCTGCGCACCGGCGCCCACATGATCGGCGTACGCCTTCTGCAGGCGTTCCCGGACGGGGTACCGGTCCCAGCCGGGCATGATCGGCGGCTCGACGACCCGTCCCGTCTCCCAGTCGACGGGGCCCGGCACGGACAGCCCGATGCCGCAGACGTGGGCGGCGTCGATGCCGGCCGCGGCGATCAGGTCGGGGAACCAGCGGGCGAGCCGGTCCAGCACCTCGTCCGGGCCGTCGGTGATGTGCAGCGGGCCGGTGTGCTCGGCGAGGATGGTGCCCGCGAGGTCGAGGACCGCGGCGCGCGCGTGCCGGGTTTCGAGGTCGACGGCGATGACCGAAGCGTGCGAGGGGTCGAAGACGATCCGGTGGGAGGGCCGGCCGCCCGTCGAGGCGCCGCTGGTGTGGCGCAGCCAGCCGGCCCGGTTCAGGAGGTCCAGGCGCTGCCCGATGGTCGACCGGGACAGGCCCGTGGCGCGTTGCAGGTCGGCGCGGGTGTTGGCGCGACCGTCGCGGATCAGCTGGAGCACGTCCCCCGCGCTGACCTGGCTCGGCGTCGTCATGAGGGTCCCCATCGCTCAGCTCTTGTCCGCGCCGCTGGTCAGGCCCTCGGTGAGCAGGCGTTCGGCGGCGAAGAACAGGAGTACCACGGGGATCGTCAGCACCACGGAGCCCGCCATCAGGACGGTCTTGGGCACCTCGACGCCGCCGGACAGCTGCGCCAGGCCCAGGGAGACGGTCCACTTGTCGGGATCGGCAGCCAGGAAGAGCAGCGCGAAGAGGAACTCGTTCCAGGCGATCATGAACACGTACAGGCCGGTCGCCATCAGGGACGGCAGTGCGAGCGGCAGGATCACCTTGCGGACGGTCTGCAGGCGGCTGCAGCCGTCGAGTGCCGCCGCCTCCTCGACGGAGCGGGGGATGGTGACGAGGTAGTTCTTCAGCATGTAGACCGACACCGGCACGGTCTGCGCGACGTAGACCACGGCCAGTCCGACCAGGCTGGAGGACAGCCCGAGCCTGGCGAAGATGACGAACAGCGGGACGGCGAGCAGGGTCGCCGGGAACAGGTACACGGCCAGGAACAGCGCGCTGACCTGGCGGTGGCCGAAGAACCTCAGCCGGCTGACGGCGTAGGCGCCCGGCACGGCCGCCAGCAGGGTCAGGGCGACCGTGCCCAGGGAGACCAGCGCGGAGTTGAGCAGGAACCGCAGGAAGCCCTGGCCGCCGTCGTCGGTGGACCGCAGGACGTCGCGGTAGGTGGACAGGGTGAAGTCCCCGGCCGACACCCACAACGAGCCCGGGTCGAGCAGGAGCGCGTCGATGGGTTTCACCGACAGCAGCAGCATGGAGAAGAAGGGCAGCAGGGTGATCACGGCGAGGAACGCGATGACCAGCCGGCGGAGCACGCCGAAGAGTTGTTCTTCGAACCGAGCCCTGGTCAGGGCGGCCTTTCGCGTCACGACTCCTCCTGGACCCTGGCGCCGAAGAACCTGAAGTAGAGGCCCAGCAGGATGACCAGCGAGACGGCCAGGACGAGTGACTGGGCGGCGGCCGCGCCGACGTCGTAGCGGGCGGTGAGGAAGTCGTAGACGCGGACGGCGGCCACGTCGGTGCCCGCCCCGCCTCCCGTGAGCAGGTAGACGTCGTCGAACTTGTTGAACGTCATGATGAACCGCAGCACGCACAACAGGGCGATGACCGGCATCAGTTGGGGCAGCAGGATGTGGCGGAACCGCTGCGAGACGGTCGCCCCGTCGACCAGGGCGGCCTCCTCCAGTCCGTCCGGCACGGCCTGCAGCCGGGCCAGGAGAAACAGGAAGGCGAACGGGAAGTAGCGCCAGCACTCGAAGGCGATGACGGTCAGCAGGGCCAGCGGGATGTCGAAGTGCAGGCCGGCCAGGTGGACTTCGTAGGTGCGCGCGGACAGGAAGGCGATCGGGTCGTCCCAGCCGAACAGGCGCCGCCCCCAGTCGTTGACCACGCCGTACTGCGGACTCAGGGCGACCTGCCAGGTGAAGGCCACGGCGACGACGGGGGCGACGTACGGCAGCAGCATCGCCGCGCGCAGCAGTCCGCGGCCGCGGAAGGGCCTGCGCAGGGCGAGCGCGGCGGCCAGGCCGAGGGCGACGGAGCCCAGCGTGGCACCGGCGGTGTACAGCAGCGTGGTGGTCAGGCTGGACCAGAAGCCGGCGGAGTCGAAGACCTGGGCGAAGTTGTCGAGGGACCAGTTGCCGAACAGGCCCATGCCCTGGATGTCGACGAGTCTGGCGTCCTGGAACGCCAGCAGTACCGTCCACAAGATGGGCAGGACGACCACCACGAGGACCACGAGGAAGGTGGGGGAGACGAAGGCGAGGCCCGCCCGGTTGGCGCGACGTTCGGCGGTCATCGGGCGGCGGGCCCGGGACGGGGGCGGGCCGGTGGGCTTGGGGCCGGCTTCCCGGCGCTGCGGTGCGCCGGCGGGGGCTGTGGTCATGAGGAGCCCTTCGTGACGTCCGGGCGGGCGGCTACTGCAGGGACTTCTTGAGGGCGGCGACCTCGTCGTCGGCTTCGCGTGCCGCCTCGGAGGGCGAGGTCTGGCCGCCGGTCATGGCGCTGATGGCCTTGGGCACGGGCAGTTCGCCGTTGGTGGCGCCGACGAGGGCCCCTTCGCCCTGGGCGATGCCCCAGCGCCGCATCTTGCCGACGCCGGCGGCGAGTTGGTCGAGCAGACTCGCCGGGAAGACCTCGTCGAACGGCTCGCGGGTGTCGACCCCGATGTCGCTGTGCCGCCAGGCGTCGAGATAGCGGTCGGGCTGCGCGGCCGTCCCCTCGCGGACGGGGATCTTGCCCTCGGGCGCCATGCCGAACCAGGGCTCGTAGCCGCTGCCCATCATGTACTCGACGAACTCGCGGGAGGCGGCCGTCTCGGCCGTCCTGGTGGTCACCCACGAGGTGATCTCGCCGAACTGCGCCGCCTCGGTGGCGTCGGGGCCCTTCATGGCGGTGACGATGCCGCTGTTGCGGGACAGGAACCGCGGGTCCGCCTTGCACGCGGAGCAGCTGGGCAGGGCGTCCTTCCGCAGACCGGCGAGTTCGTCCAGCAGGAACGACGACCAGACGACCATGGAGGAGCGGCCCGCGAAGTAGGTGGCGCGGGTGGAGTCGACGGTCTGGGTGCCCGGGGCGCCGTAGACGCGGGCGAGTTGGTCGTACGTACGGAAGGCGGTTTCGCAACTCGGGGACTCGAGCGCCACGTCGTGGCGGTCGTCGACGAGTTGGCAGTCGTTGGCCAGGGCCAGGCTCTCGAAGCTCTGCGAGGTGAACACGTCACCCGGGTCGGTGGCCGCCGAGACACCGTCGTGGCCGTCGGTGGTCAGCGCCTCGGCGGCGGCCACGGCCCTCGCGTAGGTGTCGGGGGCCGCCAGCTGTTTCCGGTCGAACTGGTCCTTGCGGTACACGAGCAGCTGCAGCCAGGCGTCGGAGGGGACGCCCAGGCTGGTGCTCCCGTCGGAGGTCAGGGCGAGCGCGTTGGCGTTGAAGGTGTCGCGCCCGAGTTCGTCGACGATCCGCTTCGGAATGTCGGTGTTGAGCAACTCGTTCGAGTACATCTGCCAGATCTGGCTCAGCGTGGTGGCCCCGATGACGTCGGGGAGCGTGCCGGAGGCCGCCGCCGACATGATGAGCTGGGGCAACTGGGCCTCGGCGACACCGACCAGACGCACGGTGATGCCGGTCTTCCGCTCGAATCCATCGACGATCTTCTGGGTGGCCGCCACCCGATCCGGAAGGCTCTCCTGGGACCAGACGGTGATCTCACGGTCGGGTCTTCCCGGCCCGGTACCGCTGGAGCAGCCCGTCAGCAGCCCGAACCCCAGAGCTGCCGTGATGCCCACCGCGATCAGCTTCGACCGCCGGCTCTTGGCGCGCATGGCGTGTCCTCAAATCGACTTACGTCTGGTCAGCACGCATCTCAGCACCAGTTTTGCGTGTTGACAAGACATAAGTGCGGGTTATTGTCGACTCAACCGACACCCGCACCCCCTTCGGAGCCATCCGTGGAATGCGCTGTCCAGCCCGCCGACCTACGCCCGATTCCGAGGGGCACCCTCAGGACCGCCGTCCAGGAGCAGCTCCTTCCGGGGGACACCCTGCAGGCCAAGTGGGACATCGCCCAGGAGTCCGGCTACGACGCCATCGAACTGCGCGCCAGAGGCGACTTCCACTTCACCGCCCGCCTCGAGGAACTGCGGCAGGCCCGCAAGGACGGCGTGGTCATGCCGACGGTGTGCGTCGACATGCCGCACTTCTTCGGCGCCTTCGACGAGGACCAACGCCGCGACGCCATCGCCCAGTTGAAGGCACAGCTCACCGTGATCGCGGAACTCGGCGGTCTCGGCGTGCAGACCCCGGCCGCCTACGGCATGTTCTCGCGCCGTCTGCCGCCCTTCGAACCCCCGCGCACCGAGCAGGAGGACCGCGAGATCCTGCTGACCGGCCTGACCGAACTCGGCGAGCACGCGCGGGCGGAGGGCGTCACCCTCTTCCTGGAGCCCCTCAACCGGTACGAGGACCACATGGTCAACCGGCTCGACCAGGCCGCCGACCTGATCCGCGCGACCGGCATGGACTGCATCAGGATCGGCATCGACAGCTACCACATGAACATCGAGGAGAGCGACCCCGTCGCCGCGATCCTCGCCCACGCCGACCTGATCGGCCACGCCCAGGTCTCCGACTCCAACCGCCTCCAGCCCGGCGCCGGCCACCTCGACTGGCCCGCCTGGCTCAGCGCCCTGCACACCATCGGCTACGACGGCCACCTCGTCGCCGAGTGCCGCCTCACCGGCGACCCGATCGAGGCCGTCCGCTCCATCCCCGCCTTCCTGCAGAGGTCCGGCGCGTGAGGGGTCTCCTGGACCGGCCCGCGCCCACCGCGTCCGCAGCCCTGACACTGTGGCGCGGTGCGGCGCGGGTCCTCCTCGACAACTGGACCGGCACCTCCACCGTCCCCTCCCGCACCCTCTACCCCCACCAGTGGAGCTGGGACTCCGCCTTCATCGCCATCGGCCTGCGCCACCTGTCCGCCCGCCGCGCCCAGCGGGAACTCGAATCGCTGCTCGCCGGGCAGTGGGCCGACGGGCGCCTGCCGCACATCGTCTTCAACCCGGCGCTGCCGCACGACGCGTACTTCCCCAGCCCGGACTTCTGGCGGTCCTCCCGCGCCGGCCGGACCGCCGGTGCCCCGTCGGCGCCGGAGACCTCGGGCATCGTCCAACCCCCCGTGCACGCCCTCGCGGCCTGGCTCGTCCATCGCGCGGACCCCGCGGAGTCGCGCCGCCGGGGCTTCCTGGCCCGCGCCTACCCACGGCTCCTCGCCTGGCACGACTACCTGCTCACCCGCCGCGACCTCGGCGGCGGGGGACTGGCGGCCGTCGTCCACCCGTGGGAGCCCGGCATGGACAACAGCCCCTGCTGGGACGGGCCTCTGCAGCGCGTCGACCCCGCCGCACCCGACGCCTACCACCGCGCCGACCTGAACCACGGCAACCCCGCCGACCGGCCCACCGACCTGGACTACGGCCGCTACGTCCGGCTGGCGGCCGACTACCGCGACGCCGAGTACGACGACCAAGCGGTACGGCACCGCTTCGCGGTGGAGGACCCCTGCTTCAACGCCCTGCTGATCGTCAGCGAGTCGGCGCTCGCCGACATGGCAGCCGAGCTGGGCAGGTCGGGTGCACCGCACACGGCACGGGCCGCCGAGCTCACCCGACGGCTCGTCAGCCGCCTGTGGGACGACACGTCCGGCCTCTTCCGCGTCCGCGATCTCGCCACCGACGCCCTCGTCGACGAACGCAGCGTCACCGGCCTCGTCCCGCTCGCCGTCCCGCACCTCTCGCGGGACGTCGTCAAGCGCCTGCACGAGACGCTCGACGGCCCCCACTTCAAGGCACCGGCCACGCACCTGATCCCCAGCTACGACGTCACCGGCCACGCCTTCGACCCCCACCGCTACTGGCGCGGCCCGGCCTGGTTCAACACGGCCTGGCTGATCCACCGGGGCCTGCGCACCCACGGCCTGACGGCGCAGGCCGAGCGCCTGCGGCAGGGTTTCCTCGCGGAGGCGGGCCGCTCCGACTTCGCCGAGTACGTCGACCCCGTCACCGGCGGGGGCCGCGGTGCCCGCCGCTTCTCCTGGACCGCGGCCCTCACCCTCGATCTGCTGCGCACCTAATTGTGCACTGCATTTGAGACAACCTGACCGGAGAAAAGGTGCAGACCTATTCCGGGCGGCCCGCTTCCCCCAGGCTGCCCGGCGCCGAGGGCATATGCCGAAGGTGTGAATGAGTCAGCCTCGCACATCGAATAGTCCTGCCGGTTGATTGTTCAACGGGCGCGCTGCGACAATCCCCTCCCGGCAGCGTCGTCACCCAGCGACGTATGAGCCGGTCGCCGAACAGGGCCCGCAGTCCACCGGAAATGCGAATCACGCGAATTTCGGATTCACGAACCCCCCACAAAGTCCGCGCAGAGCATGAAGGTGCCATTTTGTCGACTCCCGAACGTGCGGGGCAACGATCGGTGTCCCACGATCCCGCGTACCAGTCCCTCCGCCGCGCCCACCGCAGATTCGGTGGCCGCTCGACGGCCGTCGCCGTCGGTGGATTCCTTCTCTACGTACTGCTGTCCAGCTTCGCGCCCGGGCTGATGAACAGCTCCCTGAGCGGTCACCTCACCCTCGGACTGGCCCTGGGGCTCGGACAGTTCGTGATGATGGCGGTGATCGTGTGGCGCTACCTCGTCCACATGCGCACCCGCGTCACACCGGTGACCCGCGGCCTGCGCGGACTCGCGCGCCACCACGACGAGGTCGCGGCACGAGGACGAGCGGCGGCCGAACCGCCGGTGGCCCCCGGGGCGGGGGAGTTCCGCCCGTGGTGACGACCGGCGCCGCGGTCGTGGACCGCTTCGGCCTGCAACTGACGCTCGTGCTCTTCCTGTCCGTGGTCGTGGTCACCCTGTTCACCGCGCTGCTGACCGCACCGCAGCGCGACGAGATCAGCGAGTTCTACCTCGGCAACCGCACCATGAGCCCGCTGCGCAACGGGCTGGCGATGTGCGGGGACTACCTGTCGGCCGCGACCCTGCTGGGCAGCACCGGCCTGGTCGCCCTGACCGGATACGACGGACTGCTGTACCTGTGCGGCACCGCGGTCGCCTGGATGATGGTTCTGCTGCTGGTCGCCGAACCCCTGCGCAACGCGGGCAAGTACACGCTGGGCGACACCCTGGCGCTGCGCCTGAAGCACATGCAGCGGCCGGTACGACTTGCCCTGGCCCTGTGCACGCTCGCCATCACCACCCTCTACCTGGTGGCCCAACTCGTCGGCAGCGTCGCCCTGCTGACCCAGTTCACCGGCGAACCCAGCGCCACCACCCGCACCCTGTGCGTCGTCGTCATCGGCACCATCGTCATCGTGTACGCGGCCATCGGCGGCATGCCCGGCGCCACGTTCATCCAGATCGTCAAAGCCGTGATGCTGATCTCGGGTGTCACCGTGACCGCCGTGATGGTGCTGAACCGCTTCGACTGGAACATCGACGCCCTGCTCGCCGCCGCGGCGGACAACAGCGGCTCGGGTACGCGCTTCCTGGAACCCGGGCTCCGCTACGGCGCCAGCACCACCAGCAAACTCGACTTCTTCAGCCTGCAGTTGGCCATCGTCCTCGGCCTGGCCGCGCTCCCGCACGTGATGATGCGGCTGCTCGCCCCGAAGTCGAGCAGCGTCCTGCGCTCCTCCGTGGTGTGGGCCATGGGCCTGGTCAGCCTGGTCTGCCTGGCAGCGGGCATTCTCGGCCTGGGCGCCACCGCCATCGTCGGCCGGGACGCCATCGCGCAGACCGACCGCAAGGGCGACGCGGCCGTTCTGCTGCTGGCGTACGACCTGGGCGGCGCCGTCCTCACCGCCCTCCTGTCCTGCCTGGCCTTCGTCACCCTCCTGGCGGTCGCCGCGGGCCTCACCCTGGCCGCGGCCTCCTCCCTCGCCCACGACCTCTACGGCGAGGTGATTCGCAAGGGCAGGGCGAAGGAGACGGAGGAACTCGCCGTGGCCCGGCTCGCGGCGGTCGTCATCGGCGTCCTCGGCATGCTGCTCGCCCTCATCTCCTGGGGCGCCAACACCGCCACCCTGGCATTCCTCGCCTTCGCCATCGCCGCCTCCGCCATTCTGCCGACACTCGTCTACACCCTCTTCTGGCGGCGCTTCACCGCACAGGGCGCCCTGCTCAGCCTCTGCGGCGGCCTCCTGTGCTCCGTCCTGCTCGTCGTCTTCTCGCCCGTCGTCTCCTCCACCCCCAGCTCGCTCTACCCGTCCGCCGACTTCGCCTGGTTCCCGCTGCAGAACCCCGGTCTCGTCTCCATCCCGGCCGGCTTCCTGCTGGGCTGGCTCGGATCGGTACTGAGCCGGCCCGAACCCCCGGAGACCTACGAGGACTTCGAGGTCCGCACCCTCGTGGGAGTCGACTAGAGGTGTTCGAGGCGTTTGGACCGACAAGTCGTAGCAGCGTGGGTCAACAGACGGTCGGTCCATTCCTCCGTCCCTTTGAGGCCGGATGGTGAATGTGTGGAGTTTTCGTTCCCCATCCATGCGCAGGAGGTGCCCAGGTTGTGCGGTACGGCTCCGGAAAGCTCAGTCACTCGATGCGGGCTTGCGGCAACAACTTATGTGCAGTACTTAGATGAATCATGAATTTGTTCAGCCGGGGCACCCCGTTCCGCCGCACGGAACCGGCCACCGCTCCCAAGCCCCCCACAGCGTCACCGGCTGCCGCCACCACAGCCCTTCTGGATCCCGCACTGGCAACGCTGACCGGGGAATGGGTCATCGACCCCGCCCACAGCAGGATCGGTTTCTCCGTGCGCCACGCCATGGTCACCACGGTGCGCGGAGCCTTCACGGAATACCAGAGCCGCCTGTACTTCGACGGCCGCGACCCGGCCCGCTCACAGGCGGAAATCATCATCAACACCGCCAGCGTCGACACCGGCGTGGAACAACGGGACGCCCACCTGGTGGGCCGTGACTTCCTTGACGCCAGGGCCTATCCACGCATGCGTTTCACCAGCACCTCGGTCGAACTCGCGGACGCCGACGTCTACCGCATGACCGGCGACCTCACCATCAAGAACTCCACCCGCCCCGTCGTCCTGGAACTCACCTACATAGGCCACGTCACCGACCCCTTCGGATACGACCGTGTCGGCTTCGACGGCACCACCACCATCGACCGCTCCGAATGGGGCCTGACGTACAGCACCAGACTGGCCGAAGGCGGTGCCATGGTGAGTGAAAAGGTGCGTCTCCAATTCGACATCGCCGCAATTCGCACTCCGCCCGTCGGCTGACGGAATTCGGACGTCGGTCTCCGTCCGGCTACCAGTGCAGCGGAAGGCCGGCGAGGTAGTCGTCGAGCAGGCCGGAGATGATCCGGTGGTCGTTGAGGGAGGGGTGCCAGTCGCAGCCGAGGTGGTCCAGACCGGGGTCGTCGTAGTACCAGTGGCGGACCCGGTCGTCGCCCTGCCGGTTGCGCTCCTGGACGATGCGCAGGGCGGCCCGCGTGAACGCCGTGGTGTTGGACAGGTGGGCGGCGCTGACCACGATGAAGGTCTTCGGGCCGTACCGGGCGCGCAGCTTGTCGAGAAAGCCCTGATACGCGGTCTCGTAGGCGGCGACCAGCTCGTCCTCCGTGCTCCAGCGCTCGCCGGGATTGAGCGGCGTGGAGAAGTCGTTGATGCCCAGACCGACCACGACCACCTGGGGCCGCCAGGTGCCGGGATTCCGCCAGACATCGCCCTCGACGTTCAGCAGCGCCCGATCGTAGTAAGTGCGGAAGTCGGTATCAGGACTGCTGCCGTTGTAGTTGCGGACCATGCCCCGGCCGGAGAAGGCGTTGATCTGGTAGTCGGCATTGAGCTTTCGGGCGGTGAGGGCGCCGAAGGAGAGGTCGGCGTTGCTGTTCCGGTTCACTCCTCCGTTGGTCGAGCAGTCGCGTGTGCCGGAGACATTGCCGTATCCGGCGGTGAAGGAATCACCGATGAACTCGATCTGCCGGCTCCGCGCCCGCGGCCCGGGGAGGACGGCGCCACCGGGAGGGGCGACGAACCCGCCGAACCGGCCTGCCGCCCACGGGCTCTCGGTGCGCTTGACGAGCCGCACGCCGTGCTCGGCGTCGGAGAGGCCGTCGACCCAGGAGAGGGTCCGGCCCGGAGTGACCAGCGTGGCGAGGGTCGTTCCGTCGATCTGGACGTCGTAGTCGTTGTCGGCGTCGTCGAGGGCGATGCCGACGCCGGTACCGCGGAAGCGGCCCTCGAAGCAGATGCCGGGCCAGGTGTATCGCACCCACCCGTCGGCGGCGCTCTTGACCCGGCCCACCGTGTGGTACAGGGTCCGCGCGCCGGATGCCTGCGCGGGAGGGGCGATCGCGGCGACGGCGCCCGCAGCGGCGGCGGTCATCAACGTTCTCCTGGATAAGCGGCCAGGCGTGTGCATGTGGCCCTCCTCTGTGATGGCGGCGTGGGCATGGAGTCATGAGAGCGCTCCCGTGACTCGGTTCCATAGAAAGTGACCGCCACTCAGGCCTCCGTCAACCCCTGGCGAAAACCTGGTCCCGGCGGTCGGCGGCCCTCATGAGATCGTTGGCCCTGCGACCACCGAGACACCGGCGCGCCCGTTCGCGCGGCACCGGTGCCAGGGACGTCGGGATGCCGAGCCTGTCGGCCGTTATGACCATGGAGGGAGAGCCAGGGCAGGGACCCGAGGTACGCAGGGAGACCGATGACACCGTGCATACCGATGACACCGTGTATGCGGAACGCCGGAACCCCGAGGGCCCCCCGACGCACCATGAACGCGAACCGACGAACCACGAGCGAGGCCGAGCCGGACGGCTCCGACAGACACGAGGGGTCCGCGCGAGCGCTGGCCCGGCTCGCCCTGCTGTGCGTGGCCGGCGCCGTCGCGTCAGTGGTCGCCGGCGCCGGCCAGTGGTTCATCCTGCTGCTCGGCCTCGCCGGACTCGCCCTGGCCGGCGCGGGCATCTGGTGGGCCCTCGCGCACCGGGGAGTGGCGCGCCTGCTCGGTGCCCTGCTGGCGCTGGCCGCACCCGTAGGTGTCCTGATGCTGTACGCCGTATCGGGCCTGTGGCCGGTGGCGGTGACCGCGCTCGCCTTGTGGGCGGCGGCGCTGGCCTGCGCCAGGAGCGCGCTGCGGCGCCTGCGCAAGCCGCACGGCGTACGCTCCCGTTCTGCCCGGCCGCCCCGCCGCCCGGTACTGATCATGAACCCGCGGTCCGGGGGCGGAAAGGTCTCCCAGCACGGGCTGGCCGAGCGGGCCGAGGCGTTGGGCGCCCGCGTGATGATGCTCGACCTCGACGCCGGACCGGACGCGGTGACGCTGGCTCGGCGGGCCGTGGCCGAGGGCGCGGACCTGCTCGGCGTGGCGGGCGGTGACGGTACGCAGGCCCTGGTGGCGGGAGTGGCGGCCGAGCACGGGGTGCCGTTCGTCGTCCTGGCGGCCGGGACCCGCAACCACCTGGCCATGGACCTGGGCCTGGACCGCGACCACCCGGTGAGCGGCCTGGACGCCCTCTCGGACGGCGTGGAACTCCGTATCGACCTGGGCGACGTGGCCGGGCGGCCGTTCGTCAACACGGTCTCCTTCGGGGCGTACGCGGAGATCGTGCAGAGTCCCGACTACCGGGACGCCAAGGCGGCCACCGCGCTCGACCAGCTGCCGGGCCTGCTGGTCGGCGAGACCGGCACGGTCCTGGAGGTCCAGACCGACGACGCCCGCGTGCACGCCCCGCAGACGTTGCTGGTGAGCAACAACCCCTACGGACGGGCCGACCCCCTCGGCGGCGGGCGCAGACCGCGGCTCGACGGGGGCACGCTCGGCGTGATCGCGATCCGGGTGGAGGGCGCGGCGCAGGCCGCCGAACTGGCGCTGCGCGGTGAACGGGCCAGCAGCATCACCTCCCTGACGTCGCGTCGGGTGGTCGTGAACGCCGACGAGGAGCTCATTCCGGTGGCCGTCGACGGTGAAGCGCTCACCCTGCCCCCTCCCGTGGTGTGCACGGTGCGTCCCGGCGCACTGCGCGTGCGCGTGCCCAGACATCGTCCCGGCGCCTCGTACGTCGCGCCCTCCGTCGACTGGCGGCGGGTGGTCCGCCTCGCACTCGGCCACGATCCCCTTCCGATCCGCACGAACCAGGAGCAGAGCGATGCTTGACCGCCCGCTGCCGCACGACCGGTCACAGCGAGGTCTGATGCGTGATCTCGCCGCCCTCGACCAGGCGCTCTACGAGGCCGTGACGGTCACCAGGACGCCCGCGTTGGACGCCGCCCTGCGGCGGTTGTCCGCGGCGGCGGACCACTCGAAGATCTCCTTCATGGTCGCCGGGTTCCTGGCGCTGCGCCCCGGTCGGCCGCGTCGCGCCGCCGTTCTCGGCCTCGCCGCCGTCGGCGTCGCCTCGACGACCGCCAACCTGCTCGGCAAGCGTCTGGTCCGCCGGCCCCGGCCCCACCGCGCCGAGGACTCGCCGTTTCCGTGGCGGCACGTGCCCATGCCGGCCTCCGCGTCCTTCCCCTCGGGCCACACGGCCTCGGCCGTCGCCTTCGCCGCGGCCGTGGGACCCGCGTTCCCGGCAGCCACGGTTCCCCTCGGCCTGCTGGCCTGCGCGGTGGGCTATTCACGGATCCACACCGGCGTGCACTACCCGGGAGACGTCGTCGCCGGCGCCGTACTGGGAACAGGTGCGGCGGCCGCGGTCCTCGCGGCGGCCCGCTGGGACGACTGAGCAGGGGCGCGCTCCGCCGCCCAGGGACGGGGACATGGAGAGGCACCGAACCGCCGCGACCGGCCGCGGTGCCGTGGTACCCGGACGCGTGACGGCGCGGACGCCGAGCCACGGGCACGGGAGGCGGGCGGATCCACGAACTGGATCCGCCTCCCGCCGGGCGTGACCGGGGCGTGCCGAGGCCCGGGGGCGCCGCAGAACCTTCCTGGCGTGCACGGGACGCAACCTCCGGGCAACAGCCCGGGAGTCTTCCTGCGGAAGCCGACCCGCAGCGGCGCACGACAGCGGCCAGGAGCTGGGGACCAAGGGCTGGGGAAGACCGGCCGCATCGAGCGCGCCGCCCACCGAGTGGAGCGAGGCGGGGCCGACTTCAGCGGCTGCGGCCTCCCGCCCTCGCCCGCCGAAAGGCGCCGACCGAATCTGTCGCGGTCGGCTGCAGCGGCGCCCCCGCCCAGCCGGCCTCGGCATGCCGGCCCGCGGCCGCCGGTCAAGGGGGCGCGGTGGCGGTACGGCCACGGATGACGCGCAGGAGGTCCAGTTTCCCCGCGTCGCTGCTTCCGGTCGCTGCCGTGTAGGTGACCATGCGCAGGTCGGCGCCGGGGACGACGAGGACGTCGCAGTCGAGCAGGATGTCGCCGGTCTCCGGGTGCCGGATCGTCTTGCGGTCGGTGGTGTGCTGGACGGCGGCCGTCTGCGTGGCCCAGTGACGGGCGAAGGTGCCGGACGTTTCTCGCAGTTCCGTCAGGAGACGATCGAGTTGGGCGTCCCCGGGATAGCGGGAGGCGGCGTCCTTGAGGTCGGCGACGATCGACGCCTCGAAGGCGTCCTGTCCGCGCTCGGACTGCACGGGCAGCATCGCGGCGTGGGCGAGGCCGTTGCCGAACAGGGCGCGGGCGAGGTTGCGTTCGGCGGCCGGGACCATGGTGGGGTCGCCGTGCAGGGCGCTCCACGCGGTGTTCCACCACACCAGGGTCCAGTCGGCGGCGAACACCCCGATCGGGACGTCGCCCAGGCGCGCGGCGAGCCGTTGGATCCCCGCGGGCACATGGGTGCTGACCGTCCCGTCCCGCGGCGGCAGGAGCCCGGCGCCGCGGTACAGCTGGTCGCGCTCGGCGCGGGAGAGCTGCAGGGCCCGGGCGAGGGCACCGACGACCTGGGCCGAGGGGTTCTTCGCGCGCCCCTGCTCCAGGCGCAGGACGTAGTCGACGGACAGCCCGGCCAGCTGCGCGAGTTCCTCGCGGCGCAGTCCCGGAGCACGACGGCCGTCCGTCACGGTGAAGCCCGCGTCGGCCGGGGAGAGGCGGTCGCGCCAGGCACGCAGGAGTGCGGCGAAGTCGGAACGGGAGGCAGCCATGGGTTCATTCTCGCCGCCCGGCGCCGCATCAGCCTGGGTACTGCCAGTCCTAGTGACGGGGACGGCACTGGTTGGGGTGGTCAGCGGCGGCGAGTGTGGAGATGCGCCTGAACCGGGCGCCCACAGCTGAGCAGTTGAGGAGTCCCCATGAAACACACCATCGTGATGACGGGCGCGAGCCGCGGGATCGGCCGTGTCGCCGCGGAGCACATCCTGCGCCGGTCTCCGGACGCGCACCTGCTCGTGGTGGCCCGCGGATCCTCCGGTGCGCAGCTCGTCGCGGAACTCGGCGCGGGCGGGCACAGGGTCTCGTACGTCGCGGCGGACCTCGGCTCGCTGGAGAGCGTCGGCGCGGCGGCCATCGGGATCCGCGACCGGCTCGACGGCGGTGAACTGCCGCCGCTGCGCGGCTTCGTCGGGAACGCGGGCATCCAGTACACGAACGCGCTCACCGAGGGACCCGACGGGTTCGAGTCCACCTTCGCCGTCAACGTGCTCGCCAACCACCTGTTCGTCCGGCTGCTCCGGGACCGCTTCGCCGCTCCCGCGCGGATCGTGATCACCACCAGCGACACCCACTTCGGCGACTTCCGGCACAACCTGGGCATGGTGCCCGGCCCGTCCTGGAGGTCCCCGGACGTCCTGGCCCGCGCGGGTGCCTTCCCCAAGCCGGACACCACCGCCGCCGGCCGCACCGCGTACTCGACGAGCAAGCTGGCCGCCCTCTACCTCGTGCACGAGTACGCGCGCCGCCTGCCGGCCGGGATCGACGCCGTTGCCTACAACCCCGGTTTCGTCCCCGGCACCGGTCTCGCCCGCAACGCGGACCCCGTCTCCCGGTTCGCGATGCGCCGCGTCCTGCCGACGCTGACCCTCACCCCGTTCGCCACCAGCCGGAGCGCCGCGGGCCGCTGCCTGGCCGACGTCGTCCTCGGCACGACACGGGCGCCGACCGGCTCCTACGTCGACCGCGCCCGGGTGGACCGCTCGTCGCGGGAGTCCTACGACCCACAGCGCGAAGCCGAACTCTGGGCTGCCGCCGAACGGTTCACCGAGGCACACGCCGCCAGGACGGATGCGCCCTGAGGTGAGAATCGGCGTCCTGCGGCGCCACCGCCTCATCAGGTCACTTGTCCCGGACCCTTGACTCGGAGCGCCTCCAGTCGCGATCCTCGTCGCATATCTTGCGCCGGTCATGACAATCCCGCCTCCGGGTCCCGGGATCGTCGGGCTCCTCGACCGCGCCACCCCGCCGACCGAGGGACGTGGGCAGTGACCATGACCGGACGCCCGTACCGCAGGCGCAAAGACGTCACCGTCGTCTCGCTGCTCCTCCTCGTGCTGGCCATGACCCTCGGCCCCACGCCGAGTTCGGCGGCCGGCACCGACTGGTGGGTACCGACCGCACGGCCGGCGCCGGACTCGCAGATCAACGTCAGCGGCGAGCCGTTCACCGGCACCAACGCCGAGGGCGAGGTGCGCGGGTTCGTCGACGCGCACAATCACCTGATGTCCAACGAGGCCTTCGGCGGCCGGCTCATCTGCGGCAAGACGTTCTCCGAGGCGGGCGTCGCCGACGCGCTCAAGGACTGTCCCGAGCACTACCCGGACGGCACGCTCGCGATCTTCGACTACATCACCCACGGCGGTGACGGCAGGCACGACCCGGTCGGCTGGCCGACGTTCAAGGACTGGCCGGCGTACGACTCGATGACCCATCAGGCGAACTACTACGCCTGGGTGGAGCGGGCCTGGCGCGGCGGACAGCGCGTCCTCGTCAACGACCTCGTCACCAACGGCATGATCTGCTCGGTGTACCCCTTCAAGGACCGCGGCTGCGACGAGATGACGTCGATCCGGCTCCAGGCGAAGCTGACCTACGACCTGCAGGCGTACATCGACAAGATGTACGGCGGCCCCGGCAAGGGCTGGTTCCGGATCGTCCTCGACAGCGCGCAGGCCCGACAGGTCATCGAGCAGGGCAAGTTGGCGGTCATCCTGGGCGTCGAGACGTCCGAGCCGTTCGGCTGCAAGCAGATCCTGGACATCGCGCAGTGCAGCAAGGCCGACATCGACGCCGGGCTCGACGAGCTGTACGGGCTGGGCGTGCGCAGCATGTTCCTGTGCCACAAGTTCGACAACGCGCTGTGCGGGGTCCGCTTCGACGAGCACGGGCTCGGTACGGCGATCAACGTCGGCCAGTTCCTGTCGACGGGTACCTTCTGGCGGACGGAGAAGTGCACCGGTCCGCAGAAGGACAACCCCATCGGCGGCGCGGCGACCGAGGCCGAGGCGGACCTCCCGGACGGAGTCGAGGTCCCGGAGTACGAGGCGGACGCCCAGTGCAACGTCCGCGGCCTCACGGACCTCGGTGAGTACGCCGTGCGCGGCATGATGAAACGCAAGATGATGCTGGAGATCGACCACATGAGCGTCAAGGCCACCGGCCGGGTGCTCGACATCTTCGAGGCCGCCTCGTATCCCGGCGTGCTCTCCTCGCACAGCTGGATGGACCTCAACTGGACCGAGCGGGTCTACGCGCTCGGCGGCTTCGTCGCCCAGTACATGCACGGTTCCGAGGAGTTCAGCGCGGAGGCGAAGCGCACGGACGCGCTGCGCGAGAAGTACGGCGTGGGATACGGCTACGGCACCGACTTCAACGGTATCGGCGACCATCCCGCCCCGCGCGGCGCGGACGCCGCCGACAAGGTCACGTACCCGTTCAAGAGCGTCGACGGCGGCTCCGTCATCGACAAGCAGACCACCGGTCAGCGCACCTGGGACCTGAACACCGACGGGGCCGCCCACGCCGGCCTCGTCCCGGACTGGATCGAGGACATCCGCCGCGTCGGCGGCCAGGACGTGGTCGACGACCTCTTCGGCGGCGCGGAGTCCTACCTCGACTCCTGGGGAGCGTCCGAGCGGCACCAGGCCGGGGTGAACCTCGCCAAGGGCGCCGCGGCCGCGGCCAGTTCGGCGGAGTCGAACCCCGTCACCAGCTACGCGCCCGGCCGGGCCGTGGACGGCGACGGCGGCACCCGCTGGGCCAGCGACTGGAGCGACGACCAGTGGCTGCGGATCGACCTCGGCGCCACCCACCGCGTCGGACGCGTCACGCTCGACTGGGAACGCGCGTACGGGAAGTCGTACCGCATCGAACTCTCCACCGACGGTGTGAGCTGGCGGACCGCCTGGTCCACGACCGCCGGTGACGGCGGCCTGGACACGGCCCGGTTCGCCGGCACGCCCGCCCGCTACGTCCGCGTCCTCGGCCTCGACCGCGGCACCGACTGGGGATACTCGCTCCACGAGGTGGGCGTCCACAGCAGCTGACGGCCGACCCCACCCGGCAAGAACCCGGCAAGAGCACGAGAGCACCAGGACAGGACGCGCATATGGCTCGGATGCCGTTGGTGGAACGGCGCCGGCAGCTCACCGAAGCGGCGATCAGGGCAATGGCCCGGGACGGCGTCGCCAAGACGACGACCCGGTCCATCGCCGCCGAGGCGGACGTGTCCCTGAGCGTCTTCCACTACTGCTTCGACTCCAAGCAGGCCCTGATCGAGTCCGTGATCACCACCATCACCGACCACTACGTGACCCTGGTGAAGGAGGCCCTGCGCCCCAGAGCCACGCTCGAGGAGACCGTCCGGGCCGGCTTCCAGGCGTACTGGGACCACGTCCGCGCCCATCCCGACGAACACATGCTCACCTACGAACTCACCCAGTACGCCCTGCGCCAGCCAGGGTTCGAGCACCTGGCGCGACGCCAGTACGAGCTGTACGCCGACGCCTACACCGAGCTCATCGACCAGCTCCGCCAGGACATGCGCCTCCAACTCCGCGTCCCCGTCCCGGTACTGGCCCGCTACCTGGCCGCCATGACCGACGGCCTGACCCTCAACTACCTGGTGCTCGGCGACGCGACCACCTGGACCGACATCCTCGACACGATCACTGCCCACATCGCCGGCCTGGTCGACGCCGACAGCACCTCGACGCCCCGGCCGGACGTCCTTCACTGAGGGGCGCCATGTCCGTTTCCGGCGCAGGATGGGATGAGGAAACGACTATCTCGGGGGACTCTCCAACGGGAGGCCACCATGACGGCGTCGCAGAGCGAGGAATCCACCCGGGCGGGAGAAAGCAGGCCCCTGTGGGCCGGGATCGCCGGGATCCTGGCCGGCGCACTGATGATCGCCGGCCATGTCCTGACCTGGCGAACGCCGGACACCGAGGACGACGACGCGATCCGTGAGGTCGTGACGTTCTACTCCAAGGACAGCAACCAGGCACTCGCCGAGACCTCCGCCCTGCTGCTGCTCGCGGCCGGACTGGCGTTCCTGTGCTTCCTGCCGGTACTGGTACGCGCCGCCGGCGGCCGCTCCACCCTCGCGCTCACGGGCGGGACCGTCTTCGTGGTGCTTCTCATGGTCGCGGCGATCGCCGGGAACATCTACGGCATCACGGCGAACCACGTCGACGTCTTCCGGGTCGTACCCGGCCCTGATCGCGATCCTGCTGATGGACGTGGCGTACGGGGGACTCGTCGCGGCGATGGTGGGCGCCGCGGTGCTGCTGCTCGCCCTCTGGCGCACTTCCCGTGGCACCGAAGGTGTCGCGATGCTGCCCTCGTGGCTGACCTGGGCCGCTCTCGTCGTGGGTGTGCTGTGCCTGGCGGGGCCGTTCAGTGCCTGGCTGACCCCGATGCTGCTGGCGGTGTGGCTGGTGGCGGCCGGCCTCGTGGTGATGCTGAAGCGAGCGTGAGGCCGGGCGAGGGCACCGGTTCAGCGCAGGTCGAGCCGCATCAGGACGCGGGGGTGTCCGGCCAGCACCGACGTGGTGTCGGCGGCGTGGGTGAACCCGGCGCGTTCGAAGTTCCTCCGCAGCCCGGCGTACGCCATCGTCAGGTCGACCTTGGCGTCGCCGTTGTCGAGGGGGTACGCCTCGATCGCCGGTGCGCCGTGGGCGCGGGCGAACTCGACCGCGCCGGCGATCAGGGCGTGGGAGATCCCCTTCTTCCGGTGACCGGGGCGCACGCGGATGCACCACAGCGACCAGACCGGCAGGTCGTCGACGTGCGGGATCTTGCGGTTGCGCGCGAAGGAGGTGTCCGAGCGCGGTGCCACGGCGGCCCAGCCGACCGGCTCGTCGCCGTCGTAGGCGAGCACCCCCGGAGGGGGGCCCGTACGGCACAGCTCGGCGACGTACTCACCGCGGGCCGGTCCGCGAAGCTCGTTGTTGAGCCTGGAGGGGATCCGGTAGCTCAGGCACCAGCAGACGTTGGCTCCAGGTGACTTCGGGCCGAGCAGGGCACGGACATCCTCGAAGACCGAAGCCGGGCGAACGTCGATGGTCATGGCACCACGATGTCAGGAGGGCCCGCGATACGCAGCCGCGTTTCCGGCGGCGCCTAGACCGGCGCGAAGGAGCGCAGTTCGTCCGCGCCGGATCGCACCACGCCGTAGCTGTGCTCCGGCACCTCGTTCCAGGCTCCTGGCAGATCGCCCAAGGGCTCGGACACGACGAGGCGCGTTTCCTCGGACAGGTCCTTCAGGAACGACACGTCGGGGTGCAGTGCCCGCAGCGAGTCCACGCGGCTGCTGTAGTACAACGAGCGGGCGTCGCCGTCGCTGGCGTAGCGGAACGCCCAGACACTGGTGCCGTCGGTGGTCGCGATGGTCATCTGGAGCGGGGCGGTTATGCCGTGTGCGTGACCCGTGCGCTCGACCAGCCCGGCCATCCGGGCGACCGCCCCCGGAGGGTCGTCCTCGAGTCCCATGGAGAGCGCCAGGAAGAACATCACCTCGGAATCCGTGGACCCCTCGATGGCGGCGAACAGCGAGGGGTCCACGGCCAGGCAGAGGTCCCTGCGCATGGCGGGGAAGCCGGCGATGGCTCCGTTGTGCATCCACATCCAGCGGCCGTGCCGGAAGGGGTGGCTGTTGGTCTGCTGCACTGCCGTGCCCGTCGACGCGCGGATGTGGGCGAAGAAGAGCGAGGACCTGACGTGCCCGGCGATCTCCCGCAGATTGCGGTTGTTCCACGCCGGTCCGGTCTCGCGGACGACGGCCGGGCTGCCGAGGTCCGCGTCCTGCGCGTACCAGCCGATGCCGAAGCCGTCCCCGTTGGTCGTCTCCACGCCCATCCGGGAGTGCAGGCTCTGGTCGATGAGTGAGTGCGCGGGCTTGTACAGGATGGTTTCGAGGAGCTGCGGAGTCCCTGAGTAGACGAGCCACCGGCACATGGCGATCACCTCCGAGGCAGGTCGAGACGCGAGAGGACCGGGGCGGACACAGGGACCCGGCGCCACGACAGCTCCGGCCGCCGCGCTGCCGACGCCCTCCGACGTCGCGCCGGGACGGGCCCATGGGTACCACGGTCGCTCGTGAACCCGTTGATCGCATACGGACGCGTGCGAGCACCGTCTCCACCTCTGGGTGTGGGTGGAGACGAGCGTGCGCGGTGGCTCAGGACGAGCGCAAGGGGATGGTCTCGAGCAGTTCGGCGGCCATCCGGCGGGCGGGCGCCGCGGTCTGGTCGGCGATGCGGTGGAAGGTGTCGTGCGCGGGCTGCGCCGGCCAGTCGGCGGGGAGGTGCCGGGCGGGCAGGCGTGGGTCGGTGCGGATGATGTCGAGCCACTCGCTGATCAGACGCAGCCGGTTGCCGACCGGGTCGCCGGAGCCGGTGTCGAGCCAGGCGGTCCAGTGCTTGTCGAAGTCGGCGTACCGGGCGGCGACGCTGTCCAGGTCCCAGGTGTCGCGGATCATCAGGCCGACGTCGGTCGCGTCGTCGGCCGTGGCGTGGAAGATCTTGACGTGGGCCGCGAGGCCGAGTTCGGCGACGATGCCGGAGACGTCGACGTCACCGGGTGCGATCCACAGGCCGCTGTACAGGGCGCCGAAGCCCGACCAGGTGAGCCGGGAGCGCAGGTCGTGACGCTGGCGCTGCCAGGACTCGGGGAGGGAGAAGCCGAGGAGGGTCCAGGTGCCGTCCCAGTCGTCGTTGACGGCGCCGGTGTCCCACAGGCGCTTGCTTCCGTCCCGGAGGATCTCGGCGGCCTGCGGGGTGAGGCCGAAGTACATGCGGCGTCCCTCGCGCTGGCGTTGCAGCAGACCGCGGTTGACCATGCGGGAGAGCGTGGAGCGCACGGCCTGCTCGCCGACTCCGGCCCGGGCGAGGACGTCGATGATGCTGCCCGAGTACACGCCCAGCGGCCCCTCGTCCAGAACGTGGTTGCCGAAGAAGGCGAGCATGAGCGACTGGGGGCGCAGCTGCGGTCCGCTGGGGGCGTCGACGGCGGTCTGCCGGAGTTCTTCGTGCACGTCGACAAGGGTACGGTCGCCCGCCGGAGCCCCCGCGGGCGACCGGGCGTCAGCCGCGGACGCGGTCGGCGGGGTGGGCGAGGTCATAAGGACGCGGGTAGGACGCCGGGCGGTAGTGCACGTAGCGGGCGGGCGTGGTGGGGTCGGCCTCGGCGGCGCGGGCATTGAGGGCGTCGGGGTCGGCGGCCTTCCAACGGCCGGTGGCGATGCGGTCCTTAAGGGTGTGCAGGGCGGCGATCTGCTCGCCGGGGCTGAAGGTGCAGTGGCCCGCGTTCTCGACGTAGGACTGCCGCAACAGGGGAGCGGAGCCCGCGGCGGCGACCGCCCGGCGCAGGGCGCTTTCGGCCTGGACGGGGATGAGTCCGTCGCCGGTGGTGTGGATGTCCAACTGGGGCTTGGTCAGTCTGCCGGTGAAGGAGCTCGTACGGGCCATCTTCTCGACCGCTCCCCGGTCGGCCTTGATGCGGGGCGCCTTGTTCAGCGCGGTGAGGTCGTTGCGCAGGGACAGGCCGGCCTTGGAGTAGAGCTCCGCGACCTCTTTGTGGAGCGGGGAGCGGTGGAGCATCGCCGTGTAGTCGACCCCGGTGTTCCAGGACATGTTGCCGCCCACGCGGCCTTCCGCCTCCTGCCGCCAGGAGAACGCGGGGTAGAGGATCAGGCCCATGACCCCTTGGTACTGGTTGGCCTCCTGGGTGTCCCAGTCGGTGGGTGCCGGGCGGGGCTGGGCGGGGTTGTTCCAGCCGGGGATGTTGTGGAGCGCGGCGGCCAGCGCGATACGGGCCCGGCCGGTGCTGGTGGACTGTGCGCCGGTCACGGCCGCGGACAGGGTGTTCGCCGCCGCGGCGGCCTCGCTCTGGCTGCCGAGTCCCGTCAGCGGGATGCCGGAGTCCGGCGCGAGCAGGGTCCTGAGAGCGAATACCGGGTCGAGGGTGCTGTTCCAGTTGGCGACGCCGCCCTGCACCAGGCCGCACATGGAGAGGGATCCGTTGATGCGCTGCGGGTGGCGTTCGGCGATGGCGGTGGTGACGAGTCCGCCGTAGGAGGTGCCCCAGGCGATGGTCTCGCGGGCCGGGCCGAACCGGCCGGTGAAGGCATCGAGGGTGGCGAGCTGGTCGGGCACCGCGTCCGTGACCGCCCAGCCGGTGGTGGCGTAGGAGGAGCCGATGAGCGCGTAACCGGCTTTCAGCAGCAGGGACTTGGTGGCGTCGTCGGGGGCGTTCTGGGCGGGGTTGGGAGACCCGGCCGGGCGATAGCCGTGGCTGTACAGCAGGACGGTGCCGTTCCAGCGCGCGGGCATGTCCATCAGATAGGCGGCGCCGGACGGCAGCGTGCCCTCGACATGAGCGGTGGAGTCGGCGGCGCGGGCGGCCGGGGAGACCGGGCCGCACAGGAGCAGAGCGGCCAGGACGACCAGGGTGCGGGTTCTGGTGCGGGTTTTCACGGGCGTAGCTCCCTTTCGGGCGGGCGGGCCGTGGGCGCCATCGGGTGCCCGCTCGGCGGGTTTTCCCGGTGGGGGTGGGGAGGTGGCGGTGCTGTCGCAACCTCACTTGTCCGGAGTGCTGACAGCGCGAAGGTAGGTGTGTAGATTGCCGCCGTCAAGAAAGTGCACAACATTCAGTGCTGAGTCATGAGTCGAGCAGCCGTGGCCCGTTCGCCGCTTCGCTGCCTCACTCATCGTCCGCACGCCTCGTGACCAGGGCAGTTCATGCCACTCACACCATCCACCCGTTTGCCTTCCGTCAGGAGGAGCCCATGCAAAGGCGCATTCTCGGGCTTGCCGCAGTACTGATCACCATCGTCGGCGCAGCCGGCTGCGGGTCCTCGGACTCGGGATCGAGCGGGCCGTCGGCCTCGAGCGGGGACAAGACCGCCACCGTGAAGGTCGGCATCATCCCCATCGTCGACGTCGCGCCGCTCTATCTGGGGCAGAAGAAGGGCTTCTTCGACAGCCGCGGCATCAAGCTGGAGATGGTGAGCGCCCAGGGCGGCGCGGCCATCATCCCCGGCGTGGTGAGCGGTCAGTTCCAGTTCGGGTTCAGCAACACCACGTCGCTGATGATCGCCCAGGTCAAGGGAGTTCCGGTCAAGTCCGTGGCCAACGGCGCGGCCTCCAACGGCAAGGTCGGCGCCGACGTCACCGGAGTGGCCGTGAAGCAGGACAGCTCGATCAAGTCGGCCAAGGACCTGGCCGGGCGCACGGTCGCGGTGAACACCCTGCAGAACATCGGGGACACGACGGTGCGCGAGTCGGTCCGTCAGGCCGGCGGCGACCCGTCGAAGGTCAAGTTCGTCGAGATCCCGTTCGACCAGATGCCGGCCGCCCTGGACGGCGGGCGGGTGGACGCCGCCTGGATGGGCGAGCCCGCGATGACGATCGCCAAGGGCCAGGGTGCCCGCGTGGTGGCCTCACCGTTCGCCGAGACGGACCCCAAGCTCACCGTGGCGACGTACTTCACCTCGACCCAGGTGCAGCAGCAGAACCCCGACCTGGTGAAGAAGTTCACCGAGGCCATGACCGAGTCGCTGCAGTACGCCTCCGATCACCCGGACGAGGCGCGTCAGATCCTCGCCACCTACACCAAGATCAGCGGCGATGTGCAGCAGAAGCTCACGCTGCCCAGCTGGCCGGCGAGCGTCGACATGGCCTCCCTGCAGAAGCTGGCCTCCCTCAGTGAGAAGGACGGCCTCTTCGGCGACAAGAAGCCCGATCTGGACGCCCTGTTCTCGTGAGCCACCACGACCTCACCCCTGTGATGGCGCCCGCTGCCGGGCCGGCCATCGGTTCCGGCAGCGCCTCCGGCCGGCGCCGCCCGGTTCCCACCGCTGCCCTGCGCGGCCTGGCCGGACTGGCCGGCCTGGTCGCCGTACTCGAGGTACTGCCGCACGTCGGACTGGTGTCCGCCGACTACCTGCCCCCGGCCTCGGAAACCGGTCGTGCCCTGTGGCAGTTGCTCGCCGAGGACCCGTTCTGGACCGCGCTCGGCGACACCCTGACCGGCTGGGCGCTGGGCCTGGCCATCGCGGTCGGGGCGGGTGTGGTGGCCGGGGTGGCCATCGGCTCCGTGCCCCTGCTGCGTGCCGCGACGGCCTCCACCATCGAGTTCCTGCGGCCGATCCCGTCCGTGGCCCTGATCCCCGTCGCGGTGCTCATGTACGGAACGGACCTGCGGTCGAAGCTGCTTCTGGTGGTGTACGCCTCCTTCTGGCAGGTGCTCGTCCAGGTGCTGGCAGGCATGCAGGACGTCGACCCGGTCGCCGACGACACGGCCCGGAGCTACCGGCTGGGCAGGTGGGGGCGGGTACGGCACGTCATGTGGCCGACCGCGCTGCCTTACGTGATGACGGGCGTACGGCTGGCCGCCACGGTGGCTCTCGTCCTCGCCGTCACCGCCGAACTGGTCATCGGCTCCCCGGGGTTGGGGCGCGAGCTCGCCGTCGCGCAGTCCTCCGGCGCCGTACCGCAGGTCTACGCCCTGGTGCTGGTCACGGGGCTGCTCGGGGTCGCCATCAACCTCGTCGCACGGGCGGTGGAACGCCGCGCGCTGCACTGGCACCAGTCGAACCGCAGGAGAGGGGCCGAGGGATGACCGTCCGTACCGTGTTCCGGCGCGCCCTGCTCGCCGGCGGCCTGCCCGGGGCCTTGTTCGCCCTGTGGTGGTTCACCAGCGCCGGCAGCACCGACTTCTATCTCCCGCCGCTCTCCACCACCCTCGGAAAGTTCGGAGAGGTCTGGACACCCGAGCGGCTCCGGTCGGACGTCCTGCCCAGCCTGCTCCGGCTCACCGCCGGCTACCTCCTCGCCGTGGTCGCCGGAGTGGGACTCGGGCTGGTGGTGGGCACCGGCAGGGTCGTACGGGACGTACTGGAGCCGGTCCTGGAACTCTTCCGTGCCATCCCGCCACCCGTACTCGTACCGGTGATCATGCTGTTCGCCGGCATCGGCGACACCATGAAGGTGATCGTCATCGTCAGCGGCTGCATGTGGCCGATCCTGCTCAACACCGTCGAGGGCGTCCGCGCCGTCGACGAGGTGCTCAGCGACACCTGCCGGTCCTACGGCATCACGGGACCGACGCGCCTGTGGCACCTGGTGCTCAGATCGGCGAGCCCGCAGATCGTCACGGGCATGCGGCAGGCACTGTCGATCGGGATCATCCTGATGGTCATCAGCGAGATGTTCGCCTCCAGCAACGGACTGGGCTTCACCATCGTCCAGTTCCAACGCTCCTTCGCCATCCCCGAGATGTGGAGCGGCGTCCTGCTGCTCGGCCTGCTCGGCTTCCTCCTCTCCCTGCTCTTCCGATTCGCCGAGAACCGCGCCCTGGCCTGGTACCACGGCCTGCGCCGCGCACAGCGCAACCCCTGACAAGGAGACGTCGATGCTCGACGTACAGGACCTGCAGAAGATCTACACCGGCCGCCACCGCAACGTCGAGGCGCTGCGCAACCTCACCTTTCACATCGCCGCGGGCGAACTGGTGTGTCTGGTCGGTCCGTCGGGCTGCGGCAAGACCACCCTGCTCAAGTGCATGGCGGGACTGCTCACTCCCACCCGTGGCGAAGTGCGCCTGGACGGCCGTCCGGTCGACGGGCCGCCGCCCGGCATGGCGGTCGTCTTCCAGGAGTACGGCCGCTCCCTGTTCGCCTGGATGAACGTACGGGACAACGTCGCCCTGCCGCTGCGCCGCAAGAAGCTCGGCACAGCACGTGAGCGCGAGCTGGTCGACCACGCCTTGGAGGTGGTCGGTCTCGCCGACGCCCACCAGGCGTACCCGTGGCAGCTGTCCGGAGGGATGCAGCAGCGCGTCGCCATCGCCCGCGCCGTCGCGTACGAGCCCAAGGTGCTGCTCATGGACGAGCCCTTCGCGGCGGTCGACGCGCAGACCCGCGCCGACCTGGAGGACCTCATCCGGCGCCTGTGGCGCGAACTGGGTGTCACCGTCCTGTTCGTCACCCACGACATCGACGAGGCGGTCTACCTCGGACAGCGCACCCTCATCCTGTCCACGTCGCCGACCGTCGTGCAGGAGGACCTCACCATCGACCTCCCTGACGAGCGCGACCAGTTGCACACCCGCTCCAGCACCCGCTTCGCCGAACTCCGCGCCCACGTCTACGAACAGATCCAGCGAGCCAAGAGGCACAGCGGTGACGTGAACGGGGCGCAGATCGCGGACCGGATGCCGCAGGCGGCTCCGACGAAGGCGCAGACCGGAGTGGTCGGTTCCGAGTAGGCCGTCGGCGGCTGCCGCTCACACGGCCGGGATCCGCCGGCCGAGTGTCCTGCGCGGATGTAGGCACGACGCCGCCCGCGCCCGCGCGGTGCTCGGAGCACCGGCGAGCGCGGCCGGACTGCGTGGGCTGCCTGGAATCCGCCGGGTGGTGCGGCTGCCGGTCAGCGGCGCAGCTTCACCTTGCTGACCGCGGCGACACCGAAGGCCGCGAGCGCGATCTGGATGATCCACTCGACCCAGTCGACGCCCTCGGTGTCGGCGACATCGAGGCCGGATGCGATGCCGGTTCCGATGAACGCCGCGATGATGCCGACCCCGATCGTCCAGAGGATGCCGATCCGCTGACGGCCGGGGAGGACGAGTCGGCCGAGAACACCGATCACGATACCGATGACAATTGCGCTGATGACGCCTGAGATCTCCATGAGCGGTCTTTCACCCCTCACTCGTTGGTGACGAACGAGTGCCCCATCGAGAAGGCATCAGTCCGTCTCTCATCACGACTCCGTTCGTCCGCCGGTGCGCCGGGCCTGGCATTCCGGGTGTCCCCCGGTCAAGCAGGGGGTTCTTTCCAGTACGGAGTCGGGGGACCGTCGGAGCGAGATACGCCGGCGACGTCTATAGCGTTCCGGTGCATGAGGACGTGCCGCGTCGGCCGTCCAGTGAAGGAGCCGCACCCAATGGACCGGACCAACGCCACGCGCCGGAGCGTGCTCGCGCTCGGCACCGCTGCGGCAGCCACACCCTTGCTCGGCGGAGTTCCGGCCCAGGCCCAGGCCGCGGCGGGAGAACTGGACGAGCTGGGCATCACCGAGCTTCGCCGGCGGATGGACGACGGGCGGCTCGACGCCGAACGGCTCACCCGCTACTACCTGGAGCGGATCGAACGCGTCGATCCCCTCCTGCACGCGGTGATCGAGGTCAACCCCGACGCGCTGCAGGAGGCCCGTCGCCTGGACGCCGAAGGCAACCGCCGCGGGCCGTTGCACGGCATGCCCATCCTGCTCAAGGACCTGGTGGAGACCGCGGACCGGATGCACACCACGGCCGGATCACTCGCCCTGGAAGGCCTACGGCCGACAGCGGACGCCACAGTCGCCGCCGGATTACGTGCGGCCGGTGCCGTCATCCTCGGCAAGACCAACCTGAGTGAGTGGGGGGCGGGATGTCGCTCACCCACCACGCGGGGTGGAGCGCCCGTGGCGGGCAGACCCGGAACCCGTACAAGCTCGACCGGTCGCCGAACGAGTCCAGCTCCGGTGCGGCGGTCGCCGCCGCGGCCAACCTGTGCGTCGCCGGGATCGGAACCGAGACGAACGGCTCGATCATCGACCCCGCTTCGGCGAACTCCGTGGTCGGGGTGAAGCCGACCGTCGGACTGGTCGGGCGCGGGGGAGTGATCCCCGGGGTGCCCAGCCAGGACAGCGTCGGTCCGATCGCGCGCACGGTCCGCGACGCCGCGATCCTGCTCGGCGCCCTCGTCGGCGTCGACGACCGCGATCCTGCGACCGAGGCCAGCCGCGGGCACTTTCATCGTGACTACACCCGGTTCCTGGATGCCGGGGGACTCCGGGGAGCGCGGATCGGCGTACCGCGCGCCGTGTACTTCGGTTACAGCCACCACGCCGACGAGATCGCGGAGCGCGCGATCGCCACGTTGCGCGAGGCCGGTGCAACCGTGGTCGACCCGGCCGACATTCCCACGGCCGAGCAACTCGAGGACCTGCCCAGCTCGCCGGTCGTCCAGGTGTACGAGATCAAGCGCGCGCTGAACTCCTACCTGGCCGGCGCCCGCGGTGACCACCCGCGCAGCCTGGCGGAGCTGATCGCGTTCAACCGTGCGCACGCCGACCGCGAACTGCGCTACGTGCGCCAGGACGGACTGGAGGCGGTGCACGAACTGCACGTCACCGAGCGCGAGTACCGCGAGGCGCTGGCCACCAACCACCGGCTGTCGCGCGCCGAGGGCATCGACGCGGTACTGCGCCGATTCCGCCTGGACGCGCTGGTGATGCCGACCACCGGACCGCCGGCCAAGATCGACCTGATCCGCGGGGACAGTCACGGCGGCGGCGCCTCGACGCCCGCCGCGCTCGCCGGATATCCGGCGATCAGCGTCCCGGCAGGCTTCGCGTTCGGCCTGCCGGTCGGTCTGACGTTCATGGGCACGGCGTGGAGCGAGCCGACCCTGCTCCGCCTGGCCTACGCCTACGAGCAGGCCGGCCGAGTGCGCCGCCCGCCGACATACCGTCCCGCGGACGTCGGTTTCTGACCCGACCGCGGTCCATGTACTGCGAGTTGAGGCGGCCGACGTCTTCCGTCGGCGGACCTTCACAGAAGGGCACCGTCGTGCCTGCCGACGAGACCGGCAACTCCATCAACAACCACCTGAGCACCTGGACGATCGCCTACACCATCGAGGGCATCCGCGAGTGGATCTTCCAGCAGCACAAGTGAGCCGCGTTCAAGGCATCTCCACGCATGATCTCGATGCGTGTGTGATCACCGCGGGTCATTGACATACTCCGGCCGTGGATACGAGTGCGAGGGCAGACGGGCTCCGGCCGGTGCGACCGGTTCGGCCGGCGCCTGCGATCGGAGCGGGCCGTCCCGTGGAATTGGGCGCTGCGGCCCGCAGAACCGGCGGATGTCGAGGCGATCGCGGAGCTCCGGGCGACGGTGATGCGCCCGGACCTGGAACGATTGGGACGGTTCGACGAGCATCGAGTCCGGCAGCGGCTGCGGGATTCCTTCGCCCCGCAGCACACGTCGGTCATCGTGTCCGACGGTGCCTTCGCGGGCTGTGTCGCGGTGCGTCCGGCCGAGGACGGGCGGTGGCTGGAGCACTTCTATCTCGCTCCGGACCTGCAGGGCCGCGGGCTCGGTTCGGCCGTCCTGCGGCACCTGCTGGAGCGGACCGACGCCGACGGTGCGCTCGTCCGCCTGAACGTCCTGCAGGGCAGCGCCGCCCGGCGACTGTACGAGCGCCACGGGTTCACCGTGGAGGTTCAGGACCCGATCGACGTCTACATGGTGCGACGGCCGGATGAGGGCGCCCTCGGAACGTGAGGTGGGATGCGGATGGTCATGCGGTACGTCGTTCGTGTGGGCCCTTGCCTCTTGGCCGTATCCGGTACAGCACACACCGGCGAAGCAGCCCTTCGGCCACGCTCGGATCCTCGAAGTCGTCGGCCGGGTCCCGGATCATGCCGATCCGGCGCATCACTGCCCGGGAACGTAGGTTGTCGACGGTCGTCGACGCAACGATCTCCGGCAGCCCGAGAGCGTCGAAGCCGAAGGCCAGGCAGGCCAGGGCAGCCTCGGTGGCGTAACCGTGACCCCAGGCCGAACGCGCCAACCGCCACCCGATGTCCACCCCCGTGAACGGCATGTCCTCGTCCACCTCGTCCAGGCCGGCGCGGCCGACGAACTCACCGGTCTCCAGCCTGGGGCCACTGCTGACACCGGAGCAAAGCGATGTGTTCTCGGACTTCGGGATCGGCGTTCATCGCCGCCCACGGTCCGAGGGCGGACTCCCGCCACCGGGGGAGCAGAAGACGATCAGTACGCAGTTCTGGCATGCCGGTCAGCCAACGCCATCACGATCGGGGTGTCGATCGGTTGTGTCGAATCTTGCGGTGCTCGCCCATGCCCGCCGCACCGCGCAGATCTTCTTTACGGCCCGGGACGGCGTGCGGCTCTGTCGTGGTCAAGGTGTCGCGCAGCAGATCCCGCAGTGTGAGTGCCGCCGGTAGCGGGGCAGCAGGCAGCGCCACATGTACGGTCCGGCGCAGGGCCGGGTCGGTGAGGGGGCGCAGGACGAGTTCGTCGGGGACCGCCCAGGCGGCCAGCGAGGGGACCAGTGCCACCCCGAGTCCGGCGGCCGCGTAGCCGAACTTCCCGGACCACTCCGCGATCCGGATGATCTTCCTGGGGGTGAAGCCCGCCCGCGAGCAGGCGTCGGCGAGCATCGTGGGACGGTCGCCGTACGCGTTCTGGAGCCAGGCCTCGTCGCGCAGTTCCCACAGGTCGACCGTCCTGGCGTCGGCCAGGCGGTGCTCGCGGGGGAGAGCGACGAGGAGCTCGTCCTCGCACAGCATCGTCGTCGTGACACCGTCGGCCGGCGGCAGACCGGACGGGTAGTCGCTGACGACGGCGAGATCCAGCGCTCCGTCCGTGAGGCGCTCCACCAGCGTGTGGGTCGGGCCCTCGACCGCGACGACCTCGACATCCGGCCTGGCGTCCCGGAGTGCCCGCAGGGCGGTGGGCACCAGCGAGATGTTGGCGGTGGCGAACGCGCCCATGTGCAGCAGCCCGCCGTGCCCCGCGTGCAGCACGGCCAGCTCCCGTTCCGCCCGCGACAGCCGGTCGAGCACCTCCATGGCGTGGCGGTGCAGCGTACGGCCGGCGGGGTTCAGCCGTACGCCCCGAGGAAGCCGTTCCAACAGCGGTCCGCCCGCCTGCTGTTCAAGCGTGGCGATCCGTCGGGACACCGCGGACTGCGTGTAGTTGAGCCGAACCGCTGCTTTCGTGAACGATCCGGTCTCGGCAACGGCCACGAGCAGCCGCAGTGCGTCGATCTCGAACACGTTCCCCCTCCCCCCAAGGCCCTCATCCGGCCACCACCATCGTGGCCAACACATTCCCCAGACGCATAGATCCCATGCAATCCAGTCGCTGGTGGAATGCCTTGCCCCACCCTAACGTCGTTCACGCGGCGGAGCTTCGGAGGGGGAGCGAGCTCCGCCGCACCCAATGGCCGATGAGATCCGAGGGGGGAAGTGTGTTGTCACGAGGGGGAGTTGGGATGGGGCGGGACCGGTGACCCGGCGGCCTGCGCTCACGGTGCCGGCGATGCTGGCCGATCTGGAGGACCTCGTGCTCTGCGAGTCCTTCTCGGCGGACCACGCGGCGCTGGCGCGAAGCGCCGAGGTGGTCGGCGCCCTCGGGACGAGGCTGTTGGGGGCCGCGCCGGAGACGATCGTGATCGACGGTGTGACCCATCTGCGGTGGAGCTTCGGCACTCCGCGGGTCCTGCTGATGGGACACCACGACACGGTGTGGCCCATGGGCTCGCTCCAGACGCACTCCTGGTCGGTTGCCGACGGGATCGCCCGCGGTCCCGGGGTCCTGGACATGAAGGCGGGCCTGGTGCAGATGTTCCACGCGCTGGCCTCCCTGCCCTCCCCGGACGGGGTGTGCGTACTGGTCAACGGGGACGAGGAAGTCGGCTCCGCGACCTCCCGGCGGCTGATCGAGGAATCCGTGCGGGGGTGCGCGGCCGCCTTCGTGCTGGAGGCGTCCGCGGACGAGGGGGGTGCCCTCAAGACCGCCCGCAAGGGCACTTCGCGATACGAGGTCGTGGTGCACGGCCGGGCCGCGCACGCGGGTCTGGAACCGCACAAAGGAGTCAACGCCGCGGTCGAGGCCGCTCATCAGGTGCTGGCCGTCGCCGGCCTCGGGGACTCGACGGGCGCGGTCGGTGTCGCCCCTTCGGTCCTGGGCTTCGCGACCGTCACGCCCACCCTGCTGTCGGCCGGCAGCGCGCGCAACACGGTGCCCGCGCTGGCGCGGGTGTCGGTGGACGTGCGAGCGCCGACCACGGCGGCACAGAACCGTATCGACGAGCTCATGCGGGGGCTCACCGCCCGGACGCCCGGAGCCCGGCTGGAAGTGCTGGGCGGCAGGCAACGGCCGCCCATGGAACCGGAGTCCTCCGCCGGACTGTTCGCCCTCGCCTCCCGGCTCGCCGCGGAACTGGGCCAGGAACCGCTGCGGGGCAGCGCCGTCGGTGGTGCCTCGGACGGCAACTACACCGCGGCGGCGGGCTGTCCGACGCTGGACGGCCTGGGCGCCGTGGGCGGTGGCGCGCACGCGGACACCGAGTACGTCGAGATCGCGCAGATGGTCCCCCGCACCCGGCTGCTCGCTCACCTCATTGACCACACGACCAGCTGAAGCGGCCTTGACGAGTGTCGCTCCGAAACGAAACCGAGGCCCCTGTATGAGCGTGCCGGGTTCCCCGTCCCCTGAAGCCGCCCAACTGGCTTCCCGTAGAGGCTTCGGCCGACTCGAACACACCTTCCTGCCGAGGAAGGAGGTCGACGTGCAGGAGAAGTACCGGGGACTGTTCATCGCCGCTTCCCTGACCGGCATCGCCGTCCTGGCGACCGGAGGCATCCTGTTGTGGGTCTACACGAGCTGGTGGGTGGCGTGGTACCCCCTGTTCTTCTCCGCGCTGGGCACCGGTGCCCTGCTCAACAGCCCCAACTTCCGGAAGAAACTCGGCAGTCAACGCCTGCACCTCTTCGAGAGGGGGCTGCTCGTGGACAGGGGCGCCGGCCAGTTGTTCGCGGTCCGCTGGGACCAGGCGGTCCATTACCAGGAAACCGTCCAGGAAGTGATCATCTACAAGGGCACGAAGACCCCTTACAACACCACGCACACCTCCACCCTGGTAGCGCCCAACGGCACCAGGGTGCAGATCTCGTCCCGCTTCGCCGACTTCGGGACCTGGCTGCCCCTGATCTCCGAGGCCATCGCCCGCGCCCAGGCCCAGAAGGTGTGGGAGGCGGTCCGTGAGGGTCAGAAGGTGAGTCACGGCCCGTTCAGCGTGGACGCCACCGGTATTTCCACCGAACGCGAAGGGGTCCTGCCCTGGTCGGCCGTCGCGACGATCGATGTCGGCGGGGGCTTCGTGGCCGTCCGGCAGCACGGACAGCCCAGAGCCTGGGCGCTCGCCAAGGTCGAGACCGTGCCGAACCTTCTCGTCTTCCTGACCATCGCCTCGAACCTCTACGGCTGAGGAGCAGGTGTCACGGTGTACCTGGTGGCGGGCGCATGCACAGCCGCATGTGCCCGCACGCGGCCGTGGCCGCGTGCGGGACACCGGGTCAGCTGAACGGATCCAGTGTGAGGTAGGCCTGCCGAGGGTTGCCGTCGTGGACGAGGGACTCGTGATGGCCGACGTCGTCGAAGGCGAAGGCGTATGCCTTTCCGTCGGCCATCTGCGCATGGATGAGCCGCGCGTAGTGATTGGTGACGGCGTCCTGGTAGAAGGCGGTCGCCGAGGCGTCGGGCTGATTGGGGTTGGCCAGCAGCGTGGAGCGGTTGAAGCCTGCGCACAGGGTGCGCGAGATCGGCCCGCGCACCGCGTCGTTGGGCGCGTCGAGGAGCCTGTGGCAGCCGAAGATGCTGTTCGCGTCCGGCTTCTGGAAGCTGGTGACGACGGCGCCGGAACTGTTCGTGAAGTTCATGACGTTGCCCGATACCCGGCCGTAGTACTTGGTGTTCGGCTGATCGGCGAACGGCGTGACCGTCAATGTCGTCGACGCGTACTTCTGCCAGACGCGGTTGACGTAGTCGTCCATCACGGAGGCGGACAGGGCTCCGGTCTCCAGCCCGTACCCGGGTGAAAGCGCACGTAGTGCCGTCCCGTCGGACCGGGTCTGGATCAGGTTCCCCCAGCCGCCCGACTGCCCGCGCAGGCCGTTGAGGACCGCGTTGTATCCGCCCGCCTTGAGATGACCGGTGTTGATGGTGCTGCCGTCGGCGCGCTGCACACCCACTGCGTACGGGGCGGAGAACATGTCCACCTGGGTGCTGTTGAGCCACAGCCCGGCATCGTTGAGCGTGTACTCCGACCAGTTGAACAGGATGTTCCGGTTGGGGTCGCTCGGATTCTGCACGGCGGGCTGCACCAGGCCGCCGGTGGTCAGCTTGAAGACGAGCTTCTGGCCGTAGGAGAAGTAGATCCGGCCGGAGAACTTGGGTATCCGGATCGTGGCCGACTGTCCTGCGGCCGGTCCGGGGATGGCAGCGTCCGGTGCCGGTGTGGGTGGGTTGCCGCCGGCGGGCCAGGGGTGGAACGTGCCGCCCGCGTCGGCCCAGCCCTGCTGGCCGGTCGAGAGCAGCGTGCCGAGGTTGTAGATGTAGACCTGTTCGCCGCGGCCGGAGCTGTTGGTGATCTTGAGGGGGATCGTGGCGGGCACCGCCTGCGCGGGCGACGGCGCCGCGAAGGCAAGCAGTGCGCCCAGCAGGGCGGCTACCGCGGCCAGGGCTGCGAGTGGGTGTCTGTTGTGTTGGGGGAGCACTCTCGACCTCCGTGCGAGTGGGGGGAATCGAGCAGGAGCGGCTTGGTCCGTACCTATTGAGAGCGCTCTCAGCGTCGCGCTGAGACGAGGACATGTCAATGCGTAGGGCGTGGAGGTGTGTTGCCCCGGACGGCCCCGCTCGGTGTCGTCCGGTCGGCGGATCCGAGGCGGGGCGGCGCACGGCACAGTGGAGGTGTGAACGCAGACGACAGGAACATCCTGGCCCGGGGACGTGTGGCGACCAGGCTTCCAGCCCAGGACCTGGACCGGGCGCGGCGTTTCTACGCCGAGCAGCTCGGTGGAGCCCGTCGACGAACGGCCCGGTGGGCTGCTGTATCGGTGCGGCGGCACGGACTTCGCCCTGTTCAAGTCGGCGGGAACCTCGCCCGGCACCTTCACTCAGATGGGATGGGAGGTCGACGACATCGAGACCGTCGTGTCCGAACTCAGCCGGCGGGGCGTGGCGTTCGAAGAGGTCGACCTGCCCGGGTTCCGAACGAAGGACGGAATCGCCGACATCGACGGGAACTACCCGAGCAAGGGAGCCCGTGGCGAACGGGCCGCCTGGTTCCGCGACAGCGAGGGAAACATGCTGGGCATCGGTGAACCGGTCGTCTGAGTAGAGCCCCGTACGGCGTTCGACTCCCGTACGCCCGACGTCCGGTCGACGCCCCCGGAAACCCGCCGCACGACGGCGGACAGAAAGCGTGCGCCAGAGTGTTGCCCACGCGGACACCGACGCCGTCGAAGGCCGAGCCGTCCCCGTGTTCTCCGGTGTGCGGACTTGGCGCAAATGCAGCCGCGCGGACCGGAATCCGCGATTGTTCCCTGCCTGGCGGCGTCAGCACATGCCAGTCGACTGCTGTTCATTAACTGCCGAGTAATGCGCAGGACGACTTTTGTTTCCCTGGGGATAACCGGCGTCGTGCAGCACGCCTGAACACCTATTCGGAATTCGCTCATTTATTTCCGGCGGCGGCACAACCAACCGGAAACACGGCCCGTCTAAGTCGGGGAATCAACGACGCGCGGGGGGTGACGTCCCCGAAGGAGACGCCGTGCGTCCCGAATGCTCTGGGGGCCTGCCACACATGGATTGCCCGACCGTGCCCACGGCCGTATTGCCGCACGCACGAACGTTTCTGCCTTCGGGGCGTCGCCGTACCGCAACCAGGAACTGCTGCTGGGCACCCGTGTCTACACCGTCCCCCGCCTCACCGTGCGAACCGGCGCCGGAAAGCCGGCGGACCGCAGCCACGACGCGCGGCCGGGGCTGCGCATTGCCGCCCCACGTTCCGGGACCCCCGCACAGAAGCCGACGATCACGGCCCGGTGCCCGGCGGACAGCGAGGTGTACCTGTGGGCGCCGAGGTTCGCGGGCACCGCACGGCTCACCGGCGACTCCGCGCGCGGCCTGACCGGGCGGTTCCGGTCCGACCCCGTCGCCAAGATCGCCGCCATGCAGCGCCTCGGCACGGTCCCGGCGTCCGGCCGCCTGCGCATCGAGCTGTCCCCCGAGCGGACGGGCACCGTCCCGGACGGCGCGGTCGGCTGCCTGGACACCGCACGGCTGCGCACCGCCG
Source organism: Streptomyces sp. a15 (assembly GCF_059026085.1). Classification (NCBI taxonomy): domain Bacteria; kingdom Bacillati; phylum Actinomycetota; class Actinomycetes; order Kitasatosporales; family Streptomycetaceae; genus Streptomyces; species Streptomyces sp. A15. The sequence continues at coordinate 4,450 of NZ_JBWLKM010000028.1, read as the reverse complement.
TCGGGCGGCTCGAGGCAACCGGCGCCACCGAGGTGACCGTCTCCGGCGGCACGATCCGGGCGGAACTCCCCGCCGGCAGCACGGGAACCGCCGTCGTCGCGCCCCCCCGGATCGCCGGTTGGCGGTGTGCCGCGGGCGACGCGTCCGCCGTACCCGCGGGGGATTACTACGGACTGATCGCCGTGCCCCTCGACGGCACCTCGACCCACGTCACCTGCACGTTCCGCCCGCCCGGTCTGCGGCTGGGCGCGGTTGTCGGGGGCGTCTCGTTGCCGGCCCTGGTCCTGCTCGGTGCCAGTGCGCGCAGACCATGGGCGGGTTCCAGGAGGCCCCGGGCATCGGCTACGGCTTGGCCCTGACCAGTCCCGCGTCGTACGCCATGATCACGGCCTGGATACGGTCCCGTGCCCCGATCTTGGCGAGGACCCGGCCGACGTGTTTCTTCACCGTGGACTCGGTGAGCACGAGCCGTTCGGCGATCTCGGCGTTCGTCCAGCCCTGGCCGATGGCGACCAGTACCTCGTGTTCGCGGTCGCTGAGCGTGTGCAGCCGGGGGTCCGGCGGCGGGGGAGCGTCGGTCGGGGCGAGTACCTGGTGGGCGTAGGCGTCCAGCAGCCGCCGGGTCAGGCTCGGGGCCACGACGGCGTCGCCGGTGGCGACCGCGTTGATGCCCGCGACGAGTTCCTCGGGGCGGGCGTCCTTGAGCAGGAATCCGCTGGCACCGGCCCGCAGGCCCTCGTACGCGTACTCGTCGAGGTCGAAGGTGGTCACGATGAGCACGCGGGTACGGCCCCCGCCGGCGACGATCCGGCGGGTCGCCTCGATGCCGTCCATGCCGGGCATGCGTACGTCCATCAGGACGACATCGGGGCGCAGTTCCGCGGCGAGGCGGACGGCTTCGGACCCGTGCTCGGCCTCGCCGACCGGCGTCATGCCGGGGGTGCCCTGCAGCAGCATGCGGAAGCCGAGGCGTTGCAACGGCTGGTCGTCGGCGATCAGCACCGTGGTCATGACAGATGTTCTCCTGATGCCGACGGGGCGGGTGCGGCGGGCACGTCGAGGACCACGTCCACGATCCAGCCGCCCACGGTGTCGCGTGGGCCGATGGTGACGGCACCGCCGTACATGGCGGCCCGCTGGCGGATGCCGACCAGGCCGTGCCCGGGTTCGCCGGTCCCGCCTCTCGGCTCCGTTCGCCCGCCCGCCCCGGGCGGTGCTCCCGTGTCGGCGACCCGGATCCGCACGTCCCGGGTGTCGGCGGCCACGGTGACCTCGGCGGCGGAGCCCGTACCGGCGTGCTTGATCGTGTTGGTGAGCGCCTCTTGGATGATGCGGTACACCGTGAGCTGTACGCCGTTGCCCAGAGCGTCGAGATCCCCCATCGTCCGGTAGGTCACCGTCAGCCCCGCCGCGCGGACCCGGCCCAGCAGTGCGTCGAGGTCACGGATGCCCGGCTGGGGGCTGAGCAGCCGCACGTTCTCCTGCTGCTCCGCACGGAGAACGCCCAGCACGCGGCGCAGTTCGCCCATGGCCTGCCGCCCGGTGTCGCCGATGATCCGCAGGGCTTCGGCGGAGTTCTCGTTCCTGTTGGCGGCGAGGGTCGCGGCGCCGTCGGCGAGTCCGACCATGACGGAGAGGTTGTGGCCGACGATGTCGTGCATCTCGCGTGCGACCCGGGAGCGTTCGGCGGCGGCGGTGAGCCGGACGCGTTGGTCGCGCTCGATCTCCAGCCGCGCGGCCCGGTCCTCCAGCGTGGCCAGATACATCCGGCGGATACGGAGCGTGAGTCCGATGGCGACGGCCGCGGTCGCCGTTCCCACCAGGAAGAAGATGCCGGGCAGTGGATGCTCGACGGGCACCAGGAAGAACACGGCCAGTACCAGTTCGACGAGGGTCACCGCCGCGGCCCAGCCCAGTATCCGCAGCGAACCGTGCAGGGCGAGGCTGTACAGGGCGACGAGCATGCTGATGCCGGCCTGCTGCCAGATCCCCAGGGACCACTGGGTGAGGGACACCAGCGCGATCGCGAAGAACGTGAAAGCCGGGGCCCTGCGACGCCACCACAGCGGCACGATGGTTGCGATGGCGAATACGAGCACCACGGCGGTCGGCAGATCGCCGCGGTTGCCGGTGTCCCCGAAGGGGCCGTCGTCGCCACCGCCGGAGAACACGTCGGGCAGGCTGATGAGGGCGATGGCCAGCACGACCACGGTGTCGAGCAGCCACGGATGCCGCCGGTCCAGCCGCTGCTGTCGGCGCTGCCCGCGCAGCAGACGGCCCAGGAGCGGGTGCGCCCAGGCGGCGTCGAGCCCAGAGGGCGGGGGGAGTGCGGTCCCCCGGGCCGTGTCCGCGCCGGCTGCCGACGGTTCCGGATTCATGGCACCCATTGTCATCGGTTCGCTGGTCAGGCGTCGGTTCGTGCCAGTCGGTATGCCGCTCCGGCGAGAGTCAGTGCCACCCAGCCGGCGAACACCGCGAGCCCGGCTCCTGGCGAGAGGGCGTCCGAGGACTCGTGCAGGGCGTACATGGCGGACCCCGCGTTGCCGGGGAGGTAGGGGGAGATCGTGTCCTCCCACGAGTTGGGCAGCAGGCTGGTCAGGCCGGACAGGATGAGCAGGACGCCGACCAGGATCGCGATGCCGCCCGCGGTGGACCGGACCAGGACTCCCAGGGCCACGCCGAACACGCCGACCAGGCCGAGGTAGAGGCCGGCGCCGACCAGGCTGCGCAGTACTCCTTCGTCGCCCAGGGACAGCGCGATCTTCTCGCCGTCCAGGCCCAGACTGCCCAGCTGGAACGCGGCCAGCGCGCCGATCGTGGCGAGGACGAACGCGGTCGTCCCGAACACGGCGCTCTTCGACCACAGGACCGGCAGCCGTCGTGGCACTGCGGCCAGCGTGGAGCGGATCATGCCGGTGCTGTACTCGCCGGCGGAGATGAGCACCCCGAGCACCCCGATGGCCAGCGACGCGAAGGTCGAGCCGGTCAGGGCCACGCTGATCGCGTCGCTCGCGCCGCCGGAACCAGGGCCGGGCGGCCCGTCGTTCGTGGAGGCGTCGGGACTGTAGGTGGCGGAGGCGATCGCCCCGATGGCGATCAACAGGAGGAGGGCGACGCCCAGGGTGATCCAACTGGAGCGCAGCGACCAGAACTTGGCCCACTCCGAGCGCAGCACCCGGCGGCCGGTCACTGTGCGGACCGACACCGTGGGAAGGGTCGTGACGGTCATCAGGCGGCCTCTCGGGCGGTGGTGGCGGGGGCGCTGTGGTACTCCACGGCGTCGCTGGTGAGTTCCATGAACGCCTCCTCCAAGGAGACGGACCGCGGGGTGAGTTCGTACAGCGGCACCCCGTGCTGAGCGGCGATCGTCCCGATCTCACGGGCGTCACGCCCGGAGACCAGTAGTTCCTCGGCCGAGGAGGAGCTGATCGTGACATCCGGGCCGGCCAGCAGCGAGCGCAGCTTCTGGGCCTCGGTGGTGGCGACCTTCACACCGCCGCCGCCCGCCTCCCGTACGAAGTCGTCGACCGTCGTGTCCGCGAGCAGCCGCCCCCGCCCGATGATCACCAGATGGTCGGCGATCAGCGCCGTCTCGCTCATCAGGTGCGAGGAGAGCATCACCGCGCGGCCCTCGTCGGCCAGCCCGGACAGCAGATGGCGCACCCACAGCACGCCCTCCGGGTCGAGGCCGTTGACCGGTTCGTCGAGCATGACGACCGCGGGGTCGCCGAGCAGGGCCGCCGCGATGCCGAGCCGCTGGCCCATGCCGAGCGAGAAGGCGCCCACCCGCTTGCCGGCCACACTGCCAAGACCGGCCAGCTCGATGACCTCGTCCACCCGGCGGCGGGAGATGCCGTGGGTGTGCGCGAGCGCCATCAGGTGACCGACCGCGGTGCGCCCGGGGTGGACGGACTTGGCCTCCAGCAGGGCGCCGATCTCGTGCAACGGCGCGGCGTGCTGGGCGTAGCGACGCCCGTTGACGGTCACCGAGCCCCCGGTGGGGGAGTCCAGGCCGATGATCATGCGCATGGTCGTGGACTTGCCCGCGCCGTTGGGGCCCAGGAAGCCGGTCACCTCACCGGGCTTGACGGTGAAGCTCAAGTGGTCGACCACCGTCTTGTCCCCGTACCGCTTCGTCAGCTCACGCGCTTCGATCATGGGAGTGGGCCTTCCTCGCCTCGAACTCGGCCACGGGCACACCGCGGCATCCGTGTTCGACGCTATGAGGGCATCCCGTCCCGACTCTGGGACCACGGGAGACTCTTCGGCGGTCGACTGGTACCGCGGTACCAGTCCGAGGCGTCTAGGGGGTGTTTCGAAAGTCTTGTGCGGTGCCCGCGGTGTCCGGTGCGTGCTCTCGGTGTGCCGGACGAAAGGCCCCGTCGATGGCCCGGACGTACTTGGGGTTTCGGCCGGTGCGGCGAGAGTGCGTGCCGGGCGCCGTGGGTGC